>NZ_JAPPWA010000002.1:1232642-1540802 GCF_029815055.1 Ignatzschineria sp. RMDPL8A | reverse complement strand
CGGGCACGCAAACCCACATTTTATGGTGATTGTCGGGCTTGCCGGTGTCTTAATTGGTGATGGGGTGATGTTTCTCGCCGGGCGCATCTTTGGCTATCGGATTTTACGGCTAAAATGGGTGGCGCGGATTATCACGCGCAAACGCTATATTCGCATTAAAGCGCTTTTTACCAAATATGGCAATTGGGTGCTCTTTATTGCGCGCTTTTTACCAGGATTACGAACGCCGATCTATATCACCTCCGGCATCACGCGCCGTGTTTCCATTATGCAATTTTTGATTATGGATGGGCTCGCTGCACTCATTTCGGTGCCGGTTTGGATCTATCTGGGAGTCTTTGGCGCTGAAAATATCGACTGGCTTGAGCATAAAATCCATCAATTTCAGGTGGGGATTTTTGCACTTTTAGGCATCGGCGCACTTATTTTAGTCTCTGTTTTCTGGCGTAAATATCGCGCGAAAAAGCTCGCAAAACTCGAGAATAAGCCCGCTGAGTAATCCTTTATAAGTATTGTAAGTTACGATGGTTATTCTATAATGGGGTGATAGTTATTGTTTGTTACTAAATCGTTACGGAAAAAGGAGATCTTATGACGATATTAATCTCGAAGGCTCATTGTGATATCCGTGAAATTGCGAAGCCCGATCCGAGCCATTATGAGCTATTACTCGATGCCGATCCCCTTAAAGCACGAATAAATGAAGCGCTTTCGATCGGAAAACTCTTTGCGCTCTATCATGAAGAAGAGCTCGTTGGCGTTCTGATTTTAGCCCCTAGAGCCCATGAGAAGGGCGTGCTTGAGATTATGAACATTGCGGTTTTAGAAGCCTATCGCCGCTCAGGTCTTGCAACGTTATTAATTGAATATGCCATTAATGAAGCGATCGCCGAGGGGTATGATTCGCTCTTAGTCGGTACTGGCAACTCAAGCTTTGGCGCACAGGCGCTCTACCAAAAAATGGGCTTTCGGATTGATGGAATCGAGCTCAATTACTTTGTCGAGCAATATCCCTTTAAAATTATTGAAAACGGGATCTTATGCCAAGACCGCATTAATCTGCGCTACCTAATTAAAGCAGATTAAGATGAATTAACGCCCCTTGAGGCAAATAAAAAAGTAAATAAGCGTTGCTTTTTTTATAAAACAGCGTATGATTCCTCCTTTCCTCATCGCCCAGTGAATTCATAATGTGAGATTATGAGCTAAGTGTACTTGACACTTAAGAGTAGTATCCGGTCGATGTTTCTTCTGACCGAGAATGATCAAGCACATTCCAAGCTTATAAAAGGCGACCTTAGCAATAAGGCCGATAGTTTTTTATGTTTTCAAAATTAAATCTCCATCCTACGTTACTCGAAGCTGTGGCAAAAATGGGGTATAACGAACCTACAGAGGTTCAAAATAAAGTTGTGCCGGTTGCAATGGGCGGCGCAGATGTGATGGTAAGTAGCCAGACCGGTAGCGGTAAAACGGCTGCGTTTTTATTACCCACATTACACCAAATTTTAACAGAAGAGAGTGATTCTCCTTCTGGCGATTCACAATCTCGTCCACGTCGTGGTCGCGGAGATCGTGAGCGCATGCAAGTTGCAAAACCTAAGGCCATTGTTATGTGCCCAACGCGTGAACTTGCCCTTCAGGTTTCTAAAGAAGCAATTTTATTAAAAGGCGATAGCCGTAACCTCCGCATTGCAACAGTGGTCGGTGGTATGCCATATCGTCGTCAAATTAAAGAGTTACAAAATGTCGCGCTTGTGGTTGCAACGCCGGGCCGTCTTTTAGACCTTTATAATCAAAATGCGATTAACTTTGATGATGTGCGTTTCTTCGTTGCTGACGAAGCAGACCGTATGCTTGATATGGGCTTCTCAGACGATATTAAAGCGATTCATAATGCTTGTCATAACGTTAATCAAACCTTAATGTTCTCAGCAACATTCCCACGTAAAGTGATGGATTTAGCGGAAAGCATGATGGATCATCCGGTTCGTGTTGAGCTTGCGATTAAAGATAATATTAATCCAAAAATCGAACAGCTTTTAAACTGGGCGGACGGTAAAGAGCATCAGCGTAAAATTTTACGTCATTGGCTTGATGATGCCGCGATCGACCAAGCGGTAGTGTTTGCACCAACGCAAAAAGAGAGTGAAGAAATTGCCGATGAACTTCGTGATGAAGGCGTATCTGCAAGCTTCTTACATGGCGGCTTACCACAAAATGTGCGTAATCGCCGTTTAGATGATCTTCGCCGTGGTCGTACTAAAATCTTAATCGCAACGGATGTTGCAGCGCGCGGGATTGACGTTGCGTCGATCACTCACGTGATTAATATCGGTCTTCCTCGTAAAGCCGAAGATTATGTGCATCGTATCGGTCGTACTGGCCGTGCGGGTCGTAGCGGTGTTGCGGTAACGATTCTTCATCATAAAGATGGTCGCCTACTTTCAGAAGTGACTCGTTTTATCGATCAAGAGATTGAAGCGAACGTCATCGAAGGATTAGAGCCTCACAAAACTCCATCAATGGGTGGCAATGGCGGCGGAAAAGGTCGCGGTCGCTCACGCCGTAATAGCGGTGGTGGTCGTCGTGGCGAAGGCCGTAATGAAGAGCGCCGTGAAAGCCGTGGCCGTCGTGATTTCTCTGAATCTCGCGGTGAGCGCGGTGGACGTAACGAGCGTAGTAATGATCGTTTTGAAGCCCGTGGTGATCGCGATAATCGTCGCGGTGGTGGCGAAGGTCGTCGTGAGCGTGCAGCGCACAATGAACGTGGATTTGAATCGCGTCGTGGTGGCAATAGCAATAATCAAGGCGAGCGTAGCTTTGGCGGTGGTCGTGGTCGTTCAGATCGCAATGAACGCGGTCAATTCTCAGATCGTCGCGATAATGACAACAATCGTGGCGAACGCCGTAGCCGTCGTGATAGCGAAGGGGGCGGTTTCAAAGCAAAACGTAGCTTTGATAACGCAAAACCACGCCGTTCACGTCACGCAGGTTAGTTGTTAATTTAATCAAATTAATCAAATCGCCCTGATCAACTATTGAAAAGGGTAATCAGAAAGCCTAGATTTTAACGAGTCTAGGCTTTTTTGTTCTCTACGAATTTTAACAACATCAAAATATATGAAGATGCATTTGCTTTCTTTATGTTACGTATCATTATGTAAAGATATGTGATCTATAAAGGAGGGAAATGATGTATCAAAAATTAATTAATAATTTACAGATCGGCACCAAATTAAATAATCATGAGCTTTGTGAGATATTCTTATGCAGTCCTCAAGGTGGAATGAGGCGATCACTTAAAACAAATGCTCTAGTCCTGGTCTCTAATCATATTAAATCTATCTATGATGATCGTTGGGAAAATGATATTTTGCATTATACCGGGATGGGGACGATTGGGGATCAGCGATTTGATCAGAGCCAAAACAAAACGCTCTATGAGTCGGAGACAAATCAAGTAAACATCTATCTATTTGAGGTGTTTAAAGATAAAGAATATACCTATACAGGAAAAATGGAATTAGCGGATGAGCCATATAAAGAGCAGCAACCGGATAGCACAGGCAATTTAAGAAATGTGTGCGTTTTTCCTCTTAAATTAACACATGGGTCGCGGTTATTATTAAAAGACGATATTGATGCTGCAACGCGAATAAAATTACGCCGCCTAAGTAAGTTATCCGATGAAGAGGTGTTAGCAGAAGCGCTTCTTGCTGCCGATACATTAGAGCTTTATCAAGAGTTGGCAACTAATTATAAACGTAATGTCTATGTTGCGGAATATGCCAAACGTAGAGCGAAAGGAATGTGCCAATTGTGTGATCAAGCCGCTCCCTTTAATACTCCAAGAGGTGCCCCTTATTTGGAATCACATCATATTATATGGCTTGCGCAAGGTGGAAAAGATACGATAGAAAATACCGTTGCACTGTGTCCAAATTGCCATAAAAAAATGCATATTGTTAATAGTGAGACCGATAAAGCCAAACTTCGTGGACGCGCCTCATTTATTTCATAAATTTGTTACCTATCCAATTATCGGCCATCATTGATGCAAATCTTAAAGAATGTCTAAGAGCCTGATAGCATGAACGTTTCTCTACAATAACAAATAAGCACCCTTAAAATGACAAAGAAAGATACGATAAAAGAGCGGCTGATGGCCAAATTCGTTCCAATTATTTTAGCATTTCTGTTTATCGTGATTATTGTTGATGGGGGCGTTTTCTGGTCGGTCGGATTGTTGTTACTTGTGATATTTACTGGAGAAGTATTCACTTATATTAGGCTCTTTAAGGCATTGAGTGATCCCTTTCATCGTTTAAATAAACCGCTGGGTGATGCTCATTCATTCGCGCCGGAGGCAATATCAGACATTTATAAGAGAGTGGCGTCCGCAGACATCTCAAGCAGTTCCTCCAAAAATCCTGACGAGCCGGCTAACAGAGTCATCATCAAGGGATATATTGAAATGAGCGATCGTGATCCTGAGTCGCGAGCATTAAGTAAACCCTTTGTCTATCTAGCAAGCACTGCCGATAGTTACTATGATTCAGAAGATTTTTGCATCAATGATGGTACGGGGCGGATCTATCTTAAAAAAGAGACGGAGATGACTCTCCACGCGCCGTTTGAATTTTCTCAAGTCTTAAAAGAGGGGGATTCGGTTCATGCGCTGGGCGTGCCGATTTTAGAGAAAAATAGGCTCTTTTTAACGGGGAAAAAGGATAAAATGAGGGTGATGATCGAGCCTGAACTCCCCTATAGCGTGCGTCTTCAGCGGGAAAAAGATCAGAAAACACTAGTGCGGAGCGGACTCATGCTACTAGTGGGAATAATCATGGCATTTTTAGCCGTGGCAATGGGGGCGGGATCCGGAATCGGGTCGGCGGGAGAAGATATGTTCATCAAAATGTTTTTGCTATTGGCATACATTTTTTCAGGATTAATGGTTCTATCGCTGCTTTCGATGATTGCCGATCTTACCAAGGAACGCTCGAAGTGGCGCTATGTAGAAAAAATCATAAAATATGGTTGGAGGCTCGGAATCTTGACCAATCTTTTTAGCATCATGATTAATGCCTCCGCGTATTATCTATTGATCGGCTTAGGGGTCGCTTTTGCCACAAGCCTTATAATCACAGTAATCTATTTTGATTTTATTATACGGGTTATCGATAAACCCTATTATCGAGAGGCCAATAAAGCGTAAACGCCCTCGAGAGATGAGGTTTTAGAGTCGCTCAACTCCCAAAAGCAATATAGCAATATATCCTACTTCTTCAAATAACTGGGATCTTGCCATTTTGAGGTGAAGTGGGGCGCATAGTTGGCCATTTTGGTTAATAGGATTTCAGGATCAGCGTCGCTATCAAAGAGGGAGAGATTCGATTCAGGCATAAATTTTTGCGCGATAATGCTCTTAATGCAGGTCACAAGGGGATCGTAAAAACCTGAGATATTGAGTAGCCCAGTAGGTTTATGGTGGAGTTTTAATTGTGACGCGGAGAGTACTTCAAAGAGCTCTTCGAGCGTACCAATCCCGCCGGGCATTGCGATAAATCCATCGGAAAGCTCCATCATTTTAGCTTTACGGGTGACCATGTCGGGTGTGACGATCAATTCCGTCACGCCTTCGTGAGCGACTTCCATCTCTTTTAAAAAGGTCGGGATCACACCGATCACTTTGCCGCCATGCTCAAGCACCGAATCGGCCACCGCGCCCATGAGACCAATCGCGCCGCCTCCGTAGACTAGGGTAATCTCTTTTTCAGCCATCGCTTTTCCAAGCGCTTTAGCGCCGGCTAAATAGTTGGGGTCTTCCCCTAAATTTGATCCGCAATATACGGCGATCTGTTTCATGTTGCTCTCCTTGCAAGAATGGATGGAATCAAACAAAAAAAGAGACCGATCACAGGATGGCCTCTTTTTAAATCATTAAAATTTAAGGATTACAGCGCCCATAAAACGCGCTCTTCACCTTTTAAATGCTCATAAATCGAATGAACTTCTTCTGAAGTTGTAACATAAACTTTGAGCGTTAAGGTCATATATTTATTGGTTTTGCTGAACGTGCGCACGATATGTTCCTCTTTAACGGGAGGAGCGACGCGCTCAACAAGCGATAAAATCGCCGGTTCAAATGCCTCATCATTACCGCCAACCACTTTATAGGTAAAGTAGGTGGGAAATTCGATGAGCGATTCGCCAGTTTCTGGATTAATCATTTAAATACGTCTCCACGTTGTTTGGCCATCCTTGTCTTCAAGAACAATGCCTTTTTCCTTCAATTCATCACGAATGCGATCGGACTCGGCCCAATCTTTATTCGCGCGTGCTTCATTACGTTTAGTAATGAGGGCGTCGATGTCAAAATCAAGGTCCGTTTGGTCTCCTTGTAAGAATTTTTTTGGCTCTTCCGTTAAAATGCCGAGCACATTTCCAAGCCCTTTTAAAATGGCGTGGTGCAGCGCATCTTTATGGATATTGAGCTGTGCGGCCACCTCATGCATCACACTTAAGGCAAGCGGGGTATTGAAATCATCATTCATCGCCTCTTTAAAGCGAACAATATAATCATGATTTTCCGCGATTGCCTTGTCAAACAGGGCCTCATCACGATCCTCAATCGCCACTTGATTTAGAGCGGTGTAGAAACGCTTGAGTGCATTTTCTGATTGCTCAATGGTCTCATCGCAGTAATTAATGTGCGTGCGATAGTGGGCATTTAAGATGAAAAAGCGTAACACTTCCGCCGGATAGCGCGCTAAAATCTCACTAATGGTGAAGAAGTTTCCGAGCGATTTACTCATCTTTTCATTATCGATATTGATAAAGCCGTTATGCATCCAAAAGTTCGCCATCGGCGTGTCGTGGCAACCTTCCGATTGGGCAATTTCACACTCATGATGGGGGAATTTAAGGTCCATTCCACCGCCGTGAATATCAAAATGTTCGCCAAGTTTTTCCTTACTCATTACCGAACACTCAATATGCCAGCCCGGACGACCGTTACCAAAGGGCGATTCCCACGCAGGTTCTCCCTCTTTTGCACGTTTCCAGAGCACAAAATCGAGCGGATCTTCTTTATGTTCATCAACGGCAATGCGTTCACCCGAGCGAAGATCATCGATATTTTGGTTCGATAATTTGCCATATTCCGGGAATTTACGCACACGATAGTAGACATCGCCGTTTTTAGCTTCATAAGCGAGCCCTTTTTCAATAAGGGTTTCGATCATCTCAATCATGCCGCCGATATAATCGGTCGCGCGAGGTTCATGATCGGGTGCCATAACGTTCAGCGCGTCACAATCTTCATGCATCGCATCGATAAATTCGGTAGTCAGCTCACCAATTGTGATACCACGCTCATTGGCGCGGGCAATGATTTTATCGTCGATATCGGTGATGTTGCGCACAAAATTGACATCATAACCGGCAAAACGTAGGTAGCGATTGATCATATCAAAGGCAACGAGTGAACGCGCATGACCAATGTGACAATAGTCGTAGACTGTCATTCCGCAGACATACATATTGACCTTAGGCGGTGCAATGGGTGTAAAATCCTCTTTTTTACGGGTAAGACTATTGTAGAGTTTGATCATATTGGTTTATCCACCTTGAATCGAATAAAGAATAAATAAGACAATCCTTAATTTTAGCGTAAACGGTGGGAAATATCACCCCGAAAGCGGTGTTTGCTTGATATAAATAGAGAAGTGCCTTAAAGCGATCCGTTTCGTACGATTCGAATTGAGAATAATTCCTATTCTATCTGCTATACTATCGGCTCGTTTATTTGCGATCGATTGTAAGGGATGTATCTATGATTCAACCGAAGGCTTTGCCCGCGGCTCATTTTTTAGTGGCGATTTTAACGCTGATGGCGGCTTTTGGTCCGCTCTCGATTGATCTCTATCTCCCCGCATTTTTACAGATCCAAGAGGGGCTCAATGCCGATCCTTCCGATGTAAAACGAACGCTCACTACCTTTTTAACCGGGCTTTGTATCGGGATGATGTTTTATGGCTCACTCTCGGATAAATATGGCCGGCGGAAACTGGTTTTAATCGGCTCGGTGATCTATACCGCCACCAGCATTATTAGCGCCTTTGCCACCTCCATTGAATACCTTATTTATGCGCGATTTTTCCAAGCGATCGGAGCGGGGGCGTGCATGGTGGTCGGACGGGCTATTATCCGTGATGTCTTTAGCGGAAAAAAAGTGGCGATGATGATGTCGGTAGTGCAGGTGATTTTAATGATCGCGCCGCTCGCAGCGCCTTTTATTGGCGTCCAAGTTTTGAAACTCTTTGATTCATGGCGGGCACTTTTCTGGCTACTCGCGTTTTTTGGGATAATTACCTTTCTCTCGACGCTCTTTTTCCTCCCAGAAACCTATAAAAAAGAGGATCGCCAAGAGGTGAGCATTCTCGGCACTTTTTATAATTACATTCGCATTCTTAAAAAGCCCGATTCGCTCGGCTCAATCTTAGGGTGTGCGCTTCCTTCGGGCTTTGTATTTGCCTATATTACCGGCTCGCCGCATCTTTATCAGCAGACCTACGGAGTGAGCGAGCAGACCTTTAGTCTCCTCTTTGGAATCAATATTATTGGGGTGATTATTAGTGCGCTCCTTAATATCGTGTTGCTGCGCCGATTTTCCGTCAATAGCCTGATTATGTTTGGGCTCTCGTGGATGGCGGTTGCCGGTGTGATTACCTTCTTCTTTGCCGATTATTCGCTGATTAGCTTCCTTATTTCGATCTTTTTATTGATGTGCGTATCGGGCTTTGTGGGCAATAACCTTGCGTCGAAAATTATTGAGCTCAATTATCATCAAGCGGGCGCGGCGATGGCGCTCAATTCCGCCTCACAATTTATGATCGGCTCGATTGCAAGTTTCATCGTCGGGCATAATCAAGCGCTGATGGTGCCGGTAATGGCATTTTGTGGGATCTCAGCGCTCTTTGCCTATCTCTTCTTGGTGGTGTTTTATCAAAAACGTCATGCTGGTTAATCAGCACGGATCATTCCGCTAATCGTAATCTCTCACATCGGCGATCGGCGTTGTTTTCATCGCATCGCTATGGCGAAAACGGATCAGTTTTTGCGCCGTCTCTTCCGGGGAGCTTAAGAGCTCCTCCTCTTTAAGGGAGATAAAACGCTCTACAAGCGGGAAGGTTTCAATGGAACTGCTCCGAATGACCGATTGCATATCCGTATCAATCACGCCCGGGGCAATAGAGGCGATATAGACCGGATTTTTAACCGATTTCTGCTCTTCAAAGACCACGCGAGTGAAGTGATCGAGCGCCGCTTTGGTCATGCAATAAACGCCCCAACCGAGATAAGCTTTTCGCCCCGCGCCCGATGAGATATTCAGCACATATTTTTCCCCGGGAAAATCCTCTAAGGCCTCGATAAATGCATTGGTTAACGCGATCGGAGCGGTAATATTGAGCGCCACCGCATTTTGAATCGAATGGGCATTGACGCTCCCGATTAATCCAATCGGTTCCACCATACCGGCATTATTAATAAGCGTGATGCTTGCCGCGCCTTGCCGATTTTCATCAATCCAATTAATAACCTCCGGAATGGTATCAATATCGGTAAGATCGAGGGTTAAAAAGTGCTCAAGGGCTTCGGGATTATTACGCGCGATACGGAGCACAATGCTCTCGGGATCTTTATCAAGTTTTGTTGCGAGCGCCTTACCAATTCCTCGCGATGCACCTGTCACAATATAGAGATGAGTCGCCATAAATATGAATACTCCTAATCTGTTTTATAGTTATTCTTAAGAGTTGAGTGTAACCCATTCCCGCGTGAATTATGGTATTTTTATTATAATATTTGAACGATTGAGGCAGAGCGATGAGTCACGATAATAATCTAAACAGAGCGCAATACATTATGGCGATCGACCAAGGAACGACGAGTACGCGGGCGATGATTTTCGATCATGCGGGGCGAATTGTGGGGATGTCGCAAAAGGAGTTTTCCCAATCGTTTCGCAAGCCAGGCTGGGTGGAGCATGATGCCAATGAGATTTGGGGGACGGTATTATCGGTGATGGCGATGGTACTCACTGAATCCAATATCCGTGCCGATTCCATTGCGGCGATCGGCATTACCAATCAGCGTGAAACCACCGTGGTGTGGGACAAGACAACCGGCCTACCGATCCATCCTGCCATTGTGTGGCAATCTCGGCAAAGTGATGCCATTTGTCATCAGCTCAAAGAGGCGGGGTATGAGCCACTTTTTCGCGAAAAGACCGGATTATTACTCGACCCTTATTTTGCTGGTACCAAAGTTAAATGGATTTTAGATCATGTCGATGGGGCGCGTCAGCGTGCGGAAAAAGGGGAGCTCTTATTTGGCACGATCGATAGCTGGCTGATCTGGAAACTTTCCGGTGGGAAAGCTCATGTTACCGATTATTCCAACGCCTCAAGAACACTATTATATAACATTCATACCCTTAAATGGGACGAAGAACTTCTCAATATTTTAGCGATTCCGAAGGCGATGCTCCCGGAGGTTAACCCGTCATCCCATATTTATGCGACCACCGAAGAGGATCACTTTTTTGGGCAACAAATCCCCATTGCAAGTGCCATTGGTGATCAGCAAGCGGCGCTCTTTGGGCAAACCTGCTTTGAGGCGGGTCACGCGAAAAATACCTACGGCACGGGATGTTTTATGTTGATGAATACCGGCGAAAAGGCGGTGCATTCGAAGCATGGATTATTAACGACGATTGCTTGGGGACTCGATGGAAAAGTAAATTATGCGCTGGAAGGCTCGATCTTTGTGGCAGGTTCGGCGATTCAGTGGCTCCGCGATGGGTTACGAATGATTCAATCGGCGCCTCAATCGGAGCAATATGCGACGCGTATTACGAGCAGCGAAGGCATCTATGTGGTGCCGGCGTTTGTCGGGCTTGGCACGCCTTATTGGGATTCTGAGGCGAAAGGGGCGATTTTTGGATTAACCCGCGGTACTGAAAAAGAACATTTTATTCGGGCAACGCTTGAATCCCTTGCCTACCAAACGCGCGATGTCTTGGAAGCGATGGAGGAAGATTCCGGCGTATCACTTAAGACGCTTCGGGTTGATGGCGGGGCAGTTCAAAATAACTTTTTAATGCAATTTCAATCAGATCTACTTGGTGTTCCGGTAGAGCGGCCGTCAATCTCGGAAACCACCGCTCTTGGCGCTGCTTATCTTGCCGGGCTTGCCGTTGGATTTTGGTCCTCAAAAGAGGCGATTGCAAAATATTGGGCTCTTGACCAAGAGTTTACCCCGCAGATGGAACCGATCATGCGGGAAAAACTCTATCATGGTTGGAAGGTAGCGGTAAATGCCACTATGCAGTTTAAGCCTTAAGTTGCGCCTAAAGTAAGTTGTGTTGCTTTAATACGCTGTAGGTGGTCCGCCCGATTTCGGCCGGTGAACGTGTATAGGTAATTCCGGCTCGTTCAAACGCTTTAAATTTATCCTCGGCCGTGCCTTTCCCTCCGGCAATAATCGCGCCGGCATGGCCCATTCGTTTTCCAGGGGGCGAGGTAACCCCGGCGATATAAGCGATCACGGGTTTACGAATGTTCGATTGGATAAATTCAGCCGCGCGTTCTTCAGCGGTGCCACCAATTTCGCCAATCATAATAATGGCATCTGTCTCAGGATCGTCTTCAAATAAAGCGAGGATCTCCATCTGATTCAATCCAATAATCGGATCGCCGCCGATGCCAATGCAGGTAGATTGCCCAAGGCCTAATGTGGTAGTCTGCGTGACGGCTTCATAGGTCAAAGTCCCCGAGCGTGATATTACGCCGATCCGTCCTTTTTTATGAATATGTCCCGGCATAATCCCAATTTTACAGGCATCAGGCACAATAATTCCCGGGCAATTAGGACCAATTAAACGGACATTGGGCACCGATTGGATATACTTTTTCGCAATAATCATATCGTGAATGGGGACATGCTCGGTGATTACGATAATCAGTGTAATGCCGGCATCGACCGCTTCAATAATGGAGTCGAGCACAAAAGGCGCGGGCACAAAGATGACACTGGTATCGGCAGATGTGGCTAAAACCGCCTCGCGCATCGTATTAAATACCGGCTTTCCAAGATGGATTTCGCCCCCTTTCCCAGGGGTCACACCGCCCACAATATGGGTTCCATACGCCATGCACTCTTTTGCGTGATAGGTACCCGTTTGTCCGGTAAAACCTTGCACTAAGACTTTTGTCTCTTGATTAACTAAGATCGCCATTTTGACCTCCTGTTGTTCTGTTATCCATAGGAGTATTTCCGGTGGCTTGGATCACTTTTTGAGCGGCATCAGCAAGATCCTCGGCCACTATTATGGGAAGATTGGCTCGATCAATCAGCGCAAGCCCATCTTCGGCGTGATTTCCCGCAAGGCGCACTACGATAGGACGAGTAATATATCCCTCCTCCATCGCGTTAATAATGGCCTCGGCAATCATATCGCAACGCACAATACCACCAAAGATATTGACTAAAATCGCCTCTACCTTCGGATCAGACAAAATCAGTTTAAAAGCCGCTAAAACCGCCTTTTCAGTCGCGCCACCGCCCACATCTAAAAAATTCGCCGGCGTTGCACCATAAAATTGAATAATATCCATGGTCGCCATAGCAAGCCCCGCGCCATTGACCATACACCCAATATTTCCCCCGAGGGATACGTAGCTAAGATTATATTCCGCCGCCATCAGCTCATAGCGATTTTCCTGCGAACGATCTTGCTCGGCAACGTGATGAGGCTGTCTAAAGCGTGCATTATCATCAATGGCAATTTTTGCATCGATCGTCATCAGCCGGCCATCTCTCAATACCGAAAGTGGGTTAATCTCTAGCAGCGCAAGATCATGCTCTATAAAGGCCTTATACGCGCCTTGCACCATTTTAATAAATGCGTTAAGTTGCGATTCATTGAGTCCTAAGTGATACCCCATATTTCGTGCATGGCTAACGCGCAATCCAACGAGTGGAGAGAGCGCTATTTTAAAGATCTTATCGGGCATGATTTTGGCAACCTCTTCAATCTCCATACCGCCTTCAGTGGAGACCATAAAGGTGATGCACTCATTTTCCCGGTCGAGCGTTGCCCCTAGATAGAACTCCTTTTCAACCGGATAGAGATTTTCAGAGATTAAAAGCGCATGAATGGGCTGGCCTTTTTCATCGGTTTGCGGGGTTACGAGCGATTTCCCAAGGAGCGAGGAGGCATATTCCCGCGCTTCTCCTAAGCTCTCCACCACACGGACACCGCCGGCTTTTCCACGTCCTCCTGCATGAATTTGTGCTTTAACAACCGTCGTATGCGTGCCTAATTGGCTCGATAATTGCGTGTACGCTTCCACCACCTCCTCAATCGTTGTGGCTAGGATCTCATTGGGCAGGGGAAATCCATATTGCTTAAGCAGGGCTTTGGCTTGATATTCGTGTAGATTCATTGGCATTACCTCTCGTTTTACTTTTGTTATTGTTGTTATAGATGGGTATCTTCTTAATAATAAACGGCCAAGTCTTCTATATTGAATCATAATTTTCATTATTTTTCCGTTATAAGAGATGTGATAACATACTCTTATTAAGAAATATGAACGTGTAATTCTCTAGTATTTACTCGAAAGGAACTATGGTATGAGCTTATCTTCACTCAATCGACGTCACACCTTTTTACAATTTAAAGAGAAAACCTATGACCTGCTTGTGATCGGTGGAGGGATTACCGGTGCGGGGATTGCGCTTGATGCAGTAAGTCGCGGAATGAGCGTTGCGCTCGTTGACAAAAGTGACTTTGCCGCGGGGACGAGTAGCCGTTCAACCAAGCTAGTTCACGGGGGATTGCGCTATCTTAAAAATTTCCAATTTAAAGTGGTCGCCGATACCGGGAAAGAGCGCTCCATCGTCCATCAAAATGGGCCACATGTTACTCATCGTGAGCCGATGTTATTGCCCATTCATAAAGGCGGTGGACTCGGGCGATTTACGACATCCCTTGGTCTTCGTTTTTATGATTATCTGGCGGGGGTGAAAGAGGATGAACGCCGCGCAATGCTAAAGGCGGGCGATGTCTTAGCGAAAGTCCCTAATCTTAAAAAAGAGGGGCTTAAAGGGGGCGGATATTATGTGGAATATCGCACCGATGATGCGCGTCTAACCATTGAGGTGATTAAAAAAGCCCATGAGCTTGGGGCGGATGTGATTAACTACGCCGAAGTGAAAGCCTTTAACTATGATGATTCCGGCATGGTGGAAGGCGCGGTGATTACCGATAAGGCAACCAATAATACCTATCTTATCGATGCGCGCGTGGTGGTCAATGCGACCGGTCCTTGGGTGGAAAATTTAGAACGCATTATTAATCCTAAAAACGACTCAACAAAGGATCAGCAAAACGAGCGCCTACTTTTAACTAAAGGGGTGCACATTGTCTTTGATAAAGCGCGTTTCCCGCTTGAGCAATCGATCTATTTTGATACTGAATATGATAAGCGGATGATCTTTGCGATCCCGCGGGGTAATAAGGTTTACGTCGGAACGACCGATACCATCTATGTGGCCGAGAAAGAAAATCCTCCCATTACCACGATGGATCGTTACTATCTGCTCGGCGCGATCAATTATATGTTCCCAACGCTTGGTTTGACGGAAGTGGATATTGAATCGTCGTGGGCGGGCTTACGTCCGTTAATTAAAGAGGATGGAAAAGATCCTTCAGCCATCTCCCGTAAAGATGAGATTTGGGAAGATCATACCGGCGTGATGACCATTGCCGGTGGGAAATTAACAGGCTATCGCTTAATGGCGGAAGAGATTGTCGATCGCGTCGCTGAAAAGCTTAAAATCGGCTTTGAACGGGAATTTAATCCGTGCCAAACGCTCACACTTCCCATTTCAGGCGGGAATATCGCTATCGATCAATATGAAGCATTTATTGAAGCAAAAGGAAAAGAGGCTGTAGATTTTAATCTCACCGAAGAGGCAGGCAGACGCTTAGCGGCCTTTTATGGCACCAACGTCGATAAACTCTTTACCTTAGCGAAAAATGCAACGCCCGATAAGATGGGGAATCTCCCCATTGAGCTCTATGTCCGTCTTTTATATGGACTCGAGGAAGAGGCGATTATGACCCCCGCTGATTTCTTCATTCGTCGTACCGGCGCGCTCTATTTTGATATTGATGCGGTCTACACTTATAAAGATGATCTTCTAAAAGTGATGGCGCGTTATTTTGGTTGGTCGCTTGAGCGAATTGCCTACTATAATGCAGAGATGGCGAGTGCAATCTATCATGCAACGCACGCAGTGGAAGAAGAGGGCGTGATTAAGATTGGTATGACAGGAATGGACGGCGCTCAAAAACCTGAAACCTTAAAAGCACTTGAAGCCGATGTGGAGGCGCATTTTAAAGCCCGTCAGGCGCGTCTTAGCCATCAAGCGAAAGAGGCGAAAAAAGCCCTCCATCATCAAGAAACACCGAAGAATCCTCAAAAGGAGGAACCTGAGATGGATGAAGAGTAGACGTTACGTTCAATATTTATGAAATAAGATATATAGATATATACAAACAAAGAGAGCCTGGCGATGTGCCGGGCTTTTTTATGATCGATTTAATAGGATTAATAGGCGCGAGGGGGATTAATGCGTATAATAGACAATCATTGTATGGATGTATTAGTATAGTGGATCAAGGAATAACCAATAAAATAATATCGTTACATTGAGGATACTGACAGATATGGATAAAATTAATGATGCTCTTCGCACCAAGCTTGAAGAGCGCAATTTTGAGGATGAACTCTATAAGGCGATTTTACTGCTGGAGACAAAAGAGGAGATGAAGGCCTTTTTCAAAGATCTCTGTACGCCTCAAGAAATTAGTGCCATGGCGGAACGTTGGAAAGTGTGTCAGCTTCTCGAGCGGGGCGATCTCTCTTATCGGGATATTAATGCACTTACTGGCGCAAGTTTGACAACGATTGGGCGTGTGGCGCGTTTTATTAAAGATGAGGATAATCGCGGCTACATTAATGTACTTGCTAAGCTTTCACCTGAGGAAAAGCTCTAGTTTTAGTTCAATCTCATTTTAATCCATCTCTCATCAACGCAAACCCCGGACAATCTAATTAAACCTATGACAAATTCACGTTTTGAGAATCATTTACTCAGCCAATTTAAGATTCAATATCCCATTATTCAAGCGCCGATGGCTGGGGGCATTACAACGCCAGAATTTTTAAAGTCTGTGTTTGATGCAGGTGCGTTACCCTCGCTTGCAACGGGCTATCGCTCGCTTACGGGATTAAAAGAGGATTTAGAGGCGCTAAAAACGTTAGGCGTGAGTGTCTATAATGCCAATCTCTTTGTGCCAGAGCTATTAACAAAAGAGACGGTTGCTAAGGCAAAGCCTGCTTATCAGGCATTAAAACCCTTTTATGGGGCGTTAAATATCACCCAAGAACCGATCGAGTTTCGTGAAATCCAAGAGCTTGACGATTATGCCAAAAAGATTGAGCTTCTATTGGAATATCGTGTGCCGATTGTCTCGTTTGTATTTGATATGCCCTCGTTGGAGATTATTCGCCAGTTTAAAGCGATTGGCACGTATACGATTGGTACGGCAACATCCGTTGAAGAGGTCGTGGCGCTCGATACGCTTGAGCTAGATGCGATCATTCTCCAAGGGATTGAGGCGGGCGGGCACCGGGCCAGTTTTATTTCAGGTTGTGGGGATGGGGATGATCTTCGCACCCTTCTGAAAAAAGCCAAACAAGTGACCGATCGCCCACTTCTTGTGGCTGGCGGGATTTGTCAGTATCTCGATATCGATCACTATTTAACGGAAGGGGCAGCCGCTGCGGTCATTGGGACGGCCTTTTTAGCGTGCGCTGAAAGTGGCGCATCGTCACTTCATAAAGAGAAAATCTTAAATGCCTGCGCCGGTGAAACGATGCTCACCAACGCCTTTACCGGCAAATGGGCTCGCGGATTTACCAATCGCTTTATGGTGCAATATGCCGAAGATGATCTTCCCGTTGCCTGTTATCCTGTCCAGCATTATTTTACAAGCGCGCTCCGGGCGGAAGCGAAAAAAAACAATTTTCCCGAATATATGTCGCTTTGGGCGGGAATGAATGCGCACCGCGTCACCGAGAAAACAGTTAAAGCGCTGATGGCGCGTCTTGTATCGCCGTAATGCTCCTTTTCGAACCATATCAGCCTCCTTCATCATGATGTCACCATGAGGGGAGGTTTTATTTTGGCTTCACTCTTTCCAATTAGGATATATTGTTGTACCATTACAGTGGAACAGGCAGAAAGCGGTAGCGGAGATGTGTAAATTCCGCCCCTTTTATACAAACTAAGTCCATTTATAATCATTCAACACGGTCGTGTGTAAGGAGAATCATGAAAAAGTTACTAATGTCATTGATGGTCGGTAGCCTACTTGTGACAGGCGCTGTAAATGCTGAAGAAGTGAAGAAAGTCTATGTCAATAAAATCGTCGATCACCCTGCGCTCGATATGACGGCAAAAGGGATCAAAGATGGTCTTGAAAAGCACGGCTTTGTTGATGGGAAAAACCTTGATTTCCGTGTTGAATCGGCTCAAGCAAACGTACCGCTTGCAGGGCAGATCTCCACTAAATTTGTGAGCCAAGGCGCCGATGTGACCGTTGGATTAGGAACGCCTTCCGCGCAAAGTTTAGTGAAACCGGCGATGGATGGCAAAACCAAAATGGTCTTTAGCTCAATCACCGATCCCGTTGGCGCGAACCTTGTTACTAAATTAGAAGGCTCGAATAATAACGTTACCGGTATGTCAAACTACGTCGATGTTGAGCCACAACTTGAGATGTTTAAACGTGTGATCCCCAATCTTAAAAAATTAGGATTTATCTATAATCCGGGCGACGCGAACTCAATCAAGCAATATGATGACCTTAAAAAAGCAGCGAAAGCGATGGATTTAGAAGTGGTTCGCCAAGTGGTTAACCGTACCTCTGATGTACCGCAAGCGGCAGCCTATTTAGCAGCGCGTACTGATGCGATCTTCATCTACGGTGATAATACAGCTCTTGCAGCGCTCGAAAGCATTGTGATGGCCGGCAATAAAGGTGGCGTACCGGTATTTGTTGCTGATACGGATGCGGTAGAAGTCGGTCCTTTAGCGGCGCTTGGTCCAAACCAATATGATCACGGTTTAGAAACAGCGGATATGATTGCCGATATTTTAAACGGTAAAGATATCAATACGATTCCGGTAGGATTCCCTTCAAAAATGGAACTCTATCTCAATCTTGACGCTGCAAAAGCACTCAATATGGAATTGCCACAAGCGCTAATCGATAGCGCGGCAGTATTAATCAACGATGGCAAACAAGAAGTAAAATAATCGATGGGATTTGATGAATTAATGATGAGCCTGAATCTCGGGCTCATCTTTGGAATTGTAGGGATGGGGGTTTTCATCACCTTTAAAGTGATCGACTTCCCAGACCTTACGTGCGATGGATCGTTCGCCCTTGGACTCGCCGTCACCGGCGTTTTAATTCAGCAGGGCGTCAATCCCTACTATGTACTTTTAGTCTCTGTGATTGCCGGCGCGCTTGCCGGAGCAGTCACGGGGATTTTAAATGCCTACTTTAAAGTGACCGATCTGTTAGCGGGGATTTTAGTGGCATTTATGCTCTATTCTGTGAACGTACGCGTCATGAGTGAACAGACCAACCGGACGCTCTTATTTGATGATACAACCTTTACTGTTTGGACCGATAAAGTGATGGCACCGCTCGAAGGCGCATCAGGCTTTATCAAAAATCTTGGTATGGATCATCCTATGACGATTTTAATCGTTATTTCCCTTTTTATTATCGGGCTGTTAACCTGGTTACTCAGCACCGATATGGGGCTCTCTATTCGCGCGATTGGTCAAAACAAACGTCTTTGCCAAAATAGCGGCGTGAATGTGAAATGGATGGTGATCCTAGGGGTTGCCATGGGAAATGGGTTAGTGGCACTCGGTGGCTCACTCTTTAGCCAATTTACCGGCGTTGCAGATATTACCGCGGGAATCGGCACCATTATTACCGGCTTTGCAGCGGTCATTATTGGGGAAAAAGTTCTCCCTTTCCGCTCGATTTGGGTCAAACTCATTAGCTGTATCCTCGGCTCAACGCTCTTCCACTTAATCAAAAGTGCGGCGCTCAATGCAGAAAGTCTAAACCTTGAAGCCTATGATTTTAACCTTATTGCAGGAATCATTATTGTGCTTGTGATGGCAATGCCAGGGAGACGGAAATGCTAAAACTTAACTCGATCGATGTGGTGGTCGGCAAGGGTACTCAACTTGAACGAAAAGTGCTCTTTGATCTTGATTTAGAGGTGGCTGAGGGTGAATTTCTCGTCATTATTGGCGGCAACGGCGCAGGAAAATCGACACTCTTTAACGTTATTTCAGGATTTATGCGCCCTGAAAGTGGCTCTATTTTCTTAGATGGAAAAGAGATTACCAAAACCTCTCAAATTGCGCGCTCACGGGATGTCTCTATTGTGATGCAAGATCCACGCGTTGGCACCATGGAAAATCTCACAATTTTAGAAAATATGGCCTTTGCCTATAAACGTGGAAAAAATCGTCTCTTTCGGTTTTTTAATCAAAAAGAGCGCGTGGAACTCTTTAAAAAACGTCTTGCACTCCTTGATATGGGGCTTGAAAATCGTCTTAATGAAACGGTAGCGAATCTCTCAGGCGGGCAGCGGCAGGCACTTAGCCTAATTATGTCGATCATCAGTGAGTCTAAAATTCTACTATTAGATGAGATTACGGCAGCGCTCGACCCGAAAATTGCGGAAAACGTGATGGAGATTGCCAACCGAATTGTACGAGAGGAAAAACTCACCTGCATCATGATTACCCATAACATGGAACATGCCATTGAATATGGCGACCGCACCATGCTCCTTAAAAATGGGGCGTTTATGAAGTGCTATACCAAAGAAGAGAAAAAGGCGCTTAAAGCAACCGATTTAGCGCTTGAATTTGCGGAAGCGTAATCTGAGGATTCTCTCGGAATTACATCAAATCATGCTAGGATACTGTGATCGATCTTAAAATCGCTCACAGTATTTTTTTGCCCTATATAATTAATGACTGACTTACCAATAATCCACCGTTTTCCAAGACCTGATCGGCCATTAACCGATAAAGAAACGAGGCTTTACGCGCTTGCCGATGAGGCGCTCGTTGCTTTAGAAAATGTGTTTTTAAAGGCCGAGAAATTTTATCAAACCCCCTTTCCACGGCCAGAGCTTAATTTTAAACAACGGGGAAAGATTGCAGGATCAGCAAGACCAAATACCTGGGAGATTCGGCTCAATCCCATTCTTTTTTTAGAAAATAGTGAGGCGTTTTTAAGCGAGGTGATTCCCCATGAAGCGGCGCATCTCATTACCGCGCGCCGTTATGGACGAGTGAAACCTCACGGCAAAGAGTGGCAGTTTGTGATGAATAACGTGATGGGGCTTCCTGCACGGGTCACCCACCAATTTGAGACGACATCTGTCGCGGGAAAAACATATCCCTACCGCTGTCAATGCCAAACTCACGCGCTCACCATTATTCGTCATAATCGCATTTTACGGGGCGGCGAATATCGTTGCGTTAAATGCAAATCGCTCCTTATCTATCTCGACAATGAGATAAAATAAAGAGCGATTAATAGATAGTTTTAATTTCTGAACAGATTATCCAGATTTTTAATAAATTCCGGTAGTGTAATGAACGCCGTAATCACGGGTAATTTTAGACCCATCGATCACTTTTCCTTCTGTTTCGCTACCATTCTCATCGTCTACAAATTTTGGTGCGGGGATTCCAAGCGTCTCAGCCATGTTGGTGTAGTAGTCAATACGGGTTGGATGAGAATCGGCGACAACATTATAGATTTGATTACTCTCCCAATCGGATTTTACCAGCGCTTTAATCATCTCAATCACATCGTTTTGATGAACAAGATTCACTGGATGATGCGGATTTTTCACATCATGACGGCCGGATAATGCATGGGCAGGGTGACGATCCGCGCCAATTAAACCGCCTAAACGAAGAATCGTAACGGGGATATTAACCTCGTGAATGAGCGCATCTTCAATCACTTGAATCGCTTTTCCGCTATCGCTCACCGGATCTAAAATAGCCTCTTCTGTGAGATTCCCGGTTTGATCACCATAAACCGAGATTGAGCCGGTAAAAATGAGGCGTTTCACCCCGCAATAATGGGCGGTTTTCCCTAGAGCTTTCACAATGGAAGGATATTTTTTCACCCCATGATGGGCATTCGGTGGGAGCGTTACAATCATGGTGTCACAATTGAAAAGATCGCGCACGCCACTTTCCCGAAGTGAGAAGTCGAGCGTGGTATTAAAGAGCTGGCAATCGATCCCTTCAGCCAGCACTTTTTCCACGCCTTCGGAGGAACTTTTCGAGCCTTTAACGTTAAATCCATCGGCTTTGAGTGCTTTTGCAAGCGGTAAGCCAAGCCAACCGAGTCCAATGATGGAGATGGTCTGTGTCATGAAAATCCTTTTGGAAAACTAAAAATCGTAAACGCACAATTATACGCTATATTGTCTCAAAAGGGCGTGGCGCGATGGGAAAAAGTCCGGCATCACTGTAAATGAATAAATTCAGATGCGAATGATTCCAGCTTGCGCTATAATACTCACCCAACAAATTGGGGAAATCGCCCAAAGTCAAAAAGCGTATAACCGATCAATCAAATTGGAAAGGTGGAATGGGATGAGCCAAGCATTTTTTAAAGTAGAAGAGATCAGCTGCGGACACTGTACATCACGTATCGAGAAGGCATTAGCGGAACTTGAAGGCGTTTCAAAGGTTTCTGCAAGCGTTGATGACAAAATGGTTGAAGTCACGTATGACAGCGAAAAGTTAACCGTTGACGATTTAATCGACGAGTTCGATGCAATTGGGTTTGATGCCATGGAAGCCTAACGGCAAATTACAAAAAGATAGACATTCAAACACGCTCTAAAATCATATCAAGATCTCTAGAGAGGTGTTAAAAGGGACTGATCGAATCCTCAATCAGTCCCTTTTTTTATGCGCCTTTAAACAATTCCATCAATGCTTATAACGTATTAAGCGGGGTTTCTTTAAGCGCTTTAAGTGCGGCGATCACCATTTTTGTGGAGTTTTTCGCAGCAAATTCAAGATATTCCACAAAGGTCATCGGCATCTCTTGCTCGGGGATATCCGAAAGGGCCCGGAGCACTACAAACGGCGTATCGTATTGATAGCAGACTTGCGCAATGGCCGCGGCTTCCATCTCAACCGCTAAAATTCCCGGGAAACTGGTTTTGATAAATTCCGTCCGCGCTTTATCGGCAATAAAGGCATCGCCCGTACCGATAAGACCGATCCGATAATTGAGCCCAATCTGTGGCACAATTTCACTCATCAGTTTTACAAGACGCGGATCGGAAGGATAGCGCGCCGGCATGCCCGGCAATTCTCCGAGTACACAATCATTAATCGCCGTGGAATCGATGTCATGATGGATCGTTTCATCGGAAATCACAATATCCCCAATGGCCAAATCGGTAATTAAACCGCCCGCAGAACCAATATTTAAGATCAGTTCAGGCTGAAAGCGCTCATGCAAAATGGTGGTCGCCATTGCGGCATTCACCTTACCAATCCCCGATTTTACCAGCACAATATCAAGCCCTTCAAACGTGCCTTGAAATAGCTTGGTATTCGCTACGGTCAGCTCCGTTCTATTTTCGATTTTTTCGGCGAGGAGGGCAATCTCTTGCTCCATCGCGCCAATGATCGCAATTGTCATTTTCTCTCCTAAAATGAAACTCTCACACTACTTTTATGATAAAAATACTATAAACATAAAAAGCGTTGGGATACTCCTAAAAATTAGGCATTACCAACGCTTTCTGTTTGATTAATCGATGCATCAATAATCGTAAAGCCCGTAATTATTGCGCCGGAGGATTGAGGGTAATCTCAACACGGCGGTTTTGCGCGCGCCCTTCAGGGGTTGCATTGCTCACAAGCGGCTCACGCGGACCTGCGCCATACATCTGGATGCGGTTTTGATCGACGCCCATCATAATCAGTTGCGAAGCAACACTCTCCGCACGTTGGCGAGAAAGCTTGCTATTGAGCGCATCCGATCCAGTGCTATCGGTATGACCAATCACATTAATGCTGGTACGATTGTACTCTTTTAGCACCATCGCAACGCCGCGAAGGGTGTTCGCGCCTTGCGGTTTAATGTTACTCTCGCTTGAGTCGAAGGTCACATTATTGGGCATATTGAGGATAATTTGATTGCCTTGACGAGTTACACTGACGCCCGTTTGTGCCAGTTCATCACGGAGTTTTGCTTCTTGCACGTCCATGTAATACCCAACGCCACCCCCCAGTGCTGCGCCGGCACCGGCACCAATCAGTGCGCCTTTACCGCGATCTTTTTTCGAAGAGGTTAGGGCGCCAACGCCTGCACCAACGGCCGCGCCAATCATCGCACCTGTCGAACCTTTGGCCATCTTATCTTCACGAGTGTAAGGGTCCACCGTCGTGCACGCTGAAAGAATAAAGAGCGCTGTTATTGTGAACGCTAATTTTTTCATCATCTAAGTCAATTCCTTTCTAGTTGTCTCAAATTTAGCTTAAATTCATTATTTTTTAGTAGCGCTCGTAACGATTATATTGCTGTTGGTTACGGTCACTTTTATCCATCATATAGCCGGTATTTCCGCCTAATACAGCTCCCGCTCCCGCACCAATGAGAGCGCCTTTACCGCGGTCTTTTTTCGAAGAAACCAGCGCGCCTAATCCTGCGCCTACCGCAGCGCCAGTTACAATACCTACTTGCGCCTTTTCACCGGCATACGGATTTGACCCGGTATTATACGGATTGCTACTGCAACTTGTCAGGGTGAAAACGCCGATTAAACCAGCGGTCATCAGTAATGTTGAACGTTTCATAAATAAACCTCCAAAGTGGATTATGTTCGATATCGTTATCATAGCATGAGAAAAATTTAAGGTTAACGAATCAATAAGCTTTTTAACGTTCAATAACGCAAACAAGAGGCATAAAAAAGCCCTGAGATCGTTTGCATTAAGCGAGGATCTTCAGGGCGATTTACTTATAATAAATTAATAATACTTTAATTAAATAGCTCTTTGTTTAATGTAGAGACGTTTGCCGCTGATTAATTCATCTTCTGATTCCCAGATATCATCTTGAAGAATCAGTTTATTCTTCTGTTTACCACCTTCGGTTGTCGATGACATTGAAGAGAATTTACCACCATTTTTGCCACTGATTGTAGCACCACCAATAGCCATACCTGACTGATTGCCAGAGTCTTTGGAGAGATCTACATAATAACCATCAGATGAAGCGAGTTCCTCGATGAAGCCATAATAGTAGTTACCGCCATAGATGTTATGAGGAATAATTCCCTCACCGGTAGGACGACCAAACGCGTCATCATCAAGATGTTCACCATTATATTTGGCGCGAATGGGCTCTCCTTGACCATCTTTATCGATACCTTTAAGGCTTCCATCAGGATTGGTCTCCCAGAAAATAGTTCCTGCATTTCCGGTATAGAGATCTAAAGTAAATTCAGAGCCCACTAAGTTGTCACTTAAGCAAGGATCGTTTGCGCCACCACGAACAATCGACCAGGTTGCAAAGGTAATATATTTGTTACCCACCAATACAGCAGGGCGGATCACTCGCTCGTTATTTTCATCTGAACGATGCGTGAGCTTTAATTTCCAACCATAGGGTGTCGTCGCACCATCCACTGCTTTTGAGGTAAGAAGTTGGCGCTCTTTTCCAGTACCAAACGTTTTTTCCACTTTCTGCTCAATCAACTGCCCATCTTCAATGGTCTCATTGATATCTTTGATACCATAAAAATAGTGTTGAGCATTTAATGCTTTCTCGGAGATATCATTCGCTGTTTTTGCGCTTCCTGTACCAAAATAGACCCAAACCTGATCATTATCTTTTTTGTTCTTCATCACAACTGGACGAGTTGTGATCGGTCTTGTTGAGCCGCCGCTTTGGAAGATTGTTTGTTTGGAATAATGTTTAAAGTTATAGCTTCCTTCTTTGTCAGAAGCGGTATAGTCAAATACGATTTTGTACATATTGCCACTATAATCGCCGACATAGATCGACTCTAAGCGTTGCATCTTTGTAACAGGATCTTTTGAGACTAATAACGATGGTGATGCCGCACCTAGGCCATTATTCGATAAAACAATTTCTTCGATCTTTTGCCCGGTTATTGCATCAATCATATAAATGGACGATACTTTAGAAGGCGCACCAAAACCATTTCCAAACACAGCAACAGCGCGGGAATGCTTATCATCTTTAGCTTGATTAACGTAATCAACTTCTGAATAGGTATAGCCTAAGTTTTCAAATCCTGCCGTTTTATTGGTGATTTCAAAATTAATTTTAAAATCATCCGAGGTCTTTTTGAATTCGCTATCGCTTTCAAAAACTTGATAACCCACCAATGCTCTTGCACCGGATCCCATCGATGTAATACCAATTGTGCGATAATGATCATCGACTAAAGCATCAAAGAAATGCGTTGTTCCATCGACTTTATATTGATGCGAATAAGGCACGCTCGTAATATCAGCTAAGTCATCTTTAAAAAATGATGGGAAATAGCTAAAAATACGTGTTCCTGGTAATTCTGAGCGTTTACTTGAGTCAGTTTTTTCAGCCACGATAAAGTTAATCAGTCCATCATTAGAGCCAGTGATAAGGTAGTTGATCCCCATTGTATCGCGACGTTTTTTTACATATTTAATGATGTTATCGCGGTGCGCTTTTCCTACCACCGTTTCATTAATATTTACATTTGGCATGTCTGACGAAAAATGGTAGATATCCGAGTTAATAATCGCACCTAGCGTATTGCCTTGACGATCTCTTAACTCAGGATCATCATAGCCTTTAAGCCAACGTACATATTGCTCGCCCAATGCACCGTAATATCCATTAACCCAAAAAGGCTTTTTTGGACGGCCTCTGCGATCATTCTCTACGATCCATTTACCTTCCGTTAACTCTTTAGTTATCACATTTCTATTTTGAATTTCTGCGGTATAAAGCTTGCCTTGTCCAGGTTTAATACGCTCTTTGGTGTCCCACACAGGAATAGAAAACTTACCGGTTTTACTGTCATATCGTCTAGCAACAATGGCGCCGGTCCAAACACGGGGCTCATAACTTGTTGTATAACGAATGGTATTGAGCGTTTGAGCATTTTGGTCTTCTACCGCTCCCGTACCACTTCGTGTTTGAATAATGCTTTGGAAAATATCATTAAATGCGTCATCAAGCTGTTTTGGGTTTTTGGCATGAACGTGAACACCACCACTTGGAGCAACCGTTAAATCCAACTCTTTTTTAGACGTAGAGTTAGTATCATCCCCAAATGTGATCGCATTAACATAAATCGGCATTCTTACCGATCCCTCATCCAGCCATCCTTTTCCAGCATTGTCTTTAGTGGCAAGATTTTGAGTATCTGTTCTAAGATCTAAATTCCACAAATGCTGTGCAATAAACGAGGTTGAAAAGTTACCCAAATAGTCTGATCCATTGTATCGATCTTGTGTTAGTACTGTCTGATAGTATCTTTGTATGATTTGATTTCTGGGATTACTCCTAGCAATCCTTTCAATTTCAGCCCGACGTACAGCGGCTCTATTTCTCACCGAATTTAAATTAGACAGTCTCTGTAATGCAGACTTATCACGTGGCAATATTTGCCCTACCTGGTCAACATCTGGGTCACCATCAGTTAATAGGACAATATGCTGTGCCTGACAACGATACTTTATAGGCGATGGTTTAACACCTATAAAACTATCAAAGTGCGCATAACGTCCATCATTCCAGCTATATTTATAATTTGTTTCTTTTAATAACTTGTCACCTCGGAAATACTTTGCTGCTTCATATAGGGCAAAGGCCAACGGCGTTCCTCCGTTTGCTTGTAGTCCTTTCACCGTATTCTGAATTGATCTAAGCTTCGCAGCATTTTCAGTATTTATTCTTGGATCATCGGATGTACTAAGGTCACTTAAATCATGTTTAATAATATTTAAATCATTTCGATAACCGAATCTTGGATCAATGTGATACCCAAATTTTCCTAATGTCGAAATGCCAAGATACGCATCATTACGATACCGAGCTAATAACCTATCAACCGTGCTTCTTAAAACATTAATTCTGCTATCACTACACATCTCGCCTGGATAACCATTTTCACAAGGAACTCCCATATCGTATTCTCGCATCGATCCTGACGTATCGAGAATCATTAAGATATTAGGCTTAGGCGGATTTTGTTTAATCAGTGGCTCATGGTGTGGCTTAAATCCTGTGGATTCTTGCGCAAAGCCAAATTGGGACATTAATAGGGCGGTCCCAAGAGCTAAAGATAATCGTTTTTTCATTCTATTCTACTCACAACTCTATAAATTAGTTACAGATCTTAACATAAATTGACATTATATATGCCACAAACGCAGATTCATATATTGATTTAATGCAGGAAACTCAATGTTAGTTTTGTGGCCAAAAAGCGCCTATCTCAATGCTTTCAGCTGATTATGAAAATAATTAATCAGTTTAGAAATGTAAATTCGACGCTACTTTAGCAAGTTTTTCTGTTGGAATAAGCCTTTTTTGTGCTCATTCCGGTTGATTTTGACTACAGGAGTTTAGTATACAATTTAATATTTGTTAACACTTTTTTATAAATGAGTGAGATACAAAACAAAAAGCTCTATCACGAATCTCTTGATAGAGCCTATATTAGCTATTTTTGAGCGATTTCTTATTTTTTAAATGAGGTTAGAGTCTTGACTTAATGTAAAGACGACCTGAATGGTTACGTAACTCCTCACCACTATAAATATCGAAAAGAGAGAGCAGGTCGGTTTCGGTATTCCCTTTCTCGGTATCGCTTTGTGCCCCGAGAATCTCTTGCTCGTGGTACTCTTTGGTTAAAAGAAGCGTATTAAAATGCTCCATCTTCACGGTTGATTCAAAACGTTTGGAGATCCGTGATTGGCCAGTGCGTTGGTCTCGATTGTAGACCGGATTATGCGTATACGAGCCACCATAGATATTATAGGCCGTGACGTAATCTCCCGTCGGGCGACCATAGGCGTCATCCTCTAAATGCGAACCATTATTGTCTTCTAATATACGATTGCCATCATTGTCGGTTACTTTTTTACCATTCTTATCGGTTTTAACAATAATTTTACCGGCGTTGCCATTGTAAAGATCAAGATACATTTTTGATCCGGTACTTTTATCAGCAAGGCAGGGGTCGTTTTTAGCGCCGGGGATAATGGACCAAGTCGCAAGACTTAAGTATTTATTCCCAATAAAGACAGCAGGGAAGATCACCCGTTCGCCGGCAGCATTTCTCGGATGTGAGAGGGAAATTGACCAACCTTTTTCCGCAGGACTATCTCCATTCATCGACGTATAGAGCACTTTACGCTCACCATCACCCTCCACTTTAGTAATCTCCTGTTTGAGTAGATCATCCTTTTTAATCTGCTCATTAAGATCTTTAATGCCGTAGAAGTAGTGCGTAACATTAAGAGCCTCTTTAGCAATATCATCGAGCGTCATGGCACTACCGCTACCAAAATAGAGCCACATGGTTTCACTTTTATCGCGATTGATGATGGGACGAACAGTAATCGGCTGATCGCTCGATCCTGTACTAAACAGTTTCACCTTTTTTACATCGGAAAAATTCGTGGATGCAGGATTGAAACTTAATTTATAAAGATCACCACTGTAATCGCCGACGTAGAGCTTACTTAAAATTTGAAAGCCGGTATCCGGATCCCGATCAACCACAAGGGCCGGAGAAGCCGCGCCAAGACCTTCATCAGATAAGATAATCTCATTGATTTTTTGGCCAGTCACCGCATCAATCAGAAGGATTGACGATACTTGATTGCCAAATCCATTCCCAAACACAGCCACGGCTCGATTTTCGACGGGGGTTTTTGGGTTAAAAAAGTCGATCTCAGAATAGGTATAGCCTAAATTTTCAAACCCTTTGGTTTGATTGGTAATCTCAAAATTGATCTGAAACTCAGATGATACGCCTGATGCATAACGAGAAGTCCGTTCGGTATGTCTTGGCGCTTCAAAGAGCTGATAGCCCACTAATGCTTTCGCGCCGGCGCCCATTGAGGTAATCCCGATTGTACGAAATACCTCTTGGTGGAGCGCATCAAAAATATGGGTTTTTCCATCCACTTTATAGCTGTGATTGTAGTAAAATTCGGTAATGTCATCGAGCTCATCTTTAAAAAATGATGGGAAATAACTCACATAACGCTCGCCCGCACGGGGATGATTCCCAATACTTGATTTATCGGCGTAGATAAAATTAATAAGGCACATCGTTTGTGCCGGCAATTAAGAGATTATGATGCATTTTGTCACGGCGAAGCATGGCGTAATTGAAAAATTCATCCTGCACGGAAGGACTCAATGAACTGAGATTGACATAGGGAATATCGTTTGCCATATAGGTAAGATCCGAGTGGATAATGGCTCCGAGCGTATTGCCTTGACGGTCGCGAAATTTATCGAGACGCTCATTTCCTTGAAGCCAGCTAACATATTGTGCGTTAATATTGGCCTTTTTAAGCGCCACTTTTTCAAGCTGTCCAGTGCTCTTTTTATTCCCTTTTTTAGCGGTATAAAACTGACCTTGATTGGGTTTAATCCTGTCGCGAGTATCCCATTTGATGGTATCGAATTTACCCGTGTCACTATTATAAGAACGCGCCACTATAGCACCGGTCCAAACGCGGGGCTCATAGCTACTTGAATAACGAAGGGAATTTTTCGATTGCGCCTGCTGGTCTTGAATCGCACCGGTTCCACTTCGGGTCTGAATAATGCTTTGAAAAATATCGTGAAAGGCTTTATTGAGTTGTTTTGTATCATAAGCATGAACGTAGGTTCCATCACTATAACTTACCGCTTGCTTAAGTTTATTACTCGACGCATCACTTACGTCACCGCTGAATCCAATGGCATTAAAATAAATTGGTAAACGAGTCGCTCCTTTCGCATTCCAAAATTTATTCGCGCTATCTTTCAGCGTTAAGTTTGAAGCATCTTTAATGAGGTCAATGTTCCAAAGTAATTTTGTTACCTTACGGTAATCGGTCTCGTTATGATTTAATTTGCCTTTATCTCGAGATAAAATAGGGCCAACCGCGTCATTCATAGGGTCACCATCCGTCATAAGAATCATATGTTGCTCTTGGCAACGATATTGGATCGGTGAATCTTGCACGCGATTAAAAGAGTATTCTGCAGGAATAATTTTATATTTTGGACTCAATATGCCAAGACCAACCCTATAACGACGCTCGGCCTTGATTGACTGCAATAACGGCTCTCCGCGAAACACTTTGGCCGCCTCATAAATCCCAAATGCAATCGGTGTTTGGCGGTATTCTGTGCGAGGCGGGATGGTAAACTTATGTTTGATTAAATTAACGGCTGATTCATAATTATTAGGGTTGCTCAAATCCTGAATTGGCATCTTTAAAATATTAAAACTTACAGAAGACATTGCATTTGTTGTGCTCGCTTCCTGATATCCCGTTGGGCCAAGGGTTGTAAAGCCAATGTTGGCATCGTATCGATAACGTGCTAGTAAATTCACTACTGTAGATTTTAAAGCAGCAATCCGCGTTATTTTATTACCTTTTGCATCAGACATATCGACAGCATTCATCGATCCTGAGGTATCGAGAACCATTAAGATATTGGGTTTTGGCGGATTTTGTTTCACTAAAGGCTCTTGGTGGGGCGTAAATGCAAAGCTTGCATTAGATAAGAGCAGGGCACTCACAAGAAGGGAAAGCTGTTTTTTCATTATTTCTCCGTAAAAGTGAACTAAATAAACATATCGCATGAAAGATCATGCTAATGTCGAATAATTACAAATATATACAAATAATATAGCATCATTACAAAACTTAACGTCAACATGGATCAATTCGATGGGATATCATCGTCAATCAAAAAACGACAATAAAAAAGGAGAGCCGAAGCTCTCCCGTAAGTTGATTTAAAAATATTTAATTAATGGCGATTGTTTTAAGATAGAGTCGGCCAGGTTTGAGTCCTTTATCTTTACAATATGGATGTGTTGGGTATAGCTCGCAAAAAGGTTTTGGAGGTTTTGGAGGTTCATCATCATCATCATCATCATCATCATCATCATCACCACTAATACCACCACCTGGAAGTAGTTCAGTTATACTGTCTCCATAATAGGTATCAGTGTGAACACCTTCAGGTAGCGTATCATCGTCATTGCGTTTAACATAACTTGTACTACCTTCATATAGCTCTTCTATAAAGTATGAATAATAATTGCCCCCATAAGGGTTATTACCTTCGATATTCCCCCCCGTAGAACGCCCATAAGCGTCTTGTTTAGAGTGAATTCCGTTATATTTTCTATAGACGGGGATAGAGTTCCCTTGATCGTCAATTTCATAGATTGGCTCACCATCCTTATCGACAGCGGCATAAGTGTCAGAAGCGCTTCCATCAAATAGGTTCAGTGTTATCAGACTTCCCATAACTGTATCACTCAAACATGGGTCATTCTCTTTTCCTAGGACAGCAGACCATGTTGAAACTTGTAACGATGTACCCCGTGGATTATAAACCAAAACAGGGCTTAAGATAACTCTCTCATAATTATTTTCGCCTATTTTCAATGACAACTTCCACCCTAAATGATTTTCATCGTTAGACATATGATGTTTAGTCGTTGTTAAAGCCTGTAATGAAGAATTCCCAATAATATTTTCAATTTTAAGAAGGTTTTGACTGTGTAGCTGACTAGCAGAGATTTTTTTATCTAAATCTTTAATTCCATATACATAGTGATTTTTTATTAGAGCCTTAGCAGAAATATCATCCTTTTCTAATGCCTTTCCTGTTCCAAAGTAGACCCACATGGCATCTTTTTCGGGCTTATGTAGTATCGGTCGGGTCGAAATAGGAGCTTCTTTACCACCTGCATCAAATAGTACTTTATGCTCTGCTTGATCAAAGTTTGATGATGCCCCCGAGAATACAATCTTATATAATTTCCCACTATAATCACCTACATATAATGCATCTAGCTTTTGAAATCCTGTGCTTGCATTATTTGAAACGACAAGAGCGGGGGAAGCTGCGCCGCCGCCATCAGCATCTAACACGATTTCATTAATTAGTGTTCCTGTTACCGCATCTATAAAATAGATAGAAGATGTTTTGGCGCCAAATCCATTTCCAAATATAGCTACAGCTCTTGGTGAACCGTTATGAAGATGGTTAATAAAGTCAATTTCAGAATAGGTATATCCTAAGTTTTCAAACCCTTTTGTTTGATTAGTAATTTCAAAATTAACTTGAAACTCTTTTGAATAATCCTCTACATTATCTCTTGATGCACTAAAAAGCTGGTAACCGACCAATCCTCGTGATCCTGAAGCCATAGATGTTATACCTAAAGATCTAAACGTATGTTTGTCTATGGCATCAAAGAAATGAGTCTTACCATCCACTTTAAATTTATGTGTGTAATAAATGGACGTAATATCCGCTAAATCATCTTTAAAAAAAGATGGGAAATAACTAACGTATCGTCTACCAGGAGTGTTTGATTTATCCGAATAGATGAAGTTAATTAATCCATCATTTGATCCAGCAATCAAAAGGGAGTATTTCATTTTTTCTCTACGCAGTTTTATGTAGTTAATGAACTCTTTCTGAATATTATTTTGCATATAACGTAGATTGATATAGGGAACATCATTTGCATAATGCGCAATATCCGAATTGATGATTGCTCCCAATAAATTATCATTACGCATACGTAAATTCTTAGGAGATTCTCCTTTTAACCATTTTACATATGAATCTTGAATATTAGCTTTATCAAGATTTACCTTCTCATTAAAGAGATAATTTCCATTTAAATAACCATCATTACTTGTATAAAACTCGCCATCATTGGGCTTAATTGTATCTTTACTGCTCCATTTTATTTTACTGAAACTTTTTTTCTTAGAATTATAGGCCTTTGCAATGATCTCACCTGTCCAATCTCCAGGGATATACGATGTAGAATAACGGATACTATTAGTGGTTTGGATAAACTGATCCATTACTGCTCCCGTACCACTGCGAGTTTTGATAATGGATTGGAAGATATCATGAAAGGCGACATAGAGAGCGGTTGCATTTAACGCCTCAACATGCACGCCTCCACTATATTTAACGGTGTTTTTAAGCTCTTTTTGATCATTACTACTAGTATCACTGCCAAACGTAATTGCATTTAAATATATCGGCATTTTATCTACGGCACCCGTACTATCCCAATACTGATCCGCATTATCTGTAGAGCCAAGATTTGTTGCATCTGTAAGTAAGTCAAGATTCCATAAGAATTCTCCTACTTTGGAGGTTCTTTGATTGGAAATTGAATCTGACCAACGACCAACATTGAAATAATCTTTATCTCTATTGATAACAGGTCCAGTGATATCACCCATTGGTGCCCCATCAGTCATTAAAATTATATGTTGCTGTTGGCAGCGATATCGTATCGGATTTTTAAGTGTGCCTCTAAAATTTATTCGCCCCCGATTATAATTATCAAGCATATCTTCACCGCGAAAGTATTTTGCGGTTTCATATAACGAAAAGGCTAAAGGTGTTCCTCCGTTAGCAACGATACCGCTAATTTGATTTTTGGCATTTTTAAGTGAGTCATCGTCAGATAAATCTGAAATTGGCATCTTAACGACATTGTAATCATAACTTCTAGTTCCACTCCCAGTATATTTATATCCTAAATATCCTAAAGTCCCATATCCCATATAGGCATCATAACGATAACGTTCAAACAAATTTGTAACTACACGTTTTAAAACATTAATACGAGACTCGCAATTAGGATCTGGTTTTGGTCGCCACCCAGAAGATTTTTTACACTTATAATTAATAGACATTCCTTCCTTAGGAATATCCACTTCATCCATCGATCCTGATGTGTCAAGAATCATATAAATATTAGGTTTAGGAGGGTTTTGTTTAATTAAAGGCTCATGATGAGGTTCAAAAGCAAAGCTCATTTGCCCCATCAATAGCGCGGCCATGCATGTTAGAGAAATCCGTTTAACCATCGATTTGCCTCATAAATACGTTAAAATTGAATAGATTAGAATGAATTTTAAAGCAGTGTTTTCCATATAAATCATCGCTCCGCCCAAGAGAGATGGTTTAAGAAAGGGTTTACACTTGAAATTAAAACACTACATTAGTTAATCTATTTTAACATATTGATCTATTTAGCTTACTTGTTAAGAGGCTTAACATTTCTTGGTTGATGTAGATCAAACGAATTTAACGTACTAAGAAGTGTAAAAGGAATGTTAATCTACGTTTAATGGCTTGTTTTGTATTGATTTTTAATGAATTATTTATTTTCTTTTCTATCTAAATATGATCATGCCGTGACGTAATTCAAAAATTGGCACGGAAATTTTTCTCAAAAAATGCATTTTAAAACTAAAGTGATTATTTTTTATGCTTGAAATCGGTAAATTCCGCCCCATATTTGATCGGAAGGCAGGGAAGAACGCCCATCATGCCAACCAAATAAATAACCAAAGTTTAGCTATTTTATTGCATAAGGAGTACATCAATTATGTCCAATCAAAGAGAGACGATGCAGTTCCAAACGGAAGTTAACCAACTACTCAATTTGATGGTGCATTCGCTCTATTCAAACCGCGAAATTTTCTTACGTGAATTGATCTCAAACGCCTCAGACGCACTCGATAAGCGCCGTTTTGAGGGATTGACGGATGCGAAGATAATTGAAGATCAGGGCGATGCGAAAATCTCGCTGAGCTTTGATAAAAATGCAAAAACCTTAACGCTCTCTGATAACGGCATCGGGATGGATCGCCAAGATGTAATCGACAATATCGGAACGATTGCAAAATCAGGCACCAAAGCCTTTATTGAAAAGCTCGAAGCGGATCAGAAAAATGCGTCCAATTTGATTGGGCAATTTGGCGTTGGCTTCTATTCGGCATTTATTGTGGCCGATAAGGTAGAAGTTTTAACCCGTAAAGCGGGCACCGAGGCAAGCGACGCCATTCGCTGGATTTCAGAAGGTAAGGGCGAATTCACCCTTGAAAATAGCACACGCGATAGCGTCGGCACCACCATTACGCTCCATATGAATGAGGAGCATCTCGATCTTTTAAATGAGTGGTCGCTTAAATCGATTATCACTAAATATTCCGATCATATTGCCTATCCCATTATGATGCAGGTGGAAAAAGAGGTGCCGGTTGAAGGAAAAGAGGGCGAATTTGAGACGGAAGTGGCGATCGAGCAGGTGAACTCAGCCACATCGCTCTGGCAGCGGGAGCGCTCCGAAATAAAAGATGAGGAGTACGTTGAGTTCTATAAATCGCTCACCCATGATTATCAAGACCCGCTCTCATGGTCGCATAACCGCGTTGAAGGCAATCACAGCTATACATCGCTTTTGTATCTTCCATCCGTTGCGCCGATGGGGCTTTGGGATCAAAATGTTGAGTATGGCGTACAGCTCTATGTTCAGCGCGTTTTCATTATGGATGGCTCAGATAAACTGATTCCTCGCTATCTCCGCTTTATGAAAGGGGTCGTGGATACGCAAGATTTACCGCTCAATATCTCCCGCGAAATTTTACAATCGTCGAAAACCATCGATGCGATTCGCCAAGGACTCACGCGCCGTTCGCTCTCGATGCTTGAATCATTAGCGGCGCAAGATGAAGCGAAATATCAGACCTTCTGGGAGCAGTTTGGACGGGTATTAAAAGAGGGCTTTGGGGAGGATTTCTCCAATCGCAATAAGATCGCAAGCCTATTACGGTTCTCATCGACGGAAACCGATGCGCAGACCGTATCATTTGATCAATACATTGAGCGCATGAAAGAGGGGCAAGATAAGATTTATTACATCACTGCCGATTCGCTCAACACCGCGAAAAATAGCCCGCACCTTGAGATCTTCAAGAAAAAAGGCATTGAAGTGATTCTGATGACCGATGTGGTCGATGATTGGATGATGGGCTTCCTCCACGAGTATCAAGATAAAGCATTTGTAAACGTTGCCAAAGGCGATATCAATCTCGATGGTGATGATGCTAAAGAAGAGGCGGACAAAGAAGAAAAACCTCTATCCGCGGAAGAGAAATCCTTAGTGGATTCGCTTGAAACCCTGCTTAAAAATGAAGTGGAGTCGGTGAAAATTTCAAAACGCTTAACCGATTCAGCCTCCTGTTTAGTGCGTAATGAGATGGCACTGAGCGGACATTTTGAGAAGCTCTTAAAAGAGGCAGGCCATGAAGTGCCCGAGGTGAAACCTTGGCTTGAGATCAATCCCGATCACTTTATTGTTAAAGCCTTTGAAGCGGAAAAAGAGAGCGATAAACAGAGTGATTTAGCGAAACTTCTCTATGAAGAGGCGCTGTTATTAGAGGGCGCGCAACTTCCCGATCCATCGGCATTTGTGGCTCGTTTAAACCGCTTAATGAAAGAACAGAATTAAAAGAGAGATCTCTACACACTGTAAAAAGAGTGATTCTAGATTCGTCAATCAAACGGATTGGGATCGCTCTTTTTTATGCGGATTTTTCTCAAGTTTGGGGTGAAAAAGGGCGCATAACCATAGGTTATTGCAAAATTTATGTGTATAATATCGAAATTCTTCTAAACAATTTTCACCGAATCGAAACAAATAGGATGGGATATGAAACGATTGATTAGCATGATCACTTTGGCGATGGTACTTGTTGTCGGCGCAGAAGCAAAACAGCTCTATGTGAGTGATCAACTTGAAGCGCCCGTGCGTGCAGGATCAGGCGATAGTTTCCGTATTCAAAAAATGCTCGATTCAGGAACGCCGGTGGAAGAGGTTTCTCGCCGTGGGCAATTTGTACAAATCCGCTATTCAGGCGGGGTGACTGGCTGGATGCATCAACGTTTTTTAATGGATGAGCCCGTGGCTCGCGATCTTGTTGAAAAAGCGCGCGAAGATTTAAAAGCGGTAGAAACTTATAAAACAAAAATCACCGAGCAAGAGAGCATTATTAAAACTCTCGAAAGTGAGCTTGCAGAGAGTAAAACCGCCCAAGAGCAGCTTGAGAGCCGGATTACCGAGATTATGAAAACCTCGGAGAGCATCTTTAAAATCGATGAGCAAAATAAAGTACTCACCAAAGAGAATCATCAGCTCGATGTGGATTTAAAAGCGCTTCAGCAAAAACATGATGTGCTAAAACAGAGCATCCGCAGTAATGAGTGGACGGTTGGGGCGATTATTCTCTTTTCGGGAATTATCTTTGGCTCGATGATTATGCCACGTCTGGTTGCGAAATTGCGCCGTAAACGCTCGTGGGATCTTTAAGCTTATAGAGTAATGAAAAGCGCAGGATTATCACGATCACTGCGTTTTTTATTGTCTATGTAATTTAAGAAAAAGGATAACAGACGTGCTCGTATTCTATTTTATGCTAGCGATGATAATGCTTCTGAGCATCTATTTATGGTATCGGCTCGCACACCTCGCACCAAAAGGATTACTCCGTAAACTGACTAAAATTGCGGGCGTTTTCTTTACTCTCGCATGGCCCTTTACCATTGTTAGCACACGCTTTTTCCCCAATGTGATACCCAATCCGGTCGAGGCGATTTTATCGGAATGGGGCGCAGGTTGGATCATTATGATGGTTTATGTTTTGCTACTCACCATTTGTTGGGATCTCTTTCGCATTTGCAATCATTTTACCGGCTGGATTCATCCTCGCACGCTGAAAAGCTGGATCGGTAAGGAAGGAAATCTCGGGGTTTTTATCCTAGTAGCGGGATGTATGATCGGTTTAACCCTGTATGGCAATCACCAATATCACCAGAAAAAGCGGGTGGAATATAGCGTTATTACCGAAAAAGACCTTACAGAAACATACACGATTGTGGCGCTGAGCGATCTGCATTTGGGGCACTTGGTGAAGGCGGACGAGCTTGCCGAATGGGTCGATCTCATTAATCAAGAAAATCCTGATTTTGTGCTGCTTCTTGGCGATATTATTGATCACTCCCTTCATTCAATCGATTTTAATGCCATTAAAGCCGAATTTGATCGAATCGAGAGCCGTTTTGGCGTCTACGGCGTATTGGGAAATCATGAATATATTGAGTCGCGAACGGCCAATATTGCCTTTTTACAAGCGCTCGGCATACAGCTTTTAATTGATGAAGGGACGATCATTAATGATGAGCTCTATCTCATCGGGCGCGATGATCGAACCCATTATGAAAGACATCGTTTAGAAGAACTGTTACCGGATCATATCGATAAGCCGATTATTGTGATGGATCATCAACCATTTGGCGTAGAGGAAGTCGCGAAACACCCGATTACACTGCAACTTTCTGGCCATACTCATCGCGGGCAAATTTGGCCTTATTCATGGCTTACCGAGAAAATCTATCATCTCACTCACGGGATGAAAACGATCAATAATAGTACCTTTATCGTTAGCTCTGGGATTGGCATTTGGGGCGCAAAAATCCGTATTGGCACTGAGTCGGAATATTTAGTCATTCGCCTTAAATCCGATAAGGCCCCGATTTAACCCATTAAAAACCGATCTGAGTTGATCTCCATCGAGGTAATTATTTGATGTAAGCATTCCCGTACACGCCCATCGGTGCTATCATAGGATTTTTTACGAAAAATAGTTTAGAACGATGAAATTGCCTCAGGATTGGGGCATCATGCACAAGAGGAGAAGAGAATTGACTGCTTCTAATCAATGTTTTATCTACCCACCCGTGGGATCGATGGACCTGTTATCCCACATCGAGAGCGTCATTTTAAAAAGTACGGCCGATGGCGAGTTGTATCAACTTTTTCGCAATTGTCTGTTAGCGGTACTCAATACCGGAAGCCAAACCGATGATCCTCGCGAGCTTTTCGATCGTTTTAAAGATTTTGATGTGGAATTGATGCGCACCGAACGGGGCATTAAACTCCATCTTATTAATCCGCCGACTGAGGTATTTGTTGATGGGGAACTTACCGACGTTATTCGCCGCAATCTCTTTTCAGCGCTTCGCGATATTTTATTTGTAAAGGCGGCGACCGATAGTTACCGCTCATATAGTAATAATGGCGTGCGCAATAGCTCGCTATTAACCGACATTGTGTTCATTATTTTACGCAATGCCAACGCACTCCATGCAGCGCAAGATCCTAGCATTGTGGTCTGTTGGGGCGGGCACTCAATTAATCAATCAGAATATGATTATGGCCGATTAGTTGGGCAAGAACTGGGTGTGCGTCATCTCAATATCTGTACCGGTTGTGGACCGGGAGCGATGGAAGCGCCGATGCGAGGCGCAGCGGTTGGCCATGCAAGACAATCTTATAAAGAAGGGCGCTTCATCGGGATTACAGAAACCTCGATTATTGCAGCTGAACCACCAAACCCATTAGTAAATGAACTTGTCATTATGCCGGATATTGAAAAACGCCTTGAAGCGTTTGTGCGTCTTGGCCATGGCATTGTGATTTTCCCCGGTGGTGTTGGTACGGCGGAAGAGTTTTTCTATATCTTGGGAATTCTCCTGATGCCGGAAAACCGCAAGATTCATGTGCCGGTCATTTTAACAGGCCCTAAAGAGAGTGAAGAATATTTCCGTACACTCGATCGGTTTATTGAGCGCAGTTTAGGTAAAGAAGCACAAGCGCTCTATGAGATTATTATTGATAATCCGGCAGAGGTTGCGCGCAAAATGAAGAATGCAATGCCACGGGTGAAGGAAAATCGCCGTGGCCGGGGCGACTCATTTTGCTATAACTGGTCACTTAAAATCACCACCGATTTTCAAGTCCCGTTTGAGCCGACCCATGAGAATATGGCGGCACTCAATCTTCACCTTAATCAGCCAAAAGCAGAGCTTGCGGCATCGCTTCGTCAGGCATTTTCAGGCATTGTTGCAGGAAATGTTAAAGATTTTGGGGTAAAAGCCATTGAAGAAAAAGGGCCATTCCAACTACATGGCGATCCTGAACTGATGGAGATGATGGATGAATTGTTGCGTGATTTTGTGGATCAGCAGCGCATGAAACTCCCCGGGAAAGAGTACGTTCCGTGCTATGTGGTTAATCGTTAAACGTTTAATACTTTCCAAACTTTAACTCCAAAACACAGACAAAAAAGTGCCCCAAATGATTGCTCATCTGGGGCGTTTTTCTGTTATCTATACAATAGACAGGAGAGTCAATTATCATACATTTACATGTAGGAAAAAGATAAATAACAGAAATTTGGATGTTCTGTTATCGAGGATTCTCGATTAATATGACCTCTATAATACGCTATTCGAGGATATAATCATAGAAAAAGTCATTTAATTCACCAACTGAGGTGATTAGATGAAGTTCATCACCTTCATTCCAAATCAGATAGCCTTTTTTCTCAAGTAATGGCTTCGCTCTGCGGTATAACGCACTTCGTTTCTCTAAAATTTTAGTTCGCAAGTCTATCACATTATCATTTACCGCAAACGTCTCTTTTAACGCATACATTCCTAACCTCCGTTTCCACAGGAACGGCCACACATTATCCTTGTATGACCGGCGCAATTAATTCAATTATCTCGTTGATCGAATGCTGATCTAATTATTAAGTATTATTGTCATTCGGTGAAAATAAGTGTAGTAGAAAATTCTTAAAAACGCTAAAAATTGGCAGTTTTTCATTTAAACCCCGATCTATGTCAAATTTTTTGCAGTTAGTTGCGTTTTCATCCGACAATCACTCATCCTTTAGAGCTATTTTTAATCATTCTATAAAAGCATGCCAACTGAGCTCTATGGATCACCTTAATAACCTTTATTAGTACAAGTGTAGTATCCGCCGTAGGAATTATGCAGAATTTGGGAGGTTTTTTATCTCAGGATTAAGAGATCTTAGTAAGCTCTCCGTCAAGCTCAAATAAACGCTGACTAATCATAATGGATTAGTCAGATTAGTAAGAATTTTTTGAAACCTTTCTGAATATAGTCATTAGTTATTTTTTCTGGTTGAGAAGTTTTAGCGAATGGATTATGCACTAATCTTGAAAACGAATCCAAAGCCGTGGGGCATAGGTAATACAAATAGAACAAGAGGAAATCTGATCTGTCTACTCTGATAGTTAACGATGTCTATAGTGCCATCTCAATAATTTAACATAATATATAGAAATGGCTATCATACCTATAATGAAATAGAGAACTTCATCTCATCTTAAGTCCCATTTGCCTGAACGCGGTTGTAAAGCGATCCGCAAACCCATACCATACATATGACTTTTAATAGTAAGAGATTAAGAATGAGTTTAATAATTGTTATTTTGCTAGCGATCGCTGCAGCCATTGTTATAAAACGACCAGAAACGATAAAAGAGGTAAAAACATTTATTGAGAATACGCTCAATGAGATGAAAAAATCGATTGAAGAATCGTCACAACATCGAACGCCTCCAATCCCACCGCTTAATAGAAACCCATCCGTTGAGAATAAGTCTATCGATATCGCTCACAACTCAGATTTTTATCGCGTTAATCTACTAAATCACAGCGAGATACGTGTATTTAACGAACTCCAGAAGTATTTAAAAAGTGATTTCTTTATCTACCCGCAAGTCAGTCTGGGAGAAATCATTAAGGCGAAAAATAAAAATATTAGCGCTTTTAACATTATTAATTCTAAACGAGTGGATTTCTTAATCGTCAATCAGCGCTTTAACCCTATCATCGCTATCGAATATCACGGACAAGGCCATTATCGAGGTAACTATAAAGTTCGCGATGAAGTTAAACGAATCACCCTAGAAAAAGCCGGCATTATCTACTTAGCGATTCGATACGATGATGACGATTTGCAAACGGTTAAGAATAAGATTACTAGATTATTAGAGGATGTCTCTAAGCCTGATTGACAGGCATAAAATGCTTATCGCGAATGCCGATATACTCGATAGAGTGCTCGTAATTGATTCCACTTTCGCTCTAACCAATGGGTTTTAATCTCAGAATGGCGCTCTTTACGCATCGCCTCCAAAATGGTTAACGCCGTTAATGCATCCATTAATTCTCCCGTTTCAGGATTAATATAAGTAGGATATAAAAGCATACTACCAGCGACTAATTCCGCTAATGTGAGGGTTCGCGTACGCCGATTAACGAGCTGTTTATCCGTCGTTAATCCCCAGCCAGAATAAAATGGTGCTCCATAACAGGTCACCTTCTTTTTACGTAACAATGCTTCAAATCCAGAGAGAGATGTCATCGTATGTACCTCATCCACCGCTTGAATACAGCTCAGAATATCCGCATGAATCACCACATCATCCACATATTTTCTCGCATCTTCAATCGTCGTAATCGCTTTACGATTCCCGCTGACAACATCTGGATGGGGTTTATAGATAAGATAGGCTTTCGGATTTTCCTTACGCACCGCTTGGACAAGCTCGAGATTGGTTTTAATCCTTTCTGAACCAAATCGAATTGAGGCATCCTCTTCCACTTGCCCAGGAATTAAAATAACCGTCTCAGGCCGAGGGTTTGGCAACGTAACCCCCCCACTGCCCACATTGTATTTACCAATATGTTTCTCAATAAGATTGCTGATTAAACAATCGGCCATCTCTAATTCTGCATCATTGAAGCTGTGGTGTTGCAATAGATCTTCTAAACGAGATGGCGTACGAGCATCAAAATAGATCCCACGATCATCAATCACAAGCGACAATGGAGGCACCAGATTAGACCCCAATCCAACTGACCGAATAAACCCATCTTCCATGCGTAAAAGTGGGATTCCCACCTCCGTTGCCCACTTCGCAACCTGCGGATACTTCTGCCCCCAGATCATCACTTTTAGCTCGTTGGGCTTAGGATGGTTTTGAGAATAAAGCTCACAGGCTTTAAGCGTCTTAAAAAAGTGAACCTTATTATTATACGTTGTAAGAAATGGCTTTATGATGCGCTTTTTCCACCAAGAGAGCCCGACGCATAAAATCTCACCTTCAAGCAAGATGGCTCGCTCTTTCGCCATGACAAAGTATTTAAGCAGATCAAAAATATCGCCTCGCTCTTTCGTAAAAGGATTTAGGTAACGGCAATAGCGCAAATAAGCGGCGGCAAAGAGCTCTTCCAATGTTCGATCCTTACGCCTTTCCGCCTGCTGTAACGCCTGAATCTTAGCATGACGATCATCGGTAATCCCCCATCCGGCATACCAAGAGAGCCCAAATGTCACCACCTCTTTACCAAGCATTAATGCCTCAAACCCCATTTGTGAGGTTGCCGTGTAGACCCGATCCATCTTTTCCAATAGCGAGATTGGATTAATATTCTCAGATAATATTCGGATATTATCCCCATCCAACAGCCCCGTCAGATGCCCTTTTTTCTTTCCCGCTAATACATCCGGATGAATTTTCACCCAGATATCAGCCTCCGGATTTTCCGCTTTTGCGGCGGTGAGCATTGCCTCAAACGTTTCCGGTGTCACACCGCCATAAACGAGCGCCATATCACCGGCAGTTTGATCAATCACTAAAACCTGTTTTTTACTCTCATCTATTTCAAGATGCGCTGGCCACCCTGCTTTAACATGATTATATTTAGAAAGATGATGCTCTGTAATGAGCGCGATCGCCCGCTTTGCATCCTCTAAAAATGGCTCTAACGCACCATTATCTAATATTAAATTTTCAAGGCGCGACGGTTTCGAGGCATCATAATAGATCCCCAGATCATCCACCACAAGCGACAGTGGCGGATACCCTTCCACCCCCAATCCCACCGAACGCAGAAAGCCATCTTCCAAAGAGATATATGGAAGATGGTGTTTTTTAGCATACGCCCGAGCTTTAGCCGTATTGGGTTTGTTGCCCCAGCCAATAATACCAGCTAATTGAAATAATGATAAATATTTTCTATTCAACCACAGCTTATAACTAGAGAATTTTACTCTATTAAACATAATTAACAACTATATAAAAAATGTGCTATTTTTTCGGCAGTTGTATATTCTTTCATATAAGGATGAAAATACTTCGGATAAAGTATATATGCCACAGCCACTAACTCTTCTATTGATAATTGCCTATCTCTACGGTCATTAATTTGCCTATCATCCGTTAATCCCCAACCGGAATAAAAAGGGCAGCCTAAGGTAGTAACTTTAATATCTCTCATGAGTGCCTCAAGTCCTGACAAAGATGTAATCGTATATACATGATCTATAGTTTTAAATGCTTCTGATAATGCGATATTTTCAGTCAAAATTGTAATATTGTTAGCTAAACTACCACTAGAAAACTGTTTATTTTTTTTCAACACGTCTGGATGAGGCTTGTAAATAATTTGAGCGTTAGGATTTTCTGTTATCGCCACTTCCAGCAATTGCTGATTAGTAATTGGTTCTATACATCCATACTTTATGGATGCATCATGCTCAACTTGTCCAAGGACTAATACCCGTTTTTGAGACTTTTCACCGTATATTAAATCAACACCGCTATTAATCCCTTGATTATATTTACTAACACCCTTTTCTATTAAAAAATCAATTAAAGCTCTGGAAGCTTTTAATAATTGAGTATCTTCTTTAAAATCATAACTCAATAACATTTTTTCAAGATCAGATTCTTTAGTAGCATCAAAATATAGAGTTGTCCTGTCAAAAATTAAGGATGCTGGAGCGACATATTCTATACCTAGTTTTTTAGAGCGTAAAAAGCCATCCTCAACATAGTAGTATGGAATATTATTTTCTAATAAAAACTTTAATAAGTAATCTGGAGCATTCATTCCCCAGATTAAAAATCCATCCCCTGAATCTTTTAAGATTTTTGAAGCAAAAACCCGTAAAAATTTTTTTTCTGATAGATAAAATGGCAAGAATTCTAAAGAATTATTAGGATACCAATCTTGTAAAAAATCTCTTTTCCAGTAACTAAAGTGGTACAAATATAGTGCTGGTTTGTTGCAATTTTTATACGCATTACTAAATCGTTTGTTCAAAAACCTTTGCAATCCGTCATAAAAATATTGTTTAGGATTATTAAAAAATTTTTTAAGCTTGTTTTTTACACCATTTAATTTAATAAAACTTACCTTTCCCATATTATATTATTTTTAACTACTTTCGCAGGTGTTCCTGCAATGATGACATTACATGTCTCAAATTTTTTATTAACAAATGATGATGCACCTATAACACACCCATTGGGAATATTTGCTCCTTTAGAGACTATAACTCTTGCTCCGATCCATACGTTATCTCCAATAATAACTTTTTTTGCAGGATTAATTCTTTCTCCTGTATCTAAATCATAAATTTTATGCACGTCTGTGGATCTGATTTCAATTTCCCTAGAAAACATACAATTTTTCCCAATAATCACGTCTTCATCTCTACTTAAAATATATACTCCTTGCGCGGTAGTCCCCTCCCCAATAGTAACTAGACGGTTGTTCCCGACAACTAGTATATGACCAGTCCAACGAACATTAGCACCAATAATCAATTTGTTATTATTACCTTTAAAAACAATTTTTAATTTGTTAAAACTACAACCTTCCTCAATTATCAAGGTGTTATTTTCAGATTTCCTCCAAAAATGTATTTCATTTAACCCCTTAGTTTCTATAGTAGAAACTGAAAAATGGTTATCTGATATATTTCCTTTTATCTTAAAGTTACCGATCTCCATTCCTATACCCTCATATATATTTGTATGTTACACAAAATCACCTAGTCGAATTTATATTGATAACAATAATTTTTAGGCATGCTATTTCGATTTAGTAATATAAAATGGTCTTTTATATCAATCGTGTCTACATCGATATTACTCTCCGCCTGAACAGGCGTATTTAGTAAAGTATCATTTTTTAAACTAATCAATCGCTCTAATGCTTCTTCTGGACGAACTCGTACTTTATAAATTGGATCAAAGTAAATAGGATACAGTAAATATGCGCCAGCAAACACCTCTTCCAGCGTTAACGCCCTTGTTCGCCTAACATTCTCTTGACGATCATCTGTTAACCCCCACCCTGAATAAAAAGGGCATCCCAGTGTCGTGACTTTAATTCCTCTTAATAAAGCCTCAAAACCTGCTAAAGAAGTAATTGTATAAACATGATCTATAGTTTCAAATGATTGAGATAAAGATATATCTTCTTCCAAAACGTTACAAATATGCATCACATCTTTAGGGTTTGATTGCATTTTTCGCTTTTGATGCAACACATCTGGATGTGGCTTATAAATTATCTGAGCATTGGGGTTTTCAATATAAGCAATACGCACTAAATCATTATTTGTTAAACTTCGGGTACACCCATATTTAATAGATGCATCATCCTCAACTTGTCCAATCACTAAAACTCGTTTTGTATTTTTTTCTCCGTAAATCTCTTCAATATCTATTGCCTGTCCCTGATTATATTTGCTAATCCCCGTCTCCAATAAACGTTTCATCATCGTACGGGCTCTTTCTAATAACTCAAAATCACTATCAAAATCATATGTTAATAAGATTTCTTCTAAATCCGATGTTTTCTGAGCATTAAAATATAGTGTCTGACTATCAATTGCCATAGATAAAGGTATTGTATGTTCGGCTCCTAGACCAATGGAACGAATAAAACCATCTTCTACGTATTTTAATGGAATATTATTTCTTCTACAAAAACGTATAAGGTAACTAGGAGCATTCATTCCCCATACTAAAATCTCAACATTACTATTTTTTAAAACTTTAGATTCATACTTATTACTAAACTCTGAAGCGGTCATTTTAAAAGGGAAAAACTCAATATGACTTTCTACAAAAAAATCTTTAATAAATGTTTTCTTCCAGTCATTAAAACGATAAAAATAAAGTGTCTTATTAATAGCTGGAATTTCCACTGGCTCCGCCTGAACAGGCGTATTTAGTAAAGTATCATTTTTTAAACTAATCAATCGCTCTAATGCTTCTTCTGGACGAACTCGTACTTTATAAATTGGATCAAAGTAAATAGGATACAGTAAATATGCGCCAGCAAACACCTCTTCCAGCGTTAACGCCCTTGTTCGCCTAACATTCTCTTGACGATCATCTGTTAACCCCCACCCTGAATAAAAAGGGCATCCCAGTGTCGTGACTTTAATTCCTCTTAATAAAGCCTCAAAACCTGCTAAAGAAGTAATTGTATAAACATGATCTATAGTTTCAAATGATTGAGATAAAGATATATCTTCTTCCAAAACGTTACAAATATGCATCACATCTTTAGGGTTTGATTGCATTTTTCGCTTTTGATGCAACACATCTGGATGTGGCTTATAAATTATCTGAGCATTGGGGTTTTCAATATAAGCAATACGCACTAAATCATTATTTGTTAAACTTCGGGTACACCCATATTTAATAGATGCATCATCCTCAACTTGTCCAATCACTAAAACTCGTTTTGTATTTTTTTCTCCGTAAATCTCTTCAATATCTATTGCCTGTCCCTGATTATATTTGCTAATCCCCGTCTCCAATAAACGTTTCATCATCGTACGGGCTCTTTCTAATAACTCAAAATCACTATCAAAATCATATGTTAATAAGATTTCTTCTAAATCCGATGTTTTCTGAGCATTAAAATATAGTGTCTGACTATCAATTGCCATAGATAAAGGTATTGTATGTTCGGCTCCTAGACCAATGGAACGAATAAAACCATCTTCTACGTATTTTAATGGAATATTATTTCTTCTACAAAAACGTATAAGGTAACTAGGAGCATTCATTCCCCATACTAAAATCTCAACATTACTATTTTTTAAAACTTTAGATTCATACTTATTACTAAACTCTGAAGCGGTCATTTTAAAAGGGAAAAACTCAATATGACTTTCTACAAAAAAATCTTTAATAAATGTTTTCTTCCAGTCATTAAAACGATAAAAATAAAGTGTCTTATTAATAGCTGGAATTTCCACTGGCTCCGCCTGAACAGGCGTATTTAGTAAAGTATCATTTTTTAAACTAATCAATCGCTCTAATGCTTCTTCTGGACGAACTCGTACTTTATAAATTGGATCAAAGTAAATAGGATACAGTAAATATGCGCCAGCAAACACCTCTTCCAGCGTTAACGCCCTTGTTCGCCTAACATTCTCTTGACGATCATCTGTTAACCCCCACCCTGAATAAAAAGGGCATCCCAGTGTCGTGACTTTAATTCCTCTTAATAAAGCCTCAAAACCTGCTAAAGAAGTAATTGTATAAACATGATCTATAGTTTCAAATGATTGAGATAAAGATATATCTTCTTCCAAAACGTTACAAATATGCATCACATCTTTAGGGTTTGATTGCATTTTTCGCTTTTGATGCAACACATCTGGATGTGGCTTATAAATTATCTGAGCATTGGGGTTTTCAATATAAGCAATACGCACTAAATCATTATTTGTTAAACTTCGGGTACACCCATATTTAATAGATGCATCATCCTCAACTTGTCCAATCACTAAAACTCGTTTTGTATTTTTTTCTCCGTAAATCTCTTCAATATCTATTGCCTGTCCCTGATTATATTTGCTAATCCCCGTCTCCAATAAACGTTTCATCATCGTACGGGCTCTTTCTAATAACTCAAAATCACTATCAAAATCATATGTTAATAAGATTTCTTCTAAATCCGATGTTTTCTGAGCATTAAAATATAGTGTCTGACTATCAATTGCCATAGATAAAGGTATTGTATGTTCGGCTCCTAGACCAATGGAACGAATAAAACCATCTTCTACGTATTTTAATGGAATATTATTTCTTCTACAAAAACGTATAAGGTAACTAGGAGCATTCATTCCCCATACTAAAATCTCAACATTACTATTTTTTAAAACTTTAGATTCATACTTATTACTAAACTCTGAAGCGGTCATTTTAAAAGGGAAAAACTCAATATGACTTTCTACAAAAAAATCTTTAATAAATGTTTTCTTCCAGTCATTAAAACGATAAAAATAAAGTGTCTTATTAATAGATTTCTTTAACAACAAACGTCTGTTAAAATTTTTCCATGCATCATAAAAAAACAATCTGGGACTAAAAAAGAATTTCGACACTTTACTCATTGTTATCCTCTCTACTTTGCATTATTTTTTTTACCATCAATAACCCATCTTTTGTATCAACACCTGGATAAGCAAACTCAACTTCCATCATATAAATATCTACATCGTTAGATAACAGGCGAAGTTGCTCAAGAGATTCTGTTAACTCCAATGAGTTATTTTCCACCTTTGGATAATCGGCTAGTAGGTTTGAGCGATAGGCATAAACCCCAATATGCTTATAATATGGGAGCGCCGTTTCTTCACGTTTATAAGGAATTCTAGAGCGACTGAAATAAAGTGCTTTCTTGCCCTTACCCAAAACGACTTTTACTGAGTTTGGGTTGTTTGCCTCTTCCTCTGTAATTGGGTGACACATTGAAGCACAATCAATTTTTGGGTTGTTTTTTATTAATGTAACTAACTTACCCACATCCTCTACATTAATCAGTGGCTCATCACCTTGTAAATTAATATAGATATCTGCTTTTATCTTTTGAGAAACTTCTATTAAGCGATCAGTACCTGATGGATGATTTTTATCTGTCATCAAGGCTTTATAACCAAGTCCTTCGACTACCTCTAATATTCTTTGATCATCTGTTGCCACATAGACTTCATCAACACCTTTTACTTTATGAGCCGCCTCGACGACATGCTGAATCATTGGCTTTCCATTAATGTCGATTAAAGGCTTTCCGGGCAATCTAGAAGACTGATATCGAGCAGGAATTATAATAACTGTTTTTAATGACATAGCGCTTCCTATTTTATCTCTAAAACTGGGAATGATTTGACCACCTCATCCACCGCTTTAACTCTTTCTAAAAAAGGCTTTAAGAGTGATAATGGTAATGCACTAGGCCCATCACACTTTGCTTCATCAGGATTAGGATGGGCTTCTAAAAACAGTCCTGCTAAACGTGTCGCCATGCCTGAAAGAGCGAGATCTAATACTTGTTCTCTACGTCCCCCTGATGCTTTCTCTAATGGGTTGCGCTGTTGTAATGCATGGGTAACATCAAAAATAATTGGAGCATTATTACTAACCCTCTTCATAACACCGAAGCCTAGCATATCTACGACTAAATTATCGTAGCCAAAACAGGTCCCACGATCACAAAGAATGATTTGTTCATTACCCGCCTCCTTAAACTTCTCAATAATATTTACAGTTTGTGACGGACTTAAAAATTGGGGCTTTTTTACATTAATCGGTTTGCCTGTTTTAGCCATCGCAACAACTAAATCTGTTTGTCGTGCTAAAAATGCCGGTAGCTGTAATACATCGGCAACTTCTGCAACAGGTTCTGCTTGATAGGGCTCATGAATATCAGTGATGACAGGCACATTAAACTCATCTTTAACGGCTTGGAAAATCTTCATTCCTTCATCAAGACCAACGCCTCGATATGAATGAATAGATGAACGATTTGCTTTATCAAAAGAACCTTTGAATACAAGAGGAATGTTTAATTCATGTGTAATTTTTACATATTCTTCACAGGCTTTTAACGTTGAATCGAGTGACTCTAAAACGTTAATTCCTCCAAATAATACAAAAGGTAAATTATTACCTACCTGAATATTCTTAATTGTAAGCATTATTATCCCCCCTTAAATTGATTGTTCAAATAGTCCAACGACATGATTATCTTCATCTAATACAACTAGCGTATGAATTTTATTGTTTTTAAGATATTCTTCCGCTTTTACTAGATACTCATTTTTAGAAATTGTATGTGGCGCCTTAGTCATAATTTCTTGAGCCTCCAATGAGGTATCCATATTATTAGATAATAAGGCTCTGCGAATATCACCATCGGTAATAATCCCTTGAAGGTGCTCAGTCTTCCCTACAAGAGCCACACCTGCTTTAGAGGCCGTCATTTTTAATAGACACTTAGATAATGTATCTTGAGGCAATACAAATGGTAATACCTCACTTTGCATTTCATCCTCGACTTTACATAATAATTTTCGTCCAAGACTTCCACCAGGATGAAATTTAGCAAAGTCTTCTGGTTTAAAATCTCTGGCTTTCATTAAAGCCACTGCCAAAGCATCCCCTAATGCAAGAGTAACTAATGTAGAGGATGTTGGTGCTAGATTATTAGGGCAAATTTCTCTTTCAACACCGATATCTAAAAAAACATCTGAATGGATCGCTAGTGTAGATTCTGCTTTCCCTGTAATTGCAATGATTTTATTACCAAAGCTTTTTAAGCTAGGAATTAATTTATTAACCTCATCCGTTTCACCGCTATAAGAGATGAGAATTAACACATCGGATGATTTAATCATCCCTAAATCCCCATGGAATGCTTCTGTTGGATGAATAAAAAAACTGGGGGTACCAGTAGATGCGAGCGTTGCAACAATTTTTTTACCAATTAAACCTGATTTTCCAACTCCCGAGATGATTACGCGTCCTTCGCACGCTAAAATGGTATTGATTGCATGAACAACTTCACCATTTAATTTTTCTTTCCATCTCGACAATGTCTCAACTTGTGCGTCAACCGTTTCTCGAACAATTTCTATATATTTTTGATCAATCATTTTCACCAATCTCTATCAACTATTCTTTTATATCTATCTATTAATAATCAGCGCTATAACAATACTCTTATTCCGTTATATTGCAAGCCTATCTATAAGTTTTGATAAACTTTTATGCCCTCTTCTATATCATCATAAAGTGTCGCTTTTCCGCCATCGAGCACTAACACAAGATCACACATTGTGCGTACTTGGGTCATTCCATGGGTGACTAAGATAATGTTTGCTTTCCCCACTTTGTCCTTAAAGGCATCGCTTGCCTTTTTCTTAAAGTGAGCATCCCCTACGGACATCGCCTCATCGACGAGATAGTAATCAAACTCAAAAGCAAGGCTCAAGCCGAATGCTACCCGCCCGCGCATGCCTGATGAATAGGTTTTGACGGGGAGATCAAAGTATTCCTCAATTTCTGCAAATGCCTCTACAAAACGAACCTTTTCCCGCAGTGCATCTCCGCGAAAGCCTTGGGTGCGTGCAATAAACTTTACATTTTCTCGTGCAGATAATGAGCCTTGAAAACCACCGGATAACCCAACGGGCCATGAGATCGATTTATCCGTAATAATCTCGCCACTATCGGGCGTATCCACTTTAGCCAGTAGATTCATTAGCGTTGATTTGCCGGCGCCATTTCTTCCAATGATGGCCACATTTCGATCGGTTGGGATCGTAAATGAGAGATCCCTAAATACATATTTCCGCCCGCCCTTATGATGCAGATAGGATTTTGTGAGATTCTTAACTTCGATCATCGCATTAATAATTGGTCTCGTCGTACACGATAGAGGCCAATTCCTATAAAGAGAAAGATAATGGTGCAAGTTAATGGGTAGGTTTGCGAAACGCCCGGAATATCGGGATATGAGGTAAAGACAGCAGAACGGATATTACTCACAATATGGGCATAAGGATTCCACAATACCCAGTGCAGATAACGTTCCGGAATGATCCAGAGCGGAAAAATTACCCCGGAGATAAAATAGAGTGGCATAAAGAGAAGACGAACCATCGACTTCATATTGGGCATCACTTGCACCAATACAGAAAGCATAATACCGAGTCCAAAGGAAAAGAGAATGCCAATAAAGATGGAGTAGACCCACTCAACAGGATAGGCGATAGAGACATCATACCCGGCCCAAAACCCTAAAATGAAGATAAAAATGCCATAGATACACGTTGAGATAATAAACTCAACAATAACCCGGGCAATATAAGTATCAAAGATCTTAATATTGGGATAGGCAAAGAGCGCTTTATTGGCATCCACCGCGCTCATTAATTGAATTGCAAGATTACGCATTAAGAAAAAAGGAATCATGCCCGTTAAGAAAAAGACGGGGAAATCCATCCCGGGTACATGACGAGCACGAATAACAGTAAAGATAAACATCATAGCGCCCACATGAGCGGCAGGCTCAAAGAGCATCCAAAATGCCCCCATACGTCGGCTACCAAAGCGGGTCAACATCTCGCGCAGGACTAAGGCGAAGATGACATCGCGCATAATTTGGAGTGAAGAGCGTTTCTTAACAGCCATAACGTTATAGATTATCGATTGTTTTACCCAAGACGAGTACTTGAATAATGGGTGAAATCATTTTTTGGAACTCGTAGACATGCGCATTTGTCACATATACGGCATCTTCTGGATGAATGAGGAATTGCCGTGCTAAAAACATCGATGTGGGATCACGCATATCGAGATGGAAGACGAGCGGCTTTTCCTTAGAGGTCACCCGCGCGAGTGTTTTATCATAGGCGATCGTTTCAGGCAATCTAAAGATAAAGACACCGCGAGCATCGGCTTTTTGTTCGCTTAAACCACCGACGCTACCCAATACCTCTAAAAGACTCGGAGATTGTGAGGGGAAATCATGCAATCCTGGCTGATTCACTGCGCCCATCGCAACAAAACGTTTACGAGCACGCTCTAAGACAATCTCTGCATTAGGGGCAACGGCAAAGTTTAATCCATTGAGTAAGTCTTGATAATTATAACGATCCGCAGACTTCCCATTACGCACGACAACATCCACCAGATATGGCTCGAGCTTCGGCCCGCCTGCTTGATTGATCGCATCTAAAACGGTTAAAGGTCCTTCCAACGTTGAAAATCGGCCTGGGCTATTGACATCTCCTGCCACTAACACCGAACCACCGAGATCCCCAACTAAAGAGACAAAGACTTGAGGATCGAGCGTATAACGTTTAACTTGATCACGAATCGCTTTTTCTGCTTGATCGACGCTCAACCCCGCGACTTTAATATTCCCAGCATAGGGTAATGAAATTGCGCCTTTCGCATTAATCCGCACCTTATCAAAGACGGTTCCTCCACCAGCAAGCGGGGCAAATAACCCGCCTTCCTCCGCACTATCGGAGATCATGACTCGAAGCACATCCCCCGATGAGAGTCTTAATTCTGGGATAGATGTTCGCGTCACTTCCGGTTTTAGTCTTGGTTCGGCGGGACGCATATAGGGAATAATATTCTCAGCAGAGAGCGTAACTAACGTGTAATCCTGCTTTTCAGAAGAGGCTTGTGACACAATGCGATTTTTGCTAGGCCCAGCACCTGAAAAAACACTGCTACAACTGCTTAAAGTAATGAGTGCGGTAAATGAGGCAAGGAGTCGAATCATACGTTTTTTTGATCGGTTATTCACGGTGATCCTCAATAGATGCAATCACAAATCGAGTAATGCCATATAAGAGGCAAAGTGCGATAAAGATTGTGATTAGATTATAAAGATGTCTTGGATAGAGTGGATATTCTGGTAAATTTGGCTCCACGACAGCCACTAAATTGCGTAGATTTTTTGTGGTTTCTAATTTAGCATTTTCCACAACCGCCAGACTTGTTTTATAAAATTCTTCGGCTACCAACGTATCCACTTGAAGCTTACGATATTCAGAGGCAATCACATTAAGGGGATCATCTAAGGATTCAAGGGAGGTAATCCGCCCCTTTTCAGAGGCTAATTGCTCTTCAAGTGCCTTGATTTTATTCGTTTGCGCGCGTATTTGTGGCGCATCGGTGGCAAGCGTTGCAACAAGTGCTTTCAATTTTGCATTCTCTTTAGCGATCTCTGCCTCGAGCGTACTCACTATCCCAACCATAGAGACCGCAGTGGCTTCTGCATCGAGTAGATTGTAGCGATTTTGAAACGCCAACATTCTATTTTTGCTCGCTTCATAGCGCTCTGTGGAAGCGAGAAGTTCTTTACGGGCAAACTCTAACTGCTCAAGCGCCATATCTCGAGAGATTGCATTGACAAAAACCTCACTACTTTTTAGGATCTCTTGTAATACTTTTTGTGAATATTCAGGGCTAAATGCTTGAACGTCAATCTTTAATAGCCCAGTGGTTTCATCATAGGTCGCGCCCACCATCTTTTGATAATATTTGAGTTTTTTCTCTAAAGGTGCGGAATGGTTAAGCCAGTAGAGAGGATCTAAGATATGGCCTGAGTAGTGTTCGGTCCAATCAGCGACATCTTCTAAATATAGAAGCATATCGTGCGATAAAATATGCTCGCGTAGATAGAGGGTATATTCTCTTGAGGCGGGATCGGCACTCCCCATTAACAGCGCAAGCCCCGGCATACTTGCCTGTTGCCCGCTTTCTGCTTGGCGCACCACAATTTGAGCATTGCTCACATAGCGATTCGATGCAAACAGGCTAAAATAGATAATTGAGATCACCATGGGAATAATGATCATCCATATAGCGAGAGGTTGTAATTTAAGTTTTTTAACCGACATAAATGAGGCTCTATAGACCTGATGAATCAAACAAGGGGTTTATCTTAACCAAGAAAAAGGATGATGCAAACCTTTAGCTTACTAATTTTACTATCCTTCGCTAAAGCGCCATAGAATCATATCAAAAAAGAGCGATTCTTACCGAAAATTATCACTTTCTAAATGATTCTTAACAAAGAAAACTTATTTTATATTCTTCAATAATATCAATCTGCTGTACATCACTCACAACTAAAAATAATGGGAAGCTTCCCGCTCTGATCACGATAGAAATTGCCATTGAGTTGTGTTTTATGGAGAAGATAACGCCGATAGGCATTAAATGCGCTACTATCAGGACGCATGGGATCTTTCCAAAATTTTGCAAGGGTCTGTTGATCGGTTAACCCATCAAAATCATAATGCGCTTCACCCAATGCTTTTACCGGAATGCCATGAATCATTCCCGATAAACCGCTGGTACTATTGAGTACTACCATCCCGGCGGCTTCTCGCATCAAAGTGGGGAGATTCACATCAAATAGATAGTGGACCCGCCCTTCAATGCCATAGCGTTTACTCAACTTCTTAATAAGCGCACCATAATGATTAAACCCCCGATCCATGGGATGATGCTTAAAGACTAGTTGCGTCTCTTTAGGGGCATATTTGGCAAACGAGTAGAGCAGATGCCGAATAAATGAAGGCACTGACTTCCCACGACCATTGGCGGTCACTTGGCTATCGTTATATACCTGAAGCGGTGCGATAAAAAAGCGCCCTAACCCACCTTTTTCCACGAGACGCGCAAATCGATTTTCTCGAAACTGATAAGTAAAGTGCCGATAGCCTGATAAGAGCCATGCACCTACATAGATCGATAATTGTGTTTCACGATGATGTTGATATTGAGCATACTCTTGTTTTTGTTTATCCATTTCATAGTAATAACGCATTGCAAGTAACGCTCTAGGCACAAATCCACTCGCCATCGGCAAAGGTGCTTTTGGCTCTTCTAAGCATGTTTGTAAACTTAGGTAATACTCCGCCTTTTGCATAAGACGGGAGTTATAATTAACGCCCCATTTTTCAAACGTGATGTAGTGAGGCCGTAAATACCCTTCCTCAAATGCCCAAAATGAGCGTTGCTCTTTATTCTCTAAGCAGAGCTCTTTGGCGATCTGATGGTAAATACGTTGATGACCAAAACAGACAATGGCATCAATCTCATTGGCCTCTACATATTGCTTTAAAAAGGCCTTAAACTCATCGATTCCACCATGATAAGAGAGGCTTTTGTTATCTTTTTCAGGATAATAGTAACGATCCCCACCATTAAAGTTGATCTTATAGGCCGTCATTGCGTGGTTTTCTTCTAAGTACTCACTTAAACGCGCAAAAAAGGGCCCTACGGGACCTTGTAGAAACAAAACCCGTTCTGTATTTGCTGTAAATTCTTGCCAGTAACTTTGAATCGTTGCCATTAATAACTATCACGCTTTGCCGAAATCAGAGTGCATTATACACGCTATTAAAATGTTAGCTTTAGTAAATATTCTTCAATTTATTATAGTAACTAAATAGTCTCTTGGAATGTTTTCTACTTGGTGATTACCAGGCTCAACAATAGGTATATGCTCAAAAAATAACCCCTCCAAAATTTGAAGGGGTCTCTATTATCTTAAATTTAAATGTTAAATTTCGTGAAAATGTTCTTTAAAGCTTAAAACGTCACGATGGGCTTAATCACTTTGCCACTTGCGGAATCTGCGAAGGCTTGATTGATCTCTTCAAAGGGGTAGAATTTTACCAGACGATCGAAGGGGAATTTCCCTTGTTTGTAGAGTGAGATGAGTGTAGGGATAAAGATTTTTGGAATGCTATCACCCTCGATGACGCCGATGAGTGATTTTCCTTCCCACATCAGCTCGTTGTGAATATTGAGTGTGACATCACCGGTAAAGCCGACAATGGCCACCACTCCGAGCGGTTTCACTCCGGCAAGCGCCTGTTTAACAACAGCCTCGACACCGGTCGTTTCAATCGCGTAGACGGCGCCAAATCCGGTCAGCGCTTTAATGTTGGCAACGGGATCTTCATTTTTACTATTAATGGTATGTGTCGCGCCCAATTCTTTCGCAAGATCGAGGCGATGATCATGAATATCAACCGCCACAATGGGATAACAGCCGATCGCTTTTGCCGCCATAATGGCACTTAATCCCACCGCGCCCGTCCCATAAATCACAATCGATTCATTTGCTTTCGGGTTTAACCGATTAAGCACCGTTCCGGCGCCGGTTTGAATCCCGCAACCTAATGGCCCGAGCAGTCGTAAATCGATCTCTTTATCGACTACAATCACATTTGTTGCTTTAGTCACCACCACCTCACTAAATGAGGATTGCCCGAAGAAGATGGAAAGTGCTTCCCCTTCATAGGAATATGGCGAACCGCCCCCTTTTAACGTACCGCCAAAGTTAAGCGGGTTAAAATCTTCACAGACTGTTGGATGGCCTGAAAGACAATGTGAACAGTGTTGGCAACTCGAGAAACTGAGCACCACATGATCACCAATGGAGACCGAATCAACATCCTCGCCAACGGCGGTCACAACGCCCGATCCTTCATGCCCTAAAATTCCCGGAAGTGGGAAAACGCCCTCTAAATCACGCGCCACAGCATCTGTATGGCACACGCCCGAGGCCACCATTTTAATCTGTACTTCATCGTGTTTGGGTGGTGCAACATCTACATCACAAATTTTAAGCGCTTCCCCCAATTTAAAGGCAACGGCTGCTTTCGATTTCATATCGACTCCTTATATTTATATTCATTGAATTCTCTATAGTAACACTAATGTATACAATTCAATCGATATTTAATTCGACATTAATCACGAAATGCCATTTTTCCATGATGGGCTGCTATGAGAAATCACACTAATAAACTAACGTGAATTCCACGAGGCAGGATGTTTGTAACCTGGGAAATTTTCCTTAATATAGGCCTTATATTCTGCCCCATGATAAGCTTCCGTAATCGCTTTAACCCAGTCACTCTCCGCATCTTCCGGGCGAATGACGGCCCAATTGATAAAGTTGTAATGGGGATCGGTAAAGAGCGCTTCGGTAAATGGAATGCCAGAACTTGCTGCAAAATTTCCCGTAATAATGGCATAATCCACATCCACCCGAATTCTAGGAATGAGTGGCGATTCGATCTCTTTTAAAATAATGCCGTGAGGATTGGAGATAATATCCTTAGCGCTCACTGAAAAAGGATCGGCCACATTCTCCGAGAGCTCAATCCAGCCAAGATCCTGCAGTAAGATAAGTGCTCTAGAATAATTAGTTGTATCGAGCGGCACAGCCACAACAGCGCCCTTTTCAACCTCTTGTAACGTCTGTTTACGCCCACTATAGAGCCCTAAAGGCCCTGTCGGAATTTGAAAGATCGGCAATAGATTACTATTGTTACTTTGATTAAATCCCTCTAAGAAAAATCGATGTTGAAAGGTATTAATATCGATACTGCCATCATTGAGCGCAATATTGGGCCCCATAATATCGCTAAACTCCGTCACCTTTACCGTATAGCCCTGCTTTTTAAGCTCGGGGGCAATAAAATCACGCGCCATTGTGCCAAAATCTCCTACCGACGTACCGATCCGAATCACTTTTTGCTCATCGCTCGAATTGGAGAAACAACCGGCCAAAATAATACCGATACCTATATATAAAAATGCCTTGAATCGCATCATCGCCTCCTACCAGCTTAAGGGTAAATTGTAGCCAGGGAAATGCGCTTGCGTGTACGCTTTAAATCCATCTGAATTGATAATATCGATCAACGTTTTCGCCCAAGGAGTGTCGCTATCGGCCTTTTTCACCACAACCCAATTGACAAAATGTTTGCTCGGTTCAATATAGAGCGCATCGGTAAATGGAATCCCCGCATCTTGCGCAAAATTCCCATTAATCACCGCATAATCCACATCTTGACGCGCCCGCACCATCTGCGCCGCTTCAATCTCTAAAATCTTCAGGTTTTTAGGGTTTGAGGTAATATCCGTTTTACGCACCCGAAAAAAATCAATATCCTCTTTGAGCGTAATCCAACCTAGCGCCTCTAAAATGCGCAATCCCCGTGAAAAGTTGGTGACATTGGAGGGAATCCCAATCGTTGCTCCCTCTTTGACACTGTCCAATGAGTGAAGCTTACCGCCATAGAGTCCGAAAGGCGCGGTCGGCACTTGGACAATCGGCGTTAGCATTGCGTTATAATTTTCATTAAATTCATCTAAATAGGGTTTATGTTGGAAGATATTGACCTCAAGCGAGCCCTCATGCACGCCCGTATTGGGAATCACAATATCGGTAATCTCTTTTAGCGTGACCTGATAGCCCGCCTTTTCAAGTTCAGGCCCGATATAATCCCGAACCATATCAGCAAAATCCCCCGGTGAGGTGCCAATCCGAATGGTCTGTTGATCGGGGTTTGTTTGAGGCGTTGCTTTCGTACTAATATCCGACTCTGCCTCAGAACAGGCGGTTAAAACAAGGCCGGCAATCAATAGATAAAAGAGCTGCTTTGCGCGTTTATTAATTTTATTCAATTTTTTAAGATAGGTAACGGTAATCATAATGATCTCCTTTGGTTATTTTATTGTTCGTTATGTCGTTGTTATATGGACGATGGCCGAAAGGAAACGATCGAGGCGTTTACTCATCTCTGCTTAGCTGTCTGCCCGCAAGCATTTCCAAATCGGCATCTGTGTGACGTATATCGTTTTTTTTGCCCTGTGATTTATCGGTTATTGATCCTCTAGAGAGTTTCGAGTGTTCTATCCATTAATTTATCCATCAATGCGTAGATCGGCATAATGGCGTTTTGCTACATCGGGATGGGAACGTAAGCGCCCTTTTAAGAAGTTTTTCCCGATTTGAGTAAAGAGCGGATTTTTTGGATCTTGAGTGATACTAAACGATTTGCCTTGAAGCGCCTCGGGCAATGTAATTAATGGTACCGTTGCATCAAGTTGTGAGGTTAAGAAAAAGGCGTGCGAATAGCGATCAACCCCTACAGGTGGCGTTACGACGCGATGCAGTGTTGCTTTAAGATAGCCTTGGGAAGCAATCTCTAATAGCTCCCCAATATTGACCACAAACGTGCCCGGAATCGGTTCGGCCAATACCCACTCATCCCCTTTTAATACCTCAAGCCCAGCGGTCTCATCTTGCTGAACAAAGGTGAGATAGCCTGAATCTTTATGCGGACCAACCCCTTGGATACTATCCTCAATCCCCGGGTAATGAATCGCTTTCGATAAGACTGAGGGTTTATGGGCGTAGGTGTGCGCAAACACATCTTCATCTTGCCCAAGCGCGAGCGCAAAGGCCGATAGCAGCGATTTTGCGAGCTCGGTTTGCTCTTTTTGTAACTGCTGTAGCGTCCCTTTCAGTTCCGGTACCGCTTCTGGCCATTGATTTGGGCCTTGAAGACGTAACCAAGGCTGATCCTCAGGAATTTCATCAAGAGGGATCGCTTCATACTCAGGCATATAATCGAGTTGCTCCCGCGTATCAGGATTCTCCCGAGTAATCTCATCATGCAGTTGGGTATACCCGCGAAAATGAGGGGAATTGACCATGTGAATGGCGCGTTTTTGCTCTAGTGGCAATGAGAAAAAGGTTTTCGCATGGGTAAACGCATCCTCAATCAAGCTCTGTGAGATACCATGATTTTTAAGATAGAAAAAGCCGACTTCATGGGCGGCATATCCCAAATCTGCTACAAATTGCTGACGGGATTCGCCCCCTTTAATAAATTCAGCATAATCGAGGATCGGTAAATTAAACTCAGACATTGTCTCTCCTTATCAACATTAAGACATAAAAAAAAAGAGCTGCCGTTTGAGCCGCTCTTGTGTCACACCTGTTGCTAGTGGAGTATCTTCATTTTATCTATTTTCCAGTGCTATTCTAGTGCTGTCATATAAAAATGTCTGAAGATGGACGCTTTAGCTGTTGTGCCCGCAAGCTGTTTTTTCAAATCGGCATTGACTTAGATATAGCGGGAGTTTGATTATCTGTCAATACCTTATTTTAATTTACAACTTAATAGATTGGTGGATTCATCGGTAATGGCTCTCCTTAAAGCGGATTTCCCACATAAAAAAGAATGCTAAAATAGTGGCACGCGCTCCCTGCGATGACAAAGAGATGCCAAATCCCATGGAAATGTTTGACCTTTTCATCGAACACAAAAAATAAAATGCCGACGGTATAGATAATGCCCCCGAGCACGAGCCAAAATAACCCGGCAGTTGAGAGCGTTAGCATTAAAGGTTTTGCGGCGATCACAATGAGCCAGCCCATCACCACATATAAGAGCATCGAGAATACTTGCGTCCGCCAGCCGATCCAAAATTCCTGAATCACCCCTATCAGACACAATCCCCACGATACGCCAAAGAGAGACCATCCCCATGGTCCCCGAAGGGTAACGAGCGTATAAGGCGTATAACTCGCAGCAATCAAAATATAGATCACCGCATGATCAAGGCGCTGGAAAATCTGTTTGGTACGCTCTTTTTTAAGGCCGTGATAGAGCGTCGATATCGCATATAACAGAACGAGTGCCGCCCCATAGATCGACACGCTCACGATCTTCCATGCATCTTGATAGAGACTCGAATGCACAATCAAAAAGACCATTCCACCGAGTGCAAGCAGCGTCCCAATCAGATGCGTATAGATATTAAATCGCTCCCCTTGAATTGTCTGTTGATTTTCTGCGTTCATTATTTTGCCCCTCTCTATTTAATCGCTATTTAATGGCTGTTCAATGGATATTGATTAGGCATATTTTACGGCAAATGATCTCCCCACATGCAAATCTCTTTTGATAACTTCTTTAACGCCTGTCACCTCCTTGTCATCAGCTTGTCATATTGATTTAATACGCTATGCTACGGGAAGACGCGCCGACGCTTAAATTATGAAGGGATCCATTGATGTTAACGCCGCCACAATATGACTCAACACAGACACATTCGAAATTTGGATCTAAATTTAGAATGTTCTGGGAGATTTTCCTCGTATCGCTCAAACTTGGGCTCACCTCATTTGGGGGACCCTCGGCGCATTTAGGCTATTTCCATGAAGTCTATGTACGCCGGCACCGGTGGCTTTCTGAAAAGGCGTATGCCGATCTCATTGCGCTCGCTCAATTTCTCCCCGGGCCTTCGAGCAGCCAAATTGGGCTTGGCATCGGAATGACTCGCGGAGGACTTTTAGGAGGCATCGCTGCCTTTTTAGGCTTTACGCTTCCTTCAGTGATTTTATTAATGCTCTTTGCGCTCTCGCTCACCGCCTTTGAGCTTCCCTTTTTAAGCGGATTAATTCACGGGCTAAAACTTGTGGCCATTGCCATTGTGCTGCACGCCTTAAGCGGCATGGCAAAGACCTTAACGCCCGATAATACGCGCCGCGGCATTGCGCTATTTGCGTTAATTGTAGCGCTCCTTTGGCATCACGCCCTTGCGCAAGTGGTAATTATTGTATTGACGGCTCTCTACGGACTATTTTTCTGTAACGCGGACCATTCTGATGGCCGAGATAGCGCGCCCCCAATTAAACAACCGCTTAATCAACCCCTTAATAAATCGATCGCCTATGGTGCGCTCGTGCTCTTTATGATCTTTCTCGTTGGGCTCCCCGTACTGAGCTACTTTATCGATAATCCTCAATCCGGTGTCACGTTATTTGAGAAGTTTTACCGCTCAGGGGCGCTTGTTTTTGGAGGCGGTCATGTTGTGCTCCCGCTCCTTGAGCAAGAATTTGTGCCAACGGGATTGATTGCTCATGAAACCTTTATCGCAGGCTACGGAGCAACGCAAGCTGTACCCGGGCCACTCTTTACCTTTGCGGCTTTTATTGGTACGGATATTGGCGGAATACTTGGCGGGATGATGGCTACGATCGCGATCTTTCTCCCCGGGTTTCTCCTTATGGTTGGGGTAATGCCCTTTTGGGAAAGCCTCCGCCGTTATCGCAAAGCTCGCGGAGCCCTAATGGCTGTCAATGCGGCAGTGGTTGGGTTATTGTGTGCCGCCTTTTATACGCCACTCTGGACCTCTACCATCCATAGCCCCAAAGATCTTTCCATCGCCGCCCTCCTCTTTGCTCTTATTGCATTCTGGCGTCTCCCCCCGTGGAGCATCGTCTGCATTGGCGCGACCTTTGGCATCCTGTCGGAAGCCCTTGTTTAATCGACTCTATTTAATCGGTTATTTAATATCCTTAGTTACATAATTAAGGCGGTGATAATTCAGTAGACACACAAAAATTCCGCCGGCATAACAGCATATAAGCGCATAAAACATCCCATCGACGGTGATATCGACATATGGCTGCAAAAAGGGACTCAAAAAGAGTATGCCGAGCCCGATCAATCCGCCAAGTGCAAACCCTAAGTTAATTACCCCCAGCGGTTTAATGAGTACCCCAAGATAGCCAAACGCCATAATGCCGATATAGCCACTGACTATGTGCAGAAATAGAAGCGTAAGCCAATCAAATGGAATAAACGGGGTTTCCGGCTCGATCGTACGAAACAAAAGCAAAAAGGCTGCAAGAATCGCAATAAAGAGCGTATAAAAGCCACTCTGTAACAGCGGGACTAATTGATCCCGAAACCTCATCCGTTCAGGCTCAAGAATGGTATCAACGAAAATACTCCCTTGATAAGGTTCGAGCATTAATGTGCCATTCCACTTATCGGGAATGCCTGTCACCAACACCTCTTCCCCCACAAGAATTCGCTTTTCAAGCGCAATAATACCTCCTGCTAAGGTGATATTGCGCTCGCTACGCACCGACAGTGGCCGATCATTTAAAATGCGAACCCGCCCCGTGCCATCATTAATATAAAATCCCATCTGCTCGGCTTGATTATTCAGCGCCGTATATTTGGAGGGCGTGGCCGTCTTCCCAATATCTAGATTCGCGCCGAGCTCAGTATAGACAAGTGCCTCCTGATCGACTCCAGAAAAGATCGGCATCTCATCGGTCTCCACAATGCCGCAGATCGTGATCGGCTTGTTAAACACTTGATCGGAATGCTCAAAAATCGCCTTAATATCCGCTATCGTCACCCTTGGGTATTTCTCTCGATAAAAAGCAAAGCGGGCAACGCCATATAAAAAGAGCACAATCGGCACCATAAACCCAATAAAGATCATGATCTCATCGAACGCGATAATCCGGCAACCGATCACCACAACCATCCAAATAAAGAGAAAAAGATACGCCCCGATTAAAGGGTGCTGAATCATGCGCAGGCTCATAACAGTCATTCCATAGCGTTAAACACTCCTATGATATCAATATCGTGTTAAACGCTCACGATTCATATCAATCCCTCCTACTCAGATCTTGTTACCCAGTGTTATTTCATCATGGTTATTTCATCAGGCGATGGAGCAATGCTTTAGAGATACCGGTCACCTCGCGCAGCCGATCGTAATAGCTTTGATCGATGACAAAATGGACAATATCGAGCATTTTGAGTACCGAACTAATGAGCTCATCTTTGCTATGATTTATTTCACTAAGAATCTCACTATCTAAGAGCTTGGGAAACTCAGAGCGCAGATAACTCATACTCGATGCCACAAAAATCGGCGCAATATACAACTTCGCATGCACGCGCCCAATTGCCCATTGCGCAGCCAAATAATCCTCCTCTAGGCGCGTCGTAAAGAGTGATGTGAGCCACTCAAGATGGGTCTTTTTTAAGAGCTGCACACGTCCTTCTAAATAAGGGGCTGTGTGGGGACTGCGTTCTAATTGACAATAAAATTGATCGGTCAATTCAGCAAGTTTTGGGGTAATGAGTGGCGCGATCTGATTTAAACGATCAAGATCATGCTCACTAAACCCATTGATTCTACGAAGTATTAATAGATCTTCCATGAAGGTCCGATTTTCCTCTTGAGTCATAGGATTCCTTGTTATTTTGAAATTTGACAAGTTGAATATGCACACCAATTGTGACCGTTTTATAACAATGACTCGCTCCCTTGACCGCAATCAATCACAAAATGCTAATTTACAAATTCTCAGCTACACTAAACCTAAATAACCCCTCATCTAAGGAGCTTTTATGGTGCGTTTTTCGATTAAAAAGATTCAAAAAATCCTTCCCACACTGCTGCTTGCAGGCGGACTTTCTTTTAGCATTGCCGATGCCTGTACGCGCATTGTCTTTCATGGCGATAATGAACGGATTATGACGGCACGGTCGATGGATTGGAAAGTCGATGTCGGCACCAATTTATGGATTCTCCCCCGCGGAATTGATCGAACCGGAGCGGCGAATTCAAAGTCGATCCACTGGAAGGCAAAATATGGCAGCGTGATTGCCTCCGGCTATGATATTGCTACTACCGATGGGGTGAATGAAGCGGGACTAGCGGCGAATCTTCTTTGGTTAGCGGAATCGGAATATCCCGATCCTCACGATGTGGACAAACCCACCTTATCGCTCTCACTTTGGGCGCAATATATGCTCGATAATTTTGCCACCGTTCAAGAGGCGGTCAATGCGCTTGAGGCAGAGCCGTTTATTGTCATTAGCGATCAAGTCCCGGGCGATACTCGTTTAGCGGCGCTTCATCTCTCGCTCTCGGATAAATATGGCGATAGCGCGATTGTGGAATATATTGATGGAAAACAGGTGATTCATCACAATAAAGCTTATCAAGTGATGACCAATTCGCCGGCCTATGAAAAGCAACTTGCTCTTAATGATTATTGGAAACAGATTGGCGGCACGGTGATGCTTCCGGGCAGTAATCGCGCGGCGGATCGATTTGTGCGCGCCTCATTTTATATCAACTCAATCCCTAAAGATGGCGATGAACGTAGCTCTCTTGCGAGTGTCTTTAGTGTTATACGCAATGTCTCCGTTCCCTTTGGATTAAACACCGAAGCAGAACCGAATATCTCTTCAACCCGCTGGCGCACTGTGATCGATCATAAAGCTCGCCGGTATTTCTTCGAATCTGCCGTATCCCCGAATCTCTTCTGGGTCGATCTCAACAAAGTTGATTTTAGTGGCGCGGAGGAGAATGTAAAAAAACTCGATCTCGGGCCCGATCAATCCCATATCTTTGGCGGTGAAGTCTCCGGAAAATTTGAATATCATCCCCCTTTTCAATTTCTCCCAGTACGTCATTTAGAGAATTAAGACAAACAAAATGATAAGCTCTCAATCAAGAGGGCTTATCTCTAATTCGCTCACCGCTTTAGAAAAAACTTCACAACTTAAAATATTTTCTAATAAAACAATATAGTGATGAGAAATATCTTCAAGGATATTAAATATATTCGCGTTAGGAAGGCAGGACACTTTTGCAGCTTTTAATAAACCCATATTGGTATTCCCATGAGAATATAAACAACAAAAACGATAAAGCAAATACGCTTTCCTCTCTGTTTCTGTACTAATCTCTCCAAAAATTTCATGTAACATACAAGAGACACTCAACCCTTGCCCCTCTCCCTCTAATTTAGGTAAAAAGTGTTTTGCCTCTTTGTCCACCTCAGTTTCTAAAATTTTTTTTAAATCTTTTCTATACTTATCGTATTCCTTTAAAAAAATCTTTACGATTTTAGAAAACCTTTCTTCAATTTCTTCTTGTTCAAAATTATTCTCATCTACAAATCTATAGACGTACAGAACTCTAAAAAAACCTTCTAAAACCACTCGTATCAATGGAATTACTATATTAAGTTGCGGTAAATCCCATGAAGCATTTTTCTTAAACAACTCTAATTTTATTAAAGCTGTAAATAAATTCTTTAACTTCCAAACCTCATCTGATAGAAATAAGTAACTCGAAGAAGTTTTTACATGCAACCTTAAGTCAAAACTTAACAAAAACCCAGATAATGGCATGCCACAATGATCAAGCTTCTCTTTATAGCCCTTAATAAAAGACTCGTCATTTACAAACTCATAGGTTAGCTCGTAATTTTTCATAAAACACTCCCTAAAATTATAATTCGTAAACATCTTAGCAAGAAAAAAGCCTAGACTCATCGGAATCTAGGCTTTGTCATATTGACCTTAAGAAACTATTTAATCATCTGTTCAAACGGCCCTAAGCGGTGCTCTTCTTCAGAGAACTCATCGCCAAAAGGTGCAAAGGGTGAGTCTACCGGCTTGATACGACGATCGGGGAAGTCATTTTCCATGCCCGCTTTTTTCGGACGGGGTTTGCTATTGATATATGAGGCTACATCATACGCTTCTTCAATGGAAAGTGTGCCTGGTTTATCTTGTGGCATATTGTGATAGATATAGGCCGCCGCTTTCATCAAGCGATACATACCCGCCCCATCGTTATAGCTATCATCACCCCAAAGCGGTGGATAGATATAGTAAGCGCCGCCGAAGGTATCCGCAACGGGGTTTACAATTCCCGAACCATCTTGTTGGTGACAGGCCACACAGTTTTCCATATAAACCTCTTCACCATGCTCAGGATCGGCCGCACGGTCTAAATAAGGAATGTCCACTAAGCCCTGACCTTCCACTTTCGCGCCAACAGGAATCCCTTGAGAGAGCCACTGCATATAAGTGACCATCGCTTTCATCTCAACGGAGTTATTTGGCAAGGGTTTACCATTTAAACTGCGCTGCATACAGCCATTGATACGATCTTCAAGCGTGCTGATGGAATCACCACGTCCACGAAATTGTGGGAAGCGTGAATAGACTCCGACATACGCCGATTGATATTGACGAGTTCCGCCATACGCGTGACAGCTCCCGCACGAGAGATTGCTCCCGGCATAACGCATCGCTTCATCTTCTGCTTGTGGGCCGATATAACGCGTCGTTTCATTGATAATTTTGTTCCCTAAAATCACCATTTCGCTATAGCGCGACCCTTCTGGCATTTTAGATTCATCAATATACCCGCTCGGTTGCATCGCTTCAGGGAGTGTCCACTCATAGGTTTCCCCTTCAATGCCCGTTGCCCCTTTCTGTTTATCCACGGCTTTCTCAAATCCATTTGCAACCATTGTCGCAAGCGGAAGGAGTGCCAATGCAGTAATTGCGACTCTTTTCATCGTTGCCTCCAGTACTAAAAATAACGTCTTCTAATTGTGTAAATCTTTTGATTTTTATTATATTTCGAATAATTTAGCGTAATAGATTGTTTACATTTCTAACTATTTTTATATGAAAGTTGATATGAATCAATCACTAAATTTTCGGGGTTAATCATATCACAACTTTTAAACTCGAGGTTGCTTTTTGATAAAAATGCTCAATTGTCCTTATAAAAAAGCTCTATTTCAGCAATTTAGCGCCCTACAGGCATAAAAATTGATCGCGCAAAAGTTGACAAATTTGCCAAACAATTTATGATTAGTGAAGTAATTTCTTAATCAATATCGATTTTATTCGATCTCTTTTATGTTACGTATCTATATGGACAGCTTTCAGACCTTTCTCACCGCAATGTTTTGCATTTTGGTGTACTGAAGTCCACCTCTAAAAAAATCTCCCCTCGTAACGGTCTCAACCGCGTTATTCCCGCTCTTTTCACGCCAAAGTTGCGTCAAAATTGTGTGAATCACGCTCTATTTGAGGCCAAGCATGTAATCAACTTCAATTTAGCATATCAAACAATAGGATATTATGAACAAGGCATGGCTGTACGTCATTTTGACGAGTGTATGCGAATTAGTATGGCTTTATGGATTTAAAGCGGCTTCCGCGTGGTGGCACTGGATTTTTATCGTGCTCTTTATCATCTGCGATCTACAATTTTTAGCCAAAGCGTGTGAAGGACTCCCGACGGGAACCGTCTACGCAATCTTTGCCGGAACTGGCACCGTTGGCACCATCTTAATGGATTATTTCTTCTTTGATGCGGCGATCTCTTCGACCATGCTCCTCTTTATGGGGCTGATTTTAGTCGGCGTTGTCGGGCTCAATTTATCGGACGTTAATACCAAACTTGACGATGCCGATCTGGAGGTATAATTATGTTAATGGGTTGGCTCTACGTTTTTTTAGCGACCATCGCTGAGATGGTGGGCGTATACGGATTAAGCCTCTATAGCGAGCGCCGTACGCTGCGCAACTTTCTAATTTACTACGGCGGGATTGCCGGCTCATTTGGGCTCGTCTATCTCTCCTTTAATTACCTGAGCATGAGTATCGCCTATACGGTATTTACCGGCGTTGGTACGGCGGGCGCGGTCATTTTGAACATCGTCCTTTTTGGTGAATCTAAAAACTTGATGCGCATTTTAAGCCTCTGCATTATCATTGCTGGCGTTGTCGGACTTAAAGTGGTCGAACCGCACGACACTCTGGTTGAAAATGAGGCGATTGCTACAGAACTGGCGACCGAAATCAAGGCGACTAAGCAGTAATTTCTCAACATAGAAAAAGCCCCTGACTTTAATCGGGGGCTCTTTTTTATCTGCTATATTTTATCTAAATTATCTTTAATTAACGGCGACGGGTTGCTTTTTCACGCTTATGTTCGCGCTCAAGCGTTGCAAAATTTGCCGTATCGTGAGCGAGCAGTAATTTTTGCCCACGAGCATCATACTCACAGTTATCCGGGCGCACTAACTCCCCTTCCATATAAGAGAGATAGATATCACTCACGCCGGAACGCCAATCGCTCTGCGTTACTTTTTGGGCGCGTCGAACGCGAGTTTGTCCATCCATACGGCAAAGAACGCCAACCGTTCGATCATTAACCGCACTTGGTGCTGCTTCACGCTGAATCGCATTAATAAGATTGGTTTCCGGATATTGCATCGTTGCAAGCGCTAAACGGCCATCTAAGAAATAGAGCGCAATCTTATCGACCACAAATCGATTATCAACACGGTAATTGTAGAGTAGATAGGTGGTGGCACGGTTACCATATTTAAATTCACCCGGTGCGACTTCACCTTCACGCGGTTCGCGAAGTTTAATGGCGCGCTGCTGATCACGGCGATCGGCTACACACTCAACATCGCCACACTCTTCAAGCACTAAACGCTGTTCGGTTAAACGGCGAAGCAGATCACTTTCAGTAAAGCGTCCTGGCATAAATTCATAGGCGCCGGCGGGCGTAACACCATCGGCTTGCATCGTTAATGCGGACCCTTTCACCATCTGCGGTTTTACAACACCGCCTGTCGTATCAATACAGCCTGCTAGAATAAAAGCGCACGCTGCGATGGGTAAAATCTTTTTCATAATTAGCTTCTCATCGATTCGTGAATCATAAATTAATGGACATAGTATAGCGCGTTAATCTGAAATGTATTCCCACACGCATTAAAAAGCCGCTCCTTAAAAGAAGCGGCCTTATTTTGATACAGAGATTAATCAATCCTCTACTTAAATTGATTAGTTATCTGCAATCATTTGGCGTAATACGTAATGTAAGATACCGCCCGCTTTGAAGTAATCTACTTCGTTAAGGGTATCGATACGGCAAAGAACGGTGAATTTCACTTCGGTGCCGTCTGCTTTTTTCGCAGTTACGTTGATATCTTGACCAGGTTTGATGTTGTCATCAAATTCGATCGAGAAGGTCTCTTCGCCGTTTAAGCCTAAACTCTCAGCGTTGTCGCCATTTTTGTATTGAAGCGCGAGAATACCCATTCCGATTAAGTTCGAACGGTGGATACGCTCATAGCTCTCAGCGATAACTGCTTTAACGCCTTGAAGATTTGGACCTTTTGCAGCCCAGTCACGGCTTGAACCACTTCCGTACTCTTTACCCGCTAGGATAATCGTTGGTGTACCTGCTTCTTTATAACGCATTGCTGCATCATAAATTGGAAGAGTTTCACCGGTTGGAATGTGTTTCGTGTAACCGCCTTCAACGCCTGAAAGCATTTTGTTACGAATACGGATGTTAGCAAACGTACCGCGCATCATCACTTCATGGTTACCACGACGTGAACCGTATGAGTTGAAGTCTTTTGGCTCAACTCCACGCTCTTGCAAGTAACGACCTGCAGGAGAATCCGCCATAATCGCACCGGCTGGTGAGATGTGGTCCGTTGTGATTGAATCGCCGAAGTACGCTAACACATTCGCATTTTCGATCGATGATAATGCCGCGATTGGCTTATCAATATTCTCGAAATATGGAGGATGTTGAACGTAGGTTGATTTCTCATTCCATGCGTAGGTTTCGCTTGCGCTAACATTGATCGCTTGCCATGATTCATCCCCATCAAATACGCCTGCGTAGCCTTTACGGAACATTGTACCGTCAACTTTTGCTACTGCATCCGCGATCTCTTGGTTTGATGGCCAGATATCTTTTAAGAATACATCATTACCATCTTTATCTTTAGCAATTGGATCGTTTGCAAGATCGATACGGGTTGTACCCGCGATTGCAAATGCCACAACTAACGGAGGCGACGCTAACCAGTTTGCTTTGATTTGTGCGTGGATACGACCTTCAAAGTTACGGTTACCGGAAAGTACCGATGATACCGTGAAGTCTTTCTCGTCAATCGCTGCAGCAACTTCAGGAATTAGAGGACCTGAGTTACCGATACACGCCGTACAACCATAACCGGTTAAGTTAAAGCCCACTTCGTTAAGTGATTCTGTTAATCCTGCTGCATCTAAGTATTCACTTACAACGCGTGAACCAGGAGCAAGCGATGTTTTCACCCATGGTTTACGTTTGATACCAAGTTTCGCCGCTTTTTCAGCCACTAAACCCGCTGCCATCATAACGCTTGGGTTTGAAGTGTTTGTACATGAGGTAATTGCCGCAAATACTACGTCACCTTGATCTAAGGTTACCGTTTCGCCGTCGATGGTGATCTCTTTTGAAAGAGAAAGATCATCGCCTTGGCCTTCTGCAAATCCGTCAAACGCTTTTTGAAGATCGCTTAATACAACGCGGTCTTGCGGACGTTTAGGACCGGCTAAGCTTGGAACTACGGTGCTTAAATCAAGCTCAAGTGTTGCAGTGAACACAGGCTCATCACCGTCGTTGTACCATAAGCCTTGCTCTTTTGCATACGCTTCAGTACGCGCGATTACTTCTTCGTCACGACCGGTTAGACGCATATAGTTAAGCGTTACTTCGTCAACGGGGAAGAAACCAACGGTTGCACCATATTCAGGCGCCATGTTTGAGATCGTTGCACGGTCTGCAAGTGGAAGCTCTGATAAACCGCTACCGTAGTACTCAACGAATTTACCCACCACACCGTGTTTACGGAGCATTTGTACGATCGTTAATACTAAGTCAGTCGCGGTTACGCCTTCACGAAGTTTACCTTCAAGTTTAAAGCCCACCACTTCAGGAATTAACATTGAGATTGGTTGACCAAGAATCGCCGCTTCTGCTTCGATACCGCCCACACCCCATGCTAAAACTGAAAGACCATTAACCATTGGTGTATGTGAGTCAGTTCCCACAGCCGTATCAGGCATGATCCATGATTTTCCGTCTTTTTCAGATACCCAAGCCACTTGTGAGAGATACTCTAAGTTAACCTGGTGACAGATACCCATTCCAGGAGGCACAACGCGGAAGTTATCAAACGCGCCTTGACCCCACTTTAAGAACTCATAACGCTCACCGTTACGTTCCATCTCTTTTTCAACGTTGGTTTGGAAAGAGCTTTGGGTACCGAATGAGTCGATCATTACCGAGTGGTCAATGACTAAATCAACCGGCGCTAAAGGATTAACCTTTTTCGGGTCACCGCCCGCTTTCGCCATTGCATCACGCATTGCTGCTAAGTCAACTACCGCAGGAACCCCTGTGAAGTCTTGCATTAAAACGCGCGCTGGGCGATATTGAATTTCGTGTTTTGATGTACGGTTTTTAAGCCACTCACCAATCGCTTTAATATCGTCTAACGTTACGGTTTTATTATCTTCGTAGCGTAATAAGTTTTCTAAAAGAACTTTCATCGATTTTGGAAGTGATGAAAGATCACCTAAGGCTTCTCCAGCTTTTTTAAGCGAGTGATAATGGTACGTTTTACCATTCACATCAAGTGTGGAGAGTGTGTTAAGACTATTGACTTTACTCAAAACTACCTCCTAGATATTTATTTTGATCTGTTTTTATTGTTAATGATCATTAAGACCAATTAGCCATTGATTTTAAAAATCAAGTAACCGTTCAAACCTTCTTTATCATAACAAGATTATGATGCAAAAGAAATTCAAAACCTTTAATCTATCTGCTCGAGTAAACTGATCATTTCTACAGCACCCACGGCAACATTGTAGCCCGTATTTCCCGCCTTCGTACCGGCTCTTTCAAGGGCCTGTTCAATGGTGTCTGTGGTCAAAACTCCAAACATGACTGGTTTCCCCGCATCGATCCCAATTTGACCGATTCCTTTCGCCGCCTCGCCAGCAACAAAATCAAAGTGAGCCGTTGCCCCGCGAATCACAGCCCCTAGGCAGATAACTGCGTCAATATCAGCCTTTTGCGCGAATTTTTTCGCAATCAGCGGAATCTCATAAGCGCCCGGTACCCACGCAAGGGTAATATTTTCCTCTTTAAGACCGCTACGGCAGAGCGCATCTTTCGCCCCTTCAATAAGTTGCTTGGTAATGAGGCTATTAAAACGCCCTGCCACAATCGCAATTTTTTTGTCTTGAATATTGAGCTGACCTTCAATGATTTTCATAATTTTTCTCTCTAGTTATATATAAAATTTTTTTATCGAAATGAAATATTTTTATCTTGCAAACGAATCATTATTGAGCAATCTTATCGAACTGATGCCCCATGCGATCCGCTTTCACCGTTAGGTAACCCCGATTTTCATCCGTCTCAAAGCGCGGCGTCGCCACTTGTTCGAGCACATTAATGCCCCCCGCTTTCAGCGCCGCAACCTTTTCAGGGTTATTTGTAATAAGTTTGACATTGCTCACATTAAAATAGTTGAGCATACTCACCGCTTCCTCATAACTGCGCGAATCCACCTCATGCCCGAGCTTCACATTCGCGTCAATGGTATCTAAACCACTATCTTGGAGCGCGTAGGCTTTAATTTTTTCCACCAAGCCAATCCCGCGCCCTTCTTGACGCAGATAGATTAAGATTCCGTTTTCAGCTTGGGCAATCTCATTGAGCCCAAACTCAAGCTGACGGCGGCAATCGCATTTAATCGAGTGGAAAATATCCCCCGTTAAACATTCTGAGTGAATCCGAATCGTCGCCGGTTGATTGAAATCTGATCCCTCTTTAACGAGCGCAACATGGGGCTCACCGCCAAGTTTATTTTGGAAGCTAAAGATACGGAAATCGCCAAATTCTGTGGGAAGTTTTGCATCACTTTCTGGCGTTAAGATAAATTCACGATAAGCCACAATGTCTGCAATTGTTAATAGGAGTAGATCGTGCTTTTCGGCAAATTCGATGAGATCCGGCTCACGCGCCATATCGCCATCATCTTTTAAAATCTCACAGATCATCGCAACCGGTTTTAATCCGGCAAGTTTCACAATATCCACCGACGCTTCAGTATGTCCGCGGCGCTCAAGCACTCCGCCATCTTTCGCAATCAGCGGGAAAATGTGGCCTGGTTTATTAAAATCATCGCCCGTCGCCTCATCATTTGCGAGCTCATTAATGGTGACGCAGCGCTCAATCGCCGAGATTCCGGTATGGAGCGATTTATGATCCACCGAAACGGTAAACGCCGTTTTATACGGATCTTCGTTATTGATCACCATCGGCTTTAACTCAAGCTGATCGGCACGCTCCCGCGACATCGGCACACAGACAAGTCCCCGCGCCATTTTAATCATAAAGTTGGTGGTTTCAACGGTGGCTTTTTCCGCCGCCATCACTAAATCCCCTTCATTTTCACGGGATTTATCATCCATAATGATGACCATTTTGCCCTGTTTAATCGCACGAATGGCCGCTTGTACTTTTTGAATAGATTGTTGATTCATGATCGTTCTCCTAATCCCTTAATAACCCCAATTGCTCAAGGTTTCCCGTGTTAATGTCTCTTTTGCTTCGTGTTGCGCACGTACATATTTTCCATACATATCAAATTCAATATTGACGCGATCGCCGATCTTTTTGCTGCCCAAATTGGTGACGCTAAAGGTGTGCGGAATGATGCCAACGGTGAATGTATCTTTCGTAACGCCCATAATCGTTAGGCTAATGCCATCAATCGCGATCGAGCCTTTCGGAATAATCAGTCCCTCATGAGGATTATCGAGCTTAAAAGTGAGTTCATGCACCTCTGTCAGCGGCATTACTTTTGTTAGCACCGCGCCTCCATCGATATGCCCGCTCACCAGATGCCCGCCTAAACGATCACCCACCGCAAGCGCGCGTTCAAGATTGACCTTTAAGCCTTTATGATATGTACCGAGCTCCGTTTTTTTGAGCGTCTCCGGCATCACATCGGCCTCGAAATAATCGCTCCCAAGCTTTGTTGCCGTCAGACAGGTTCCGTTCACAGCGATACTATCGCCAAGTTTTGTCCCTTCTAGCACCGTTTTCGCGCCGATGGTAATCACGGTAAGATCTTTTTTATGCTCGATCGAGCGAATCTCACCGAGTTCTTCAATAATTCCGGTAAACATCTATGCATCTCCCTTAAAAAAGGCACCGACGTAGAGCGATTCCCCTACGCGTTCTGTCTCAAAAATCGTTAAAATGGGGGCACACTCAAGCGCTGTCGTATCACTCGTTGCCCAAAGCTCGTACGCATCGCGATCGCCAATGAGGCGCGGGCCGTAAAAAAGTGCGAGCTCATCGACATAGCCTGCATTTAAAAAGGCATCATAAATCCCCGCACCGCCTTCCAGCATCACGCTCATAATCCCTCGCTCAGTAAGCGTATTAAACACCGATTCGATGGAAGTAGTCGCCCCATCTACCGCAACGATCTCAACGCCTTTATTTGTAAGCGTCTCAATCAGTTTTCCGGCCTGTTTGGTCGCGGATTCTGTCGTAATTACGAGGGTTTTAAGCTGTGTGCTTTCGTCAGCCGTAATATCATTAAAGAGGATCAGATCCTCGCTAACGCCGGTAAAATCTTGGATTAAGACCACGCGTAGAGGCGCTTTCCCAAAGCCTTCATAGCCATAACGCACCGTTAAGCTCGGATTATCGGCAATGAGCGTTCCTTTTCCAATTAAAATGGCATCGTGAAGCCCGCGAATGTGGTGGGTTTTCTCCCGCGCTTTTGGACAAGTGATCCACTGTGAATCCCCAGTTTTTGTGGCGAGTTTTCCATCTAAACTAAGCGCTGCTTTCAGAGTAATAAAAGGGCGTTTGGTCAATTGATGATGAATAAAATGACGATTGATGTGGCGGGCACGCGGCTCAAGTAATCCCGTCGAAACGTCAATCCCTTGCACTCTTAAATATGCATGACCTTGTCCGCCAACTTTAGGATTAGGGTCTCCCATTGCGCTAACAACGCGGGTGATTCCTGCTTTGACAATAGCTTCGGTACACGCGCCGGTTTTCCCGACATGACAACAGGGTTCAAGCGTGACATAGAGGGTCGAGCCTTGAATCTCAGCCGCGGATGCATGTTTTTTTGCCGCACGAATGGCATTGACTTCCGCATGGGCATCACCTGCTTTTTGATGATACCCCTCGCCGATAATCCGCCCCTCTTGTACTAAAATAGCACCTACATAAGGATTTGGCGATACATTGCCATATCCTTTTTCCGCAAGCGTTAAGGCAAGCGCCATAAAGCGTTCATCTTCTGCTGTCCAACGATTTTCACTCATAAAAAAAGCCCCAATTTTTAATTTGGGGCTTTAAGCATTCAGGTTGAGCGATTTATAAAAATAGATACATAAAATAGACACGTATAAAAACGACCACACTAAAAAATCGGCGCGTCTAAATATTCGATCAATCGTTATAGGATCGATCTCTCAGTCTCTCTATCTTTATAATCTATCTTTTACCATCCAGACTTTACTGTCGGTCTTGGAATTTCACCAATGTCAGCTTGCGCTCGCGGACTATCACCGCCGGTCGGGAATTTCACCCTGCCCCAAAGATAAATTTAAAATCTATTCCTTGAGATTAGCACAAATTGTATGAAATGGGTAGTCTGCATAAATTCTATTCGTCTTCCGCGCGAAGTCAGAGTGAAAAAGTGCAAAATCGGGTATTATAGAGACGGCTTTAGGTCTTATTATCAGACCCTCTATTTATTCAATTTGAGGAGTTTTTTCGTCATATGACGTCGATCCAATCCCCTTTTTTAAAGAAAGTTTCAAAAAGCGCGCTCCGCTATACGCTGACGTTTACCTTTTTTATGGGCTTTTTCCTGCTCTATCTGAATGCCGATTACAGGATAGGCATGCCCTACACGCTGCGCTATTATGATCACAGTTTTGTACTTGCGTTTCTCGCGCTCATCTCGTTTTTGGGGCTCATTCATTTAAGTGCATTCTACCAAGAAACAAGCACCCATCCTGAAGAGAAGATGCTGATCACCTCCGCCCTTGTGCTTACGCTGGTCGGCGCGCTCATTGCGATGCTCCTCTCCCTTTCAGATACAACACTGCAAAAACGGACCAATGATTATATCTTCTGGTGCGTTCTCTTTTATGCGCTGATTACCGGATTTTTCCTCAATTTAAACCACTATAAACGCGGATTTTGGGTCTTAACCGTGGTGATTTTCCCGCCGATTAGCCTTGGACTCACCTTTCTTTATCTCATTACCGGACACTTTTTAATCTCAGATGCGACGCTCAATCTCATTCTCGACAAGCTCGATTGGCTCATCAATACAAAACTCAACATCATTCCGCTGCGCTCAGGGAGCCGATATACCGAAATTACCGAAGAGTTTCTCTTTTTGCTCTTTTCTATTACCACGCTGATCAATATTGCGCTCGTGAAACTTGGGTTTAATCTCTATCTTAAAATTGAATCAAGCTTTTTACAGGGGACGATTAAATATCTCTTTATTACAGGCGGCGCGCTCTCATTTGCGCTCTATCTGCTCTTTAATTTTACGTAAACGCGCTCTTCTTAATACTCATCAAAAAGAGAGACTACTAAGGCAGGCGACATTACAATAACCCTGCCTTTTTTAATGCCTCATAGACCGATTCCGCCAGCTGATAATAGCCTGCGCTATTGGGGTGAATTTGATCCGAGCGCAGCGACTCATGTTTTAATACATCACCAATGGCGTTTGAAATCAGTAAAATCTCTTCCTCTTTTGCAAGCTCCCGATAGAGCGAGGCATCGCTTGGCATCCCGAGGACTACCGCCGTCATCGAAAATTCAGGCACCGCAATTAAAACCGGAATCGCGCCATGGGCTTTAACCTCACCAATCATCGCGCGGAGATCCTCTTTTACCAGATTTTCTGAACGGCGAGCCAAAAAGTCATTGCCGCCAAGCTCAATTAAGACAAGCTCGGGCCGATAGGTTTCAAGCTCATTTTGCAAGCGAATCCGCCCCTCAAAAGCCTTTTCGCCACTGATGCCACGATTAATCACCTCCATACCAGAAAGATCGCTTAAAATCGCGGGGTAACTTGCCTCGCGCGGAGCGTTATAGCCATAAGTAATGCTATCGCCAAAGGCTAAAATAATCGCATCAAGGGGGAGTTTATTATAGGTTTTGTTCGGCGCCCCACAGCTCACAAGTAATCCCATTCCCATAATCAATATCCCCTTAATCAACTCTCGTCTCATGCCCCCATTATTTTGCATAGCGCACTCCTTTTTTCTCTCGATATTGCAGACAGATAAGCCCAAGCCATAGATAGAGAAAGCCCGCCATAAGTATGATCCCCACAGCGATCATCAATAACTGGTAAAGCGTTGCGATCGGCACTAAAAAGAGCATAATGCCAATCAAAATCATGGCGCGTGCAAACCAGATAAATCCGCTGGTATAACGTTTTTGATAAAGCCGTAAGCGATAGCCCGTTAAAAAGAATAGAAAGCCACTTAGCGCCGTCCAGAGCCCAAGTAAAATGGGGAGATATTCGATGGTGTAATGTTCTGCATAACCGGTATAGAGATAAATCCCGATCAGCGCGAATAATCCGGCAATCGCAATCCGAAAGCGCGGACGATTAAATTCCCAATTACTCAGGAGAAAGACCACCTCAAAGAGCGCCACTAGCAAAAAAAGAAGCGTGCTAATGGTGGGCACTAAAATCAGCGTCATCAGCGGGTAAAAAAACATAAAAAGCGCCATTACAATAAAGATTGTCCCGAGCATAAATGGCATCCAGCCGTTATTTATCAAAAGTGGCGATCGCGTCATATCTACCCCGTAAGCTGTGATGGCGAATAAAATCTTTAAAATCAATTCTCATTATACTTAATTTTAAGCAAAAGATAAGGTTGAAAAACAAGCCATTTCCTCCGACAATGCTATCTATCTTATCTACGTTTCAGCCCTTGGAGGTGCCTATGTTTACGTCCCACTATACGCCGAAATTTCTCACGAAAAACGAGATCCCGATGATGCGCAACTACGCAAAAGCAAATGAAGAGCGTGGTGCATTCCATCCCGATATATTAGAGGTGATCCATCAGAAAAAGTGGCTACGGACAACAATTCCTGAAAGCATCTCCGGCGGGCTTGAGTGGTCTGTGCCAGAGATTATCGCGCTATTTGAGGAGCTTGCCTATGTCGATGGTAATATCGGTTGGACTGTGAATTTGGGCGCGGGCGCAAACTTATTTGCCGGCTTTTTCCCAGAGGCGGTGGCTAATGAAATTTTTAGTGATCCACTTGTCTGCTGCGCGGGAAGTGGTGCCTCTACCGGAACGGCGCTTTATAATGAAGAGAATGAAAACTACGCTTTAAAAGGGTATTGGCGTTATGCAAGTGGCTCCGATCATGCTACCCATTTTACTGGTCATGCAGCGTTAATGGATACGGACGGTAATGAGATTAAAAATCGCTACGGTGAGCCAGACACCGTTACCTTTCTTGTACCAAAATCTGATGTAATCTCGCACCCTTCTTGGCGAACACTCGGTCTAACGGCAACAAGTAGCCACGATTTTGAGATTAAAGGCGCAACGCTTCCGGCCGCCCACACCTTTGATATTTCAAAGGGCTCTGATTTCCAAACCGGTGCACTCTATCACTATCCCTTCCCACTCTTTTCAACTACTGCCCTTAGCGTTATGGTCTCCGGCATTACCCTTCACTTTATTGAGCTTTTCGAGAGCGAAATTTTAACGAAGATTCCACTCTATGGTGAAGAAACGCTTGAGCATCATGCCAATGTACGCCAAGATTTTGAACGCCTCGTACCGCAATTTTTTAAACTCCGCAGTGATTTCTATACTGCATTAGAGGCCTCGTGGAGTGCCGTTTCAAAAGAGAAAATGATTCTGCCTCAACTTGAAAATTTACTCACTGATTCCGCCCTTGCGATGTCCGATTTTTGTTATGATTTAGCCACAACGCTCTTCCGTTACTGCGGAATGAGCATCCTCTTTGAGGGAAGTGAATTTAATCAGGTCTACCGCGATCTGATGACGGCGACGCAACATTTTGTAATCTCACCGATTAACCGTAATTAGACGAAAGGACTCTCTATGACGCTCACTGTAACGCTCCGCTCCGAAAACCAAAAAATGCTCACCTTTGAGGCACTCGAAACGCTCTGCCGTGGGCAATATTGGATCGGCACGCAGAGCATTAATGGCGTATTTCTTGAAATTAATGCCTATGATGAAGCGCAATTTGGGGTTATGATCCTCGATCCTACGGAGATCTCCCGCGGGATCTATTTAATGCTCGAGGAAGAACTTAGTGCCGTGACGCTCATTATGCCAACGCCCTCAGCGACCAATGATGTGACGCTCCTTTTAAGTCTCATTGAGCGAATTGCCAATCATTTTGGTACTGCTCAATTTGAAACGGGGAATGGCTCGATTTCGCTAAGCAACCTTAATGAGCGAGCAGAGTTTCTCTATAAAAATAGCCGGGATATGCTCTCGATGATGTTAAATCAAGCGACGAGTGAATCGATCGATATTATCAACGTTCCCGGCGCGCGAACACCCGTTGATATCAAGGTGAGCGAGATATTAACGGACAATCCCATTACAACGCAAGATGCCTTTGATGAGCGTCTACACGCAATCCAGAATCATCCGGCAGACTATCCGATTCCGCAATTTCATAACAAAGATGATGATTCAACCTTGATCGGAATTATCCCGGTGTATGAAAATCGTGAAACGATATTACCGCTCGTTCCTCCGCGCCCCTATTGGCTTGCCGATCATTTCTCCATCGTCGATTGGGTGGTATTATTTGTCAATCACGATGCGACGCAGCGCTATGGAATGTTTAGTTTTGAGTCGGTAAAAACAGCGCTTTCGCTTGAGGAGCTTCCTCATTATGATGCCAAAAACGTGATTGCTCCGGCGCTTAATAAGAGTGAGCTTACCGAGCTCTACGGACAATGTGAACGTGTGACACTGCAATAAACAACAAGCAACAACTGGCACTAAAAACCCATCGAGGCGTTAACACTTCGATGGGTTTTATTTTAAATCATTTTACGACGCTTGCGACTTAACTTAAGCGACCGTGACAATGCTTAAATTTACGGCCTGATCCGCAAGGACAATCGTCATTACGGCCAACGTGGGCATATTTAAGCGCTTCATCACTCAACTCCTCTGATTCATTCAGCTCTTCATCGCCGTGAAGGTAGGTCATTTCTGATTCTTTTGGCGCGATTTCAACCGGAGTTTCTTCAGCAACCTCAGGCTCCATTTTGATCTGGATATGGCTTAAGAATTGAAGGGTTTTCTTGTTGATTTCATCGAGCATTAAAACAAAGAGTTCAAAAGATTCTTTCTTATATTCATGCTCAGGACGGCGTTGACCATAGGCACGAAGCTGAATCCCTTGACGGAGATAATCCATCGCCGCGAGATGACGCTTCCACTCATTATCGAGAATCTCAAGCATTACGCTCTTCTCAAAATGACTAAAGTTGGTACGATCAACTAACGCAAGTTTTTCATTATAGATTTCTGCGTTACGCTCAATCACCGCACCCGCAATCTCTTCACCACTAATCTCAGGATTCTCTTTAAGCATCGCTTTAAGATCAATATCGGTATTGAAGTTTTGTAACAGATCTGCTTCCAAGCCCTCTAAATCCCACTGCTCAAAATAGCTCTGCGCAGGAATATATTTTTCAACCACATCGCCAAGCACTTCTTGACGCATCATATCCACAACGCTCGACACATTTTCAGCTGCTAATAGATCATCACGTTGTTGATAGATGATTTTACGTTGATCGTTCGCCACGTCATCGTATTGGAGAAGGTTTTTACGAATTTCGTAGTTATGACCTTCCACTTTACGTTGCGCGTTTTCGATTGTGCGGTTAATCCATTTATGTTCTAAATGCTCCCCATCACGAAGCCCTAGATTTTTCATCATTTGGTAGGCGCGCGGTGAGGTAAAGATGCGTAAGAGATGGTCTTCAAGCGAGAGATAGAAACGCGAAGATCCCGCATCCCCTTGTCGCCCTGCACGGCCGCGAAGCTGATTGTCGATTCGGCGTGATTCATGGCGCTCGGTTCCCACAATGTGAAGTCCGCCAAGCTCAAGCACAAGATCGTGACGTTTTTGCCACTCAGCGCGTAATTCTGCAATCTCTGCCTCTGTCGCATCGGGATGGCCTTCTAATTCCATCTCAAAGTTTCCGCCAAGCACAATGTCCGTACCACGGCCCGCCATATTGGTGGCAATCGTGATCGCGCCCGGCATCCCCGCTTTACCAACAATGTACGCTTCACGCTCATGCTGTTTTGCGTTTAAGACTTCATGCGGCACGGCTGCTTGGGTTAATAATCCTGAAATAAGCTCAGAAACCTCAACGGATGCAGTACCAACGAGTACCGGTTGCCCTTTTTCATGACACTCGGCAATGTCGCGTAAAATCGCACTATATTTATCATCTTGAGTGAGATAGATACGGTCAGGCAGGTCTTTCCGTTGGATCGGACGATTCGTCGGAATCACCACCACTTCAAGCCCATAAATATCAAGGAATTCTGGCGCTTCAGTATCGGCCGTTCCCGTCATTCCCGAGAGTTTTTCATAGATACGGAAATAGTTCTGGAAGGTGATTGATGCAAGCGTTTGGTTCTCAGGTTTCACCTCAACGCTCTCTTTGACTTCGATCGCTTGGTGAAGCCCATCAGACCAGCGGCGCCCTTTAAGTGTACGACCGGTATGTTCGTCAACGATTACTATCTCGCCACCGGCAACGATATAGTCCACGTCACGATGGAAGAGATAATGCGCGCGTAGACAGTTATCCAAATGATGATAGAGGCGTAAGTTTTGATTGTCATAAAGGCTCTCACCTTCATTTAAAAGACCCGCTTCAATTAAGAGCCCTTCGATCTTTTCATGCCCTACTTCCGTTAAGGTGACCTGACGATCTTTTTCATTGATCTCAAAATCAACAGGACCGTCTTCATCGGGTTTATCTAAATAAGGAACCAATTTATCAATGGCGATATAGAGCTCTTCTGAACCCTCAACCGGGCCTGAGATAATTAACGGTGTACGCGCCTCGTCAATTAAGATCGAGTCCACCTCGTCAATCACAGCAAAATAATGGGGACGCTGTACTTTTTGCTCAAGCGAATAGACCATATTATCGCGGAGATAATCAAAGCCAAGCTCGTTATTGGTACAGTAAGCAATGTCCGCTTGGTAGGCTGCTTTTTTCTCTTCTTGCGATTGGCCCGAATAGACAACGCCGACCGAAAGCCCTAAGAAATTATAGACGCGCCCCATCCACTCCGCGTCACGGCGAGCAAGATAATCGTTCACAGTAACCACATGAACGCCTTTGCCCGTTAACGCATTAAGATAGACCGCAAGTGTTGCCACAAGCGTTTTACCTTCCCCGGTTCTCATCTCTGCGATGCGGCCGTGATGCAGGGTAATCCCCCCGATCATCTGCACATCGTAATGGCGCATGCCAAGAACGCGAGAGCTCGCTTCACGCATGGTCGCGAATGCTTCGGGCAATAAATTATCTAATGGCTCACCATTTTTCAAACGTTCACGAAAAAGAGCGGTTTGACCTTGAAGCTCCTCATCGCTCATCGCTTTCATGGTCTCTTCGAGCGCGTTAATTTTTCGTACTTGCTGATTCGCTTCTTTAATTAAGCGATCATTGCGTGTGCCTATTATTTTTCGTATTAATCCAGTAAACATTCGCTGCCTTTTCTTAATAAAATTCTATTCTTATCCGTAATAAACTGCCGTTATTCTATCGTATTTTTACGATTAATTTCACTCTATTCGCTCATTATGGGGGCGATTTATTGTATTTCAATCCAATTATTGCGATGAATCATCTCATCGGAGATCATAAAGCCCAGTTTTTGTGCAATCTCATCGGAATGGGCCTTCATAATTTTTTGCGCTTCTAAACAGTTGTAGTTGGCAAGACCGCGCCCTAAGACTTTCCCCTCTTCATTAACGCACACCACAACATCGCCCCGCTCAAACATCCCATCTACCGAGATTACACCCACCGACAAGAGACTTTTGTGATGCACCATCAGCGCCTCTTCCGCGCCTTTATCGACTACAAGCGTGCCTTTTACCTGTCTTTGGCTAAGCATCCAACGCTTTTTCGCATCGATCGTATCGCGGGTTGGCGTTAATTTTGTGCCCGCTTCCTCACCTTTTGCGAGCGCAATTAAAATCCCCGGCTCATCGCCTTTAGCAATATAGGTAACGGCACCAGATTTTGCCGCCATCTGCGCCGCGGTGACTTTCGTGTACATTCCGCCCGTTCCCAAGCGCCCACCGACAGGCGATGCCATCTCAACTAAACGCTCATCAAACGCACTGGCTTCATCAATCAATTTTGCCTCAGGATTATTGCGCGGATCGCTATCAAACACCCCTTTTTGATCCGTTAGAATCACATAATGATCGGCATCCACAAGGCTTGTCACAAGCGCACCAAGCGTATCGTTATCGCCAATTTTAATCTCATCGAAAGAGATGGTGTCGTTTTCATTAATAATAGGCACAAGATCATGCTCTAAGAGCGTTGTGATCGTCCCTTTAATATTAAGATAGCGAGTACGATCAGCCGCATCTTCATGGGTAATCAAAATCTGTCCAACATTGAGCCCAAATTGAGAAAACCCGCGCTTCCACGCATTCATCAAGGTTGTTTGCCCCACCGATGCCGCCGCTTGCAGTTCATTTAACAGTTTCGGACGCTCATTCCAACCAAGATCGTTCATGCCAATTGCAATTGCCCCTGAGGAGACCACAATCACATTCATGCCCATCTTTTTAAGCTCGGCAATCTGCTCACACCAGAGCGCCATTCGCCCATCGTCGACGCCTTCGCCATCGTTTGTGATCATCGCACTGCCAATCTTAATTACCCACGTTGGTAAATTTGTAATTTTGCCCATAAATGCTTCCAAAACTTGTTCAAAAATGTTGAAAAATTGCCCGTTTTCACGAAAATAATTTATTCTAACACTCTTCCAGATTAAATTTGTTAATATAAATTCTTATGTGGGTAAAATCCCCACTTATCTAACTATAACGATTCACAAAAACTGGAGTTTACAGGGTATGACAGCAAAGACTCTCTATGAAAAAATCTGGGAGGATCATGTTGTGCGCACGGAAAAGGATGGCACAGCATTAATCTATATTGACCGACACATCATTCATGAAGTAACGAGTGCTCAGGCGTTTGAAGGCCTTGAGAAAGCGGGACGTGAGCTATGGCGCAAAAATTCAATCGTCGCTATGGCCGATCACAACACCCCGACCACGAGCAACATTCATGACATTGAAGATCCGATCGCGAAACTGCAAGTGGATACCCTGCACAAAAATGCAACGCAAAACGATCTGACCTACTTCCCCATTGGCGATATTCGTCGCGGGATTGTCCACGTCGCAGGCCCTGAACAAGGCGCTACGCTTCCAGGCATGACCATTGTGTGTGGTGACTCACATACCGCAACGCACGGCGCCTTTGGCTCAATCGCTTTTGGAATTGGCACAAGTGAGGTTGAACATGTGATGGCGACAAGTTGCCTTGTTCAATCAAAATCAAAAACCATGAACATTAAAGTGGACGGTAAACTCCAAAAAGGCGTTTCAGCAAAAGACTTAATCCTCGCGATTATCGGTAAAATCGGTACGGCGGGCGGTACAGGCTATGCGATCGAATTTTCTGGCGAAGCGATCCGCGATCTTTCCATGGAAGGCCGTATGACTATCTGTAATATGGCAATCGAAGCCGGCGCACGCGTTGGACTTGTCGCCGTTGATGAGACAACGATCAATTATGTAAAAGATCGTCCCTTTGCGCCGAAAGCCGAATCTTGGGATAAAGCGGTGGCTTACTGGAACAGACTCCATTCAGATGAGGGCGCGACCTTTGATAAAGTCATTGAGATTAACGCCGAAACCATCGAGCCGCAAGTGAGCTGGGGAACAAGCCCTGAGATGGTGATTAGCATTAATGAATTAATTCCTGATCCTGCCAAAGCCGATTCTGAGGTCAAACGCGACAGTATCACTAAAGCACTTAACTATATGGGACTTGAAGCCAATCAATCACCGAAAACGATTCAGCTCGATAAGATCTTTATTGGATCGTGTACCAACTCTCGCATCGAAGATATTCGCGCAGCGGCCGAGGTGGTTAAAGGCAAAAAAGTAGCAGATACCATTAAGCTTGCGATGGTGGTTCCCGGCTCTGGTTTAGTGAAAGCGGAAGCGGAAAAAGAGGGGCTTGATAAGATCTTTATCGATGCCGGATTTGAGTGGCGCGAGCCTGGTTGCTCCATGTGTTTAGCGATGAATCCTGACCGTTTAGATCCCTACGAGCATTGCGCGTCTACCTCAAACCGAAACTTTGAAGGCCGACAAGGCGCTCATGGCCGTACACATTTAGTGAGCCCTGCCATGGCAGCCGCGGCGGCAATTGCCGGTCATTTCGTTGATGTTAGAGAATTAATTTAAAGGAGCCCTCATGAAACCATTTACCACCCATAAAGGCATTGTGATTCCGATTGATCGCGCTAACATCGACACCGACGCCATCATTCCCAAACAATTTTTAACCAGTATTTATAAGACCGGATTTGGGGTCAACCTCTTTGACGAATGGCGTTATCTTGACCAAGGGAAACCGGGAATGGATAACTCAAAACGCCCGCTCAATATGGATTTCCCCTTAAATAAGCCGGAATATCAAGGCGGATCGATCCTCCTTGCCCGTGAAAACTTTGGCTGTGGCTCATCGCGCGAACATGCGGTTTGGGCACTTGATGACTTTGGCATTCGCTCCGTGATTAGCTCAAGTTATTCCGATATTTTCTACAATAACTGCTTTAAAAATGGTCTGCTCCCTATTCGTTTAACTGAAAGCGAAATTGCAAGCCTATTTGAATTTGCGGAAAAAGAGAGTGGCCTAGAGATCGAGATCGATCTACCGAATCAAACGGTCACTGCGATCGCTGGCGGCAGAGCGCTCCACGAAGCTTATCACTTTGAGCTCGACGAATTTCGCAAACATTGCCTCATTCACGGACTCGATGATATTAGCTTAACGCTTGAACATGCAGACGAAATTCGCGCTTATGAAGAAAAACGCGCAAAAGAAGCGCCTTGGATCTTCGAATAATCGAATTTTCCTCTATAATAGAAGCGTTCACTAACACACATTAATAGATTTATGAAAACAGAAGAAATACGTCGGAAATTTTTAGATTATTTCGTTAGCAAGGGGCACACCGAAGTGCCCTCGAGCTCTTTGCTCCCTGCAAACGACCCAACCCTGCTCTTTACCAATGCGGGGATGAACCAGTTTAAAGACCTCTTTTTAGGCCACGAAAAACGGGATTATAAAACCGCGACCACAACGCAAAAATGCGTTCGTGCAGGTGGAAAACATAACGACTTAGAAAATGTCGGTTACACCGCCCGTCACCACACCTTTTTTGAGATGCTCGGTAACTTTAGCTTTGGGGATTACTTCAAAGAGAAAGCGATCACCTACGCGTGGGAACTCTTAACGGAAGTTTATAAACTCCCGAAAGAAAAACTCCTCGTCACCGTCTATCACACCGATGATGAAGCCTATGATATCTGGCACAAACAGATCGGCATTCCCGCTGAGAAAATTATCCGCATTGGCGATCTACCCGATGGCTCGTCGGATAACTTCTGGCAGATGGGCGATACCGGTCCATGCGGCCCCTGCTCTGAGATCTTCTACGATCACGGCGCGCACATTTGGGGAGGTCCTCCAGGATCACCGGAAGAAGATGGCGACCGTTTTATCGAGATTTGGAACCTTGTATTCATGCAATACAATCGTGACGAAGAAGGCGTGCTTCATGCACTTCCGAATCCATCGATCGATACCGGTATGGGGCTTGAGCGAATTGCGGCCGTTTTACAACACGTTCACAGCAACTACGAGATCGATCTTTTTGTCAATCTCATCAAAGCGTCTGCCGATGCGGTGGGCATTACCGACTTAGAGAATAACTCGCTTAAAGTGATTAGCGACCATATTCGTTCGGTCTCGTTCTTAATTGCCGATGGCATTATTCCTTCAAATGAAGGCCGTGGATATGTGCTTCGCCGTATTTTACGCCGTGCGATTCGTCATGGGTATAAACTCGGGCAAAAAGATCTTTTCCTTCACAAAATCGTCAAAGCGCTTGTCAATGAGATGGGTGAGGCTTTCCCGGGTCTAAAAGAGAAGCAATCCTTTATCGAAGAGACCATCAAAGAGGAAGAGAAACGCTTCTCAACCACGCTTGAAAATGGTCTAAAACTTCTTGAAGAAGATATCGCAAAACTTGAAGGCTCCACCATTCAAGGCGAAACGATCTTTAAGCTCTACGATACCTACGGCTTCCCCGTTGATTTAACCAACGACATTGCCCGTGAACGTGATTTAACCCTCGATATGGATGGGTTTGAAGTATGCATGGAAGAGCAGCGTCAACGGGCTCGTGCCGCAAGTAACTTCAGCGCCGATAAGATGGTTGAATTCCACGAATCCCAAAATACCAAATTTGAAGGATATTCTGAAACAGAAGGGACCGCAACCGTGATTGCCCTTGCCTCTGGATCTGAGGAAGTTGAATCGATCTCAAGCGATGATGAAATTGCCGTAATCGTTCTCGATAAAACCCCATTTTATGCCGAATCCGGTGGACAAGTGGGCGATACCGGTGTGATTACTGCCGATGGGTTTGAGTTTTTAGTGACTAGCACGCAAAAACAGCTCAACACCTTCCTTCATTATGGGGTTGTTAAGCAAGGCTCTCTCAAAAAAGGCGCGAAAGTAATGGCTAAAATTGATGCGTTCCGCCGTGAGCTCATCAAGAAAAATCACTCAGCAACGCATCTTTTACATAAAGCATTGCAAGAGCATTTAGGTAGCCACATCGAGCAGAAGGGGTCGCTTGTTACAGACGAACGTCTCCGTTTTGACTTCTCACACAACGAACCGATTAGCTATAAAGATCTGCAAGCAATCAACTACATGGTCAATATAGCGATTACCAAAAACTCGCCGGTTTCAGCCAATGAAATGCCGATCGACGATGCGAAAGCGAAAGGCGCGATGGCGCTCTTTGGTGAGAAATATGGCGATGTGGTGCGCGTGATTGAGATGGGTGATTCCATTGAACTTTGTGGCGGTACACACGTTGAGCGTACCGGTGATATCGGGCTCTTCCGCATTGTCTCGGAAACCGGAATTGCAGCAGGCGTTCGCCGCATAGAAGCAGTAACTTATAAAAAAGCGCTTGAAATTGGTTTTATGAACGACGCGACGCTTAATACGCTCGTTGAGACCCTTAAAACCGACCGTCCGCACATTGTTACCCGCGTCGATGAAGCCCTTGATGAGGTGAAGCAACTGCGTAAAGAGGTTGCGAAACTCAAATCACAACTCGTATTTGCTAATCGCGAGAGTATTATCAACAACGCGATGGAATTGAGCGGCGTTAAAGTGATTATCGAAAAACTCGATGGCGCTGATAACCGTTCACTCCGTGAACTTTGCGATAACCTACAAGCAAGCACTCATGGCGCAACGCTTCTTCTTTCTGAAGTTGATGGTCGGGTCGCACTTGTGGCATCGGTTGCAAAAGAGTTAACCAAAACCTTTAAGGCGGGCGATTTCTTAAATGTAGCCGCCGCAGAAGTTGGCGGAAAAGGGGGCGGTCGCCCTAATTCAGCAAACGGTGGTGGCACTGAACCTGAAAATATGGACAAAGCGATTGAAGCCGCGAAAGCGTGGATTACCGCGAAACTTAGCTAATCTAATCAAACGTCATCGTTAACGATGTAAAATGTACGATATACATGAAAATTTAAAAAGCACTCTGAGGGAATCTCTAGAGTGCTTTTCTTTCTCTATCGGGTTGCCGGACAGCTTTCTAAGCCGCCCGCCCGCAAGCATATCAAGGAGAAGACCTGCATTTTGCCAGTCTTTCGCTTTTTCTGGATCAGAATCTTTATAGTCATCAATTTTTTGATTGATGATCTGCTTCATATCCTGACGCGTTCGGTCAAACTGTTGTGTTACTTTGACTTGTAGATCGATCTCCGCCTGAACTTTCTCTTTATCAAAGATATTTGCTTCCTGAGGCAACTTTTTCTTCTGCCCAAGTTTCGCTTTCTGATTTACTAGAACCGAGGGAGACAATTTAAGTATACTGCTTAGGAATAACTATCTCCCGTTAATGCCCATTAACAGATCGCCCCATTGGCGGTTGCAACTGTTACGCCTAATAAACCATGTGCGAGCTTACGCTACAACCAACAAAAAATTATTTATGATTTAACAATTTTATTACAAAAACTACGTAAAAATCTTGTTCTTTAAACTTTTCTAAATAATCTCTAGCTACTAAAATACTTTCTTGAATATCATTACTATCATAGGACCAACTAGCATAAATAAATTCAAAGCCCCCTTCAGACCCTTTTTTATAAACATCTCCTCCTAAAATCAATAAGTTATTTTTCTTGAAAAGATTAATAATAGCATGATGCTGAATATCAATTATCCACCTTCCTGTTGAACTAATAGATCTCGAAAAGTGCTAAGATATTTAATACCTAATGAATTTTTAGCTAAAAATCCACATGTCGCACTTCATAGTTGAATCTGCCAGCTACCATAAGTAAATTATGAGCTGAATACTATTCATACTCCTTGCGCAAAAAAATCCAACCACGGTTTCCTTTCTTTTCAAAAATATCTTTTGTGACAGGGACTACCGTTAACTTTAAACGTATGTCACCGTCATATATATCAGGCCAAATATCAGCTAATACTTCTGTATGAGCATATTCCATCTCTTCTTCTTCTTCTTCTGTGAGCTCTTGATCAAAAAAAAACTCAATTGTAAATACCGAGTCTTGATAATTGAAACTAATTCCTCTCATTTTTTTACTAGCTCTACCAATCAGGCTATAAAAAGTACTTTTTTTGAGCTCAGTTTCAATAATTATAAGCTTATTTTTCTTCTTAAGGTCTTGCTGGGACAATGTGAACTCCTTTTTTTGAGTAATGAATTATAAAATTTTTTGTGGGAATAAATTTTTGTAAACCGGCATCATAATAATTCCCGATGACTCTATCACTAGAAATTCTTTCTTTTGAACCTGGCTCTCCAAATTTTTTCCCTCCTGGAATCACTCTACCTGTTCCTGCATATTGGTCTACAATTTTTTGAACATCCAAATCTTTACTTAAAGTAGATCTTGGTGTTGAGCTGCTAGAATTTGCTGTTTTATTTTCATTTGTTCCGACTATATGCTTATTTTGCTGATTTATATTAACACTTGTATTAGTTCCTATGAGTTTTTCATTACGGGCATGATCTTTAAAATTACTAGAATTATTCCCCTTTTGGCTGTCATTTCATCAATTAATATCGCCTCATGAATCGCATTTAGAGCGGAATTAGATATAGTATTAGCCCACTCAAGCGTTGATAAGGTTGATGGATTATTCTCCCATCTTTTCTCTCCTTCACTAGCCCCTTTCATCATCGCATCTCGATAATGGGAGACTAAATCCTTAATATCTTCTTTTGATAACTCTCCTGACTCATAAAGTTCAAGAATTTTCTGATCACCTAACTCTGAAGCCTTATAATATTCTTCACGAACCTCTTTTTTACATTCATTAGTTGTACATTGATCAAATTTTTCCTGAAATTCATCCATACTTGGAATATGTTCAGAAATTTTTGTATCAAGCTCTTTCAACCGATCAGGAAGCTTATTCGAGCCAGCTTTATTGTGAGTAAGATTATTCTCCACCGCATTGGTTGCAACACTGTCACCGATTACGGCATCTAGGGCGCTATCACCTGTTAAAGCTCCAGCTCCTATACCGAGAATTCCGATAATGGCGCTTAGGGTATTTTTTTCATCTGCGGTTAAATCTTCTGGTTTTTTGCCTTTGCCGTAGAGGAATTCTGCAATGATCGGCGCTAGAGCTTCTGCACCGCCTGCCGTTAATGCTCCTGATAATAGATCGCCACCATTGGCCGCTGCCATTGCTGCGCCGGCGATTCCGTGCGCGAGGAGATGACTTAAACCTCCTTCTTCAAGCGTCCCATCATTGACCATTCCTTTGATCATTTGCGCTACTGCAGGATTTGCTGCGCCAGCAACAATGCCTAAACCCTCGCCGGGACTTGATAGACCGCCGGCAAGCATATCGAGTAGTAAGCCGGCATTTTGCCAATCTTTCGCTTTATCTGGATTTTTATCCTTGTATTCATCAATTTTTTGATTGATGATCTGCTTCATATCCTGACGCGTTCGGTCAAACTGCTGCGTTACTTTAACTTGTAGATCAATCTCCGCTTGGACTTTCTCTTTATCAAAGATATTCTCGATCGCACCACTATTGTCAGCAACGGTTTCGGTGGTGAGATTGCTCTCAATCCCTTTTGTTGCTTCCTCGGCGGTTTGTTCGGTGAGTTCTTTCTGCTTCTCATTATCCGTAACTTTAATGTTGCCGGTGCCAATACCTGATTGTGTGACGCTTGATTCAGACTCTTTATCTTTACCGTAACCCACATTTTTATTCACACTATGCGAGCCATCAGGGAGATTAACCGTTTCTGTTTGCGTTGGATTAGTTCCTTTCGGATTGTTTGGCCCATCATTTTGATAGCCATAACCGCCGCTAATCCCAACCCCTTCACCATCATATTCTGATTTATTGACAAGATCATTGGAGGTAATCGTGCCGGTTTCAAAGCTGTTAAGACCTTCTAACTCTGCTTTTTCATTGGCCACAATAACGCCACCTGAAAGGTGCGTATTCCCCTCAACTTTCACTTGGAAACCATCATCGCCGGCAAAAATTCCGCTCTGATCTGTTACAGACTGATAATTAGCATCGATTTTAGATTGGCTATGACTTCCTGAAACAGAACCACCACCGCCCAACATCCACGCACCTTGAACAGAAGAGTCTTTCTGATTACTATGGTAATCGGAACGATTTTGCGTACTAACGATCGTAAGATCACCACCGACATCAAGTTCTACGCCTTTTCCATAGACTTCACCACCAACAATATTGGTATTGCCACCACTTACGATTATGGTTTTGCCTGTTTCAGTGCCGACAACGCTATTGGTGTAATACTCGCCGCTGCCTTGACCTTTACCTTTGCCTTTATTGGCACCGGCAGTAATCCCAAAACCCGTTCCACCAGAACCAATTGCCGCCACAACGCCGGCATTCCAGCCTGAGCTACTGTTTTTACTAGCTTCACTAGAAGTGCTCTCTGCAGCGATAATATTAATATCATTATCAGCCGTCAGATTTGTTGATTTTATTCCATCGTAGGATCAACTTTTTTAACAGCTTTTAAACTCAATTGAATAGTACATTTAAATATGCATATTTGTAATATTTAAAAGCGACCCAATTATTTTCTAATACTAGATGTCAATCCTATTGTCCAGCCTCTATCTCCATCGTGATGAAACTCTATCAAATACATTTTATCAGCTGACAGTAACCATATATTAGGTGCCACGCACTCCACGTCATCAAAATTATTGAGAATACTAATTAAAGTACTTTTAACTACAGGTATTTGCACGTCATCCCAAATTATATATATTTCTGAGTCTCTCGAAAGAGCATTATCTTTTAAAAATTCGTAAACATCATTAAAAGAATAATTATATAACTCAATCTTCTTTTTAACTTTAACTTTACTCCATTCAACATAATTCCACTTACTGATTGGATACAAATCTTCAAACATATTAACAATATTCCGACTTGTTTGTTCATCAAAAATTTTAATTTTACATTCTAATGCTAATGCTTCTATGCACTCATCAAACAATGTTTTCATAACAATACTACCTATTTAAATGATTCAATATGTTCTTAAAATCCTGCTCGTTTCCCTTAAATGGTATAACTACCTTTACGCCTTTACTTCCTTTTCCTTTTGAAAAATCCTCAATATTAATATGCATTCCTTTATCGGGATCATAATCTAAGCGCCATCTTTTTTTTCCATCCGCACTAACTCTTCCTACAACTTTCTCATATCCAGCGCTTGCAGATAATGTCCCTATATAGGGTTTTGAATCCACACCCAAATCACCAACCAAATCTAAAGCTTTATTTCGAGCTTGTTCATATGTATTAACCTTATCTAATACTATTTCTCTATTGGAATGATTACCTGATACTTGCGTTTTATTTCCAGATTCTTCCTTGTCTTTATTATTAGAATTCCCTGGCTTTTTGCCCCCTCCTTTTATCCCCCCAATACCACCGAGACTGGCAATACCCATTTCTAGGGTTTTATCTATCAGTGCATCAAATTCTGCCTCCTCTCTCGATAGCCCTAATGCCATTTTCTCCTTAATATTATTTTCATCTATAAAATAACCATAAGGTTTCTCTTTCCAGCTCATCTCTTCGCCAACATTTCCTTCTTGCCTCATATATTCAGAAATGTCTGCGGCTAATTGATTATTTAGAAGAGCAAGTTCCTGACGAGATAATTCTCCATTAGCAAATAAATCGTTAATTTTTTCTTTGGTAGCATCAATACCTTCTAAGCGTATTGCATTTTCTTCAGCCTGCGTACAAATTGGATCTTGTGTACAAGCTTCTATTTTGGCTGTTATATCCTCATACGAGGGCACACCACTTTCTAAAAGCTTATCAATTAATTTCTGTTCAGCTCCACACAATGCAGAATTTGAATGTGTACAACCTTGTAGTTTCTTAGGTATTAAATGGTTATTTTCTACCGCATTGGTTGCAACGCTATCGCCGATTACGGCATCAATTGCGCTATCGCCCGTTAATGCACCGGCGCCTGTCCCGAGAATTCCGATAATGGCGCTTAGGGTGTTTTTCTCATCGGTATTTAACTCTTCAGGATTTTTGCCTCGATCACCATAGAGGAATTCTGCGATGATCGGCGCTAATGCTTCTGCGCCGCCAGCTGACATTGCTCCAGAAAGGAGATCGCCACCATTAGCTTTTGCCATCGCTACCCCGGCAATTGCATGAGCTAACAGATGACCCATTCCGCCATCTTTTAGAACCTCCTTATTCACTAAATCCTTAATACCCTGTGCAATAACCGGATTGCTCGCTCCCGCAAGGGTACCTAAAAGCCCTGTATCAGGACTGGATAGGCCGCCGGCAAGCATATCAAGGAGAAGACCTGCATTTTGCCAGTCTTTCGCTTTATCTTTTGTCCTTATAATTGTTGTCGCTATAATTGCGATTCAATCGGGAGCCAGCTTACGATTTTGGTCATTGCCCGCTTGATAAGCCCTGTCTCCGGTTCGCGTGTCCAGATTTTTGGATCCCCTGCTGCTTCATCCCGCCAGCGAATTTTTCCTTCCTCTAAAAAGAGGATGTAACTATTTTGTTGGGTGACATGATTTTCATAAAGATCTTTCAAACTATCGGTAATTACTTCACTCTCAAATAAGATCCCCATCTCGGTATTGAGCCGTGCTGAGCGAGGATCATGGTTAAAGGAACCGATAAAACTGAGACGATTATCAATAATAAAGGCTTTGGTATGCAGACTCGCGCCTTTTGCCCCAATCCCTTGACGTTTCCCCATATTAAAGGGCATCAACTCATAAAGCATTGCGCCACATTCAAGGAGCGGTTTACGATATGGCGCATAGCCCCCATGCACCATCATCACATCATTGGCTGCCAACGAATTGGTTAAAATCTGTACATTGACATTTCGCTCACGCAGATCACAAATTTGGGTAACACCCGCTTCACCGGGGACAAAATAGGGCGAAATGAGATAAAATTCCTCCGAGGCACTGCTCCAAGCACGATGTAAAACCGTATTCACGAGCCATTCGTCCTCATTCTCATCAAACACTTTTTCAGGCGGATCTGAATAGACGTGCGCCTTATCAGTCCAAATGATTTCACGCTCCCCTAAAAAGAGCTCACGAATCGAAGGCGAGGCTTTAATCTCTGCTAAATAAAGCTCGCGAATATCACGCTCAGAAGCATCTACCTCAAGCTCACGATCACGCAGTTTTTGGAGCGACTTTTTCTTCCAGGGCATAATCTGTTTAAACGGAATCACCGCAGGACTATTCCAAAATTGATCAAAAATCGCTTCCGTCTCCCCCACTGCGTTCCCCGCTAACAGAAGATCGACATCGAAAAAATTGGTCTCAGGATCGGCATCGAAATATTCATTACCAATATTGCGCCCGCCGATAATCGCGAGCTGACTATCGGCAATCCACGCTTTATTATGCATGCGACGATTTAAGCTCAAGCCCCGAAACACCATCTCAACGCTGCGTGTAATAATATTTTGACGGCTATGGATCGGATTAAAGAGGCGAATTTCAATCTGTGGATGCCCCGCTAATCCCGATAAAACCGAGTCTTTATTAATGGCATTAAGATCATCGAGCAAAATCCGCACAAAAACGCCTCGATCGGCCGCCTTTAAAAGCTCCATACCGAGCATATGGCCGGTCAGATCATCGTTCCAAATATAGTATTGAACATCGAGCGTTCGCTCTGCATTTCTCGCCGTAATCGCGCGAATGGCAAAGGCATCAAGATTATCCTCTAAGAGCACAAGCCCCGTTTCGCCCGCATGTTCGGCAAGGATTGGGTCGAGTGCTTGATCAATTTTAGTTTGATAGGAGCGATCGATCGGCGGACGCTTTTTCCCCATAAAGCTAGGATTGGGCTTAAAGTCTTTAAACGTTAGCGTGATAATGGTGATCGCAACCGAGATTAGCACAAATGCGAGGATTAACCATTTTACCCAAAAATAGATGCGCGCGGCCATTGATTATGCTTCCTTATTATTTCGTTTAAATGTTAGACAATTTGATTCTGATTAAAATAGTTTACGCAAAAGTGGGCGCTTTTTCAGCTAAATTCCTTTTTATCGAGCGATTGTGATACACTTCTCTCCTCATTTTTGATTATCCATTTCATTTTTAAGGAGTTTTTATGAGTGAGATTCCAAATTGCCCGGCCTGTGATATGGGCGATGCCTACCTCGATGGTTTTCACTACGTTTGCCCTTATTGTGCCCACGAATGGTCACCGGAAGAAGAGGCAGCAAAGGCTGAAGCAGCGCGCGTTGTCACCCGTGATGCCCACGGTAATGAGCTGCAAGATGGCGACAGTGTCTTTTTAGTGAAAGATCTCAAAGTGAAAGGCTCATCACTTGTGATTAAAACCGGTACAAAAATCAACAACATTCGCATTATTGATGGCGATCATGATATCGATTGTAAGGTCGATGGGGTAAGCCTTCAGCTCAAATCGGAGTTTATGCGTAAAGCCTAATTCGCAAAATTAAACCGATATTAAGTGCTCGGCGTGAGATGAATGATCGCTTTTATTCTGATTCTCGATTATTCATTCCTCACTTCGAGCACTTTTTATACAATCTAATAATCCTCGATTTGATTATTACGATTTAAATCACCCCTTGGGCAATCATCGCGTCGGCCACTTTAATAAATCCGGCAATATTTGCCCCTTCCACATAATTAATCACGCCCTGCTCGCGCTCACGATGCTCGCCATGAACCACGCACGCTTCATGAATATTGAGCATAATATCGTGCAGACGACGATCCACTTTTTCCGCTGTCCACGATAGACGAATCGCATTTTGCGCCATCTCAAGACCGGACGTGGCAACCCCACCTGCATTCGCCGCTTTTCCTGGTGCAAAGAGGACACCCGCTTCTAAAAAGGCATTGGTCGCGTCGATCGTTGTGGGCATATTTGCCCCTTCCGCCACCACTTTAACGCCATTACGAATGAGCACAAATGCATCGGCCATGCGGAGTTCATTTTGGATCGCGCACGGAAGTGCAATATCCACTGGTACGCTCCACGGTTTTTTCCCTTCATGATAGGTAAGTCCAAACTCTTCAGCATAATCTTGAAGGCGTTTCCCCTCTTTGGTCATCATCTCGATAAAACGCTCTGCTTTATGTTCATCAAAACCCGCTTCATCATAGATCATGCCGCCTGAATCGGACGCCGTCACCACTTTCGCGCCCATGTCAACGGCCTTTTTAATGGTATATTGCGCCACATTCCCCGCGCCTGAGACTGAAACTCGCATTCCCTCAAGCGTTTGGTTTCGCCGTTCGAGCATCGCTTTAACAAAATAGATCAGCCCATAGCCGGTCGATTCCGGACGAATAAGACTTCCGCCAAAGGAGGTATTTTTCCCGGTAAATACGCAAGAAAAATCGTTAGTGAGCTTTTTCATCATGCCCACCATATAACCCACTTCTCGCTCGCCAACACCAACATCGCCGGCGGGAATATCGGTGCTACTGCCTAAATGGCGATGGAGTTCTACCATTAATGATTGGCAAAACCGCATAATTTCGCCACGGCTTTTTCCTTTCGGATTAAAGTCCGATCCGCCCTTTCCACCGCCCATTGGAAGCGTTGTAAGTGCATTTTTAAAGGTCTGCTCAAAACCAAGAAATTTTAAAATAGAGATATTGACCGTCGGGTGAAAACGCATGCCCCCTTTATAGGGCCCAATCGCGGAGTTAAACTGCACCCGCCAAGCGCGGTTGACCTGCACTTTGCCATTATCATCGAGCCAGGTGACGCGAAACTGGATCATGCGCTCAGGCTCGGTGATACGCGATAATAATTCATAATCCTTATAATAGGGATTTGCCTCCAAAAAGCCCCAAATTGAGGTGAAAAACTCACGCACTGATTGCGTAAATTCAGGCTGATGGGGATCGCGGTTTTGGATTGCCTCCATAAACTCATTCACGTTTGCATAATGAACCATTGTTTTTCCTCGATGATAATTATTATGAGTATTCGTTTTTTTGACCTAACTTCAATATAACACTGCTTTTTGTTGAAATATACGCTTAATTTTGATTTTTTCTGCGAAATTCCCTACCAAATCACTACATTATTGCTTCACCGATTAAAATCGGCTTAAAAGTGAAACCGATAGGGAAAATATAGGCTATACTATTCTAACTAGTACGAAATCAGTACTAATTCATAAGCTCTCTCCGAGCGGGCAGACCTTTTAGCTCAATGGGTCTGCTTTTTTATTGCCTGATGATTCCCTAGCCATTCCATAACGTTAACATCCACTCGATTTTTATCAAAAATTCGGTCATTACCCGCTGATTTAAGAGCATAGCCCCTTCATTTCTTATATACTAAATAGGCATTCTCGCCGATTATCACAATGAAGGGGGGCACACGATGATGAACCACAAGCAGATGACACTTCTTATCTTGATAGGGATTTTCCTCTATTGTTCGCTCCTTGGCTCACCGCTTTTAGGGCTTGTGGTCGATCTAATCATTGTGATTACCCTACTTCTGCTAGGACTTTATGACACTCTTCTTCGTCAATTTTTCTTTTTAAATACTGAAGAGCGCCTCATCGCGAAACTGATGCTCCCGCCAATTATCCTGCTGATTATCGCGCTCTATGTCGACATTAGTCGAATGGATTTTAATCCCGAAACGCCCCACGAGCCGACGACGATTGAAGAGACGCGCCCATTAAATCGCTGATCAATATCCACCTTGATGGCAATGCCTTCAAGGTTTTTTTATGCCAGCAATAAACATACAAAAAAGCGTTCTCTTTTTCCTATCTCGTCGATAATTCACTGATTCAGTTCATTAAAATATATAACTATAAAATGAATCGTTAGTAGTTTGTTATTGATTCATTTACAAAAAATCGTAATTAAAAAATTATCGATTTAACGTTGCCTTTTCAAAAAAGGTGTGCTTTATTGATCAAGGTCAGTCCAATTTGAATTCCACACTTTGTGCAATTCTGGACAAAAATATTTAACCTAATTTAGGCAAAATGCTTACCGGAGATTACTATGAACCGTTCAATCATGATGATGTGTTGTTGTTCGATGTGCTGCTGCGCAATGAATTCTTATACCCAAACTATTCCTGATAATCCGCCTTATATAAGAGACATACCCGATGATTGAATTTAGAAATGTAACGAAACAATACGTCAAAAACAACACAACCACCACCGCACTTCACCCCATTAACCTCACCATCTCAAAAGGTGATATCTTCGGCGTTATCGGCTACAGTGGCGCAGGAAAAAGCACACTCATCCGCCTAGTTAACGCACTTGAAACGCCAACCTCTGGCGATGTGATCATCGATGGTCACGCACTCAATGACTACTCCCCGAAACAACTTCGTGATGCTAAAAAACGCATCGGCATGATTTTTCAGCATTTTAATCTGCTTGAATCAAAAACCGTTGCGGAAAATATCGCGATTCCTCTTCGCTTAGGCCATAAGCAATTTTCCAATCAAGAGATCGATGCGAAAGTGACCGAGTTATTAGAGTTTGTCGAGATTCCTGATAAAAAGAACGCCTACCCGCGAGAACTCTCCGGTGGGCAAAAACAGCGTGTCGGCATTGCCCGGGCGCTCGTTAACAATCCCCATATTCTGCTTTGTGATGAAGCCACCTCCGCCCTTGACCCGCAAACGACGCTGGCGATTTTGGACCTTCTCAAAAAGATCAATCGCGAACAAGGTATTACCATCATGATGGTTACCCACCAGATGGAAGTGGTCGAATATCTCTGTAATCGCATTGCCGTCATGGAGAAAGGCCATATCGTTGAAACGGGCCCGACGCTCGAGATTTTCCAAAATCCGCAAGCCCCCATTACCCGCAAATTTATCAATACGGTGATTGAAGAGGAGATTCCCCTTCGCGTGCTTGCCAATCTTGAGGACGATCTGCCCAATCATATCTATCGCTTTGAGTTCTTAGGTAATTCAGCGCATACGCCTGTTATCAATGAGCTGATGCTTCAAGGAAAAGTCATCGTTAATATCCTTTTTGCCAATATGATCGAGATCGATGGATCGGTGATCGGGGGCATGTTTGTCCAGCTTAAAGGCAATAACGACGATATTGAAGAAGGCATTCGCTTTTTAGAAGAGCGTGGCGTTCGCGTCACTTTAAGCCGATTAAACGCCGAGACCATTCATCACCATCAAAATCAGGATCAGAATCAACAACTAAATCAACACGGGGAGACCATCGCATGAACAGCTTTTTCAAAACACAAGTTACTCTGGAACAATTTATTCAAGCCGGCGAAGAGACCTTTATCATGGTTGCCGTCGCCCTCACACTTGGCGCGTTACTTGGATCACTCATCGGGATTACGCTTGTTTTAACTCGCCCCGATGGCATTAAACCCAATCGCACGCTGTATGGGCTACTCAATCCAGTGGTGAACCTCGTGCGCTCACTCCCCTTTATTATTTTACTCGTCGCGATCATTCCCTTTACCCGCTTTGTGGTAGGTACCTCGATCGGAACTAGCGCTGCCATTGTGCCATTAACCATCTATATTGCACCCTTTATCGGACGACTCGTTGAGAGCTCGCTATTAGAAGTGGACGATGGAATTATTGAAGCGGCCGATTCGATGGGAGCGACCACCTTTGAGATTGTCTGGCGCTTTATCTTACCGGAAGCGAAAGCCTCGCTAATTTTAAACTTCACCACCGCAACGATCGGCCTTATTGGCGCAACCGCGATGGCTGGAGCGGTGGGCGCTGGCGGCATTGGCGATTTGGCGCTCAACTACGGCTATCAACGCTTTGATGGTGCGGCGATGCTCTACACCGTGATTGCCCTTGTGATCTTAGTGCAAGGCATTCAATCACTCGGAAATCTCTGGGCCCGCCGAGTCAGAGCATAAATCTAAAGCCTTCAACTCACCTGATTTTCCGACCTTCCGACTTTACCTATTTATCGATTAACGGATCACTCCATTAGGGGGCATCTGTGGCTCTATTCGTCTTAAAATCCCTAGTAAGCGAAAAAAAGCGCAGATTTCCCCCTTCTTTTAATCTCTCATTGCATATTAATTACACCAAAAAACATCACAACTAAAGGATCTAGTATGAGTTTATTACACCTCTCTACCCCTCATGAACGCTTAGCGCTTCTTCGTAAAACAGCGCGCCCCTTTCGCGATCGCGCAGCAGAGCACGATGAGGAAAACAGCTTCCCTTTTAATAATATTGCCGACCTACGCGCCATCGATTATCCGGCGATTGTCCTTCCAAAAACCCATGGCGGGCTCGATATTTCGCTCGTTGAACTGCTAAAAATGCAACAAACCTTAGCGGAGATGGATGGCTCAACCGCCCTTGCGATCGGCTGGCATATGGGCATCACGCAAAATTTAGGCCAAACAGATGAGTGGTCGCCCGAGCTTTTTAAAGAATTTGCAAGCGATGTGCAAACAAATGGGGCGCTCATTAATAATGCTGCCTCAGAACCTGCAACAGGTAGCCCAACCCGCGGTGGTAAACCTGAAACCACCGCAACGAAAACCGAAACCGGCTGGATAATTAATGGGCGAAAAACCTTTACCACACTCTCACCCGTGCTGAATTATTTTGTGGTGAGTGCCTCCATTACCGGGAGCGATCGGGTAGCAAACTTCTTAGTCAAACGTGAGTACTCCGGCCTATCCATTGATGAGACGTGGAATTCCGTTGCTATGCGCGCAACCGGCAGTCACGATCTTGTGCTCGATCACGTTTCGCTTCCTGAAAATGCTTATCTCTACGATCTTGAGCCGGGTAACAAATCCCCCCGTGGCTGGCTACTGCATATTCCGGCGGTCTATCACGGCATCAGCATTGCTGCCTTTGATTATGCGCTCAATTTTGCCAATACCTACGCGCCCAACAGCATTGCAAGTGGCACCATTGCCCAATTCCCAGCGGTGCAACAAAAGCTCGGTGCGATACGCCTTAAAATATTGCAAAACGATCATTTTCTCTATGGCGTTGCCCGTAACTGGGACGAAAGTGACCAAGAAACACGAGCGTCGTTAGGCGATGAGCTTGCGGCAGTCAAAGTTGCTGTAGTAGAAAATGCCCTTGAAATTGTCGATCTTGCGATGCGTCTTGTGGGCGCCCGTTCCCTTCAAGCGAATAATCCCTTACAGCGCTACTATCGTGACGTTCGCGCAGGACTTCATAATCCGCCGATGGAAGATGCCGTTCTCATTAGTCTTGCAAAATCCGCACTCAATTCACATCGTGATAACAAACTTAACTACCCTAAAGGAGATCACTATGTTATCTAATGCTATGACCCGTCCAACCGGACCGATCGACCCCGATGCCACGCCCTCTCGAATGTGGCACTTTTTCCACCCGCTGATGATTCCCCTTCTTGGCGCCGGATTAATGCTATTAACGAGTTGCGGCAATAGTGAAGAATCTCCCCAACAGAACACAACACCGAGCACTCTTCCCCAGAGCACCATCACCGTCGGTTTTGGGCCTTCCACCTATATCAATCAATTTGAAAATGGCGTAAAACCGATCTTGGAAGCGCAAGGATATCGTGTTGAGACGAAAACCTTCTCGCAAAACTCGATGATTCCCGCCGCGCTAAAAGAGGGTGCAATCGATGCCTCGGTCCATATTAGTACCGCCAATATGATCGAGATGAATCGCCGCCTTGATGCTGATATGATCGTCTGGGCCGACACGCCAAGCGCACCGCAATCGCTCCGTTCTTTAAAGCACCAAACCCTTGATGCAATTCAAGATGGGATGAGCGTTGGCCTCCCGAATGACCCGGTGAACCTTGAGCGGGCTGTGCGCATTTTAGAAGATCTCGATTGGGTTGAAATTCCGCCAGATTTAGAGATTGCCACCTTTCACATCAATTCCGTCACCCCGAAAAAGTATGCGCTTAAACTCGTGTTAATGGATTCCGCCCAATTGCCCCGCGCGCTCGCCGACCTTGATTTTGCCATTATTAATGGAAATTATGTGGCCAATCAAGGGGATAAAATTAGTGATGGCCTTGTGATTGAAGATTCCCCGCCCGAACACCTTGTGAAAGTGGCGATTCGCGCCGTCAATCAAGATAAACCGTGGGCACATGATCTAAAAGCGGCCTATGAATCGGACGCATTTGAAGCCTATATTCGCTCCGATGAGCTCTTTGATGGGTTTATCTACCCGAAAGCATGGCAGAAAGAGTCTAACCAAACTGACAGATCCAATCAATCCAATCCAGATAATCTATAAAACAAGGAGGTTTATATGATGCCCTTAATTCATTCAATGTTAAAACGACCACTTCTTATCGCACTTACGCTCTTATCGATGTTATTTTTGAGTAGCTGTGGCGATAAAGGCGATACTGATGCGGCAAAAACCATCACCATTGGTTTTGGCCCGTCCACCTATGTGGATCAATTTGAGAAGGGGATTCGCCCGATTCTCGAAGCGAAGGGATTTAAGGTGAAAGTACGCGTGGTGTCGCAAAATAACCAGCTTAATCCGTCGATGAAGGAGGGCACCATTGATGCCACCGTCTTCCAGAGTCGCGCCTATATGGAGAGTATCAACCCCATTTTAAAAATGAATATGGTAAAGCTCGCCGATACGGCCAGCGCGCCCCAATCGCTCCGCTCAACGCGCCATTCGTCTCTTGATGTGGTGAAAGATGGAATGACGGTGACAATTCCAAATGATCCCGTTAATGGTGAACGCGCCGCTCGCCTGCTGGAATCCCTTGGCTGGATTACCATTGATGAAAATGCCGAGATTGCTACATTCAGTGCAAAATCGATTCTGCCGGGGAATTATACGCTCTCGATTTTAGAGATCGATCCGGCGCAGAGTTTACGAACGTTAGACGATGTGGACTTTGCCATTGTTAATGGGAATTATATCGCTAATGCGGGCTTAAAAATGAGCGATGGATTGGCACTTGAGGCAACGCCTGAAGAACATGTGGTGATTGTCTCAATCCGCGGTGAGGACCTTGATACCGAATGGGCGAAGGCGCTGAAAGAGGCCTACGAATCTGATGAGTTTCGTGATTATATTCATTCCGAGCCTCTTTACGATGGCTTTATAATACCGAAAGCATGGAATCAGGATTAATCGATACAATCTAATCCATAAATCACTCATGAATGAGAACAATCCCTCCAACTTGACCATCACCTTGGAGGGAGTTCTTTGATGAACGATTCCTCTCTTACGCGCTTAACACTACTTCACCACGGAAATTAAGAGCGCAATGATGGAGATCGCAACCGCCACGAGTGACGCAGAGAGAATAAAGAGCTCTTTACGAAAGCCCACCCGAAGATCGGCCACAATCGCGGAAAGATAGGGATAATTGACACAAAGCGAACCATTCATCTCTAAAAAGAGCGATACCCCCGGTCCGCGCTCCCGTTTAATGCTATATTTTTCTTCCAAATAGTAGAGAAAGCGTGCGTAGATGAGATCAGGATCGAGATGAAAATGCGTCGCCGTTTTCGTTAAATCGATCGGGACATACATTTTAGTCGGACGCGATTTAGTATCAAAGTCGCGAAATGGGGCTTCATATTCACGATAAAGGTAATTAAAAAGGGCTAAATCAGTCGGCAACTTGGTCATAGACTCCTCTCTTTTATGATCGCTCGTTTATTATTATATTAATGCACTTACGCTATCATAATCGAACTTAGGGGCCTCTGTCCAAGCCTTTTGATTTGCCCTTGTTTGATGCGATTTTTAATGCCATTATCCACCGAGGATTTACCCCGAAAAACGCAGAAAAGACCCAACCTACGAGATTGGGTCAAAGTACTAAAAGATTTAGCAATCGAAAAGATGTTACTGCATTTTCTAATGTGGATTACATTAAATTATGCACTGAGCTGTTTTGCGATCTCAATGGCTTTACCACCATAAGTAACCGCAGGGCCTCCGCCCATTAGAACCGCAACGTCGACCACTTCCGCGATCTCTTCAAGCGTTGCGCCCATCGCTAAAAGCGATTCTACGTGCGCGACAATGCATCCTTCACACTGTTTACTGATAGCAATGCCAAGCGCAATTAATTCTTTCGTTTTTTTCTCTAGTGCGCCGTCTTTCACCGCCGCCATATGAAGGCCATACATCGCTTTACCGACTTCTTGGCACTCATTCATTAAAAATCTACGTTCTTCTTTTACCTGCTTTGCTAATGCTTTATAGTCAGCCATTGCTGTTACTCCTAATTCGTTATTCAAATTATGGTCTTCGATATATCTCTTTGATTAGATCACAATCAAGGAATGTGAGAGTAGTATAGCAGGTGTTTTATATTTATCAAACGATATTATATAAATTTATATATCAATTAAAACGCACCATCTAATGCGAGCGGTCAAGGATTCACTCCATCCTTGTAATCGCCTGATTTTCCTTCTAAACGAGACTTAATCATCCACGAAGTCGATTAAAGAATGCCCGCTTTCCCTCCCTGTAAATCCCCCTTTTGTGATACAATTTCATCTTTTATTCCATCCCTTATTTACCCAATTGTAACGGCGCGTCTATGAGCTTTGTTCATCTAAATTTACATACTGAATTTTCCATTTCTGACGGGATTATCCGGATTAAACCTCTCTTTGCTCGGCTTAAAGAACAAGGGGCAACGGCGGTGGCACTCACCGATTTAGGCAATGAATTTGGCGCAATCAAGTTTTATAAAGAGGCGCTTAAAAATGGCATTAAGCCGATCTTTGGAGCCGATGCACTGCTTGTTACCGAAGAAGATGATCGGGTTGGAAAAATTACACTTCTTGCGCAAAATCACGATGGTTATCTCAATCTTGCCGAGATTTTAAGTAAAGGCTACCGCGAAGGACAAATTCGAGGCGTTCCGCACATTAAGCCTGAGTGGTTAAATGAGTATCACGAAGGACTGATTGTGATTTTATCGAAAGAGAGTCACCTTGGGCATGCCCTCTTAAATCTCTCGGAAGAAGCGGCGTTTCACACCCTTCAAGGGCTCTTTAAGCCCTTTAGCGATAATCGCCTCTATATTGGTGTCAAACGAACCAACTCAGAAGATGATGAACGTTTTATTCAAGCGGCAATTCCCTTTGCAAAAGCGCAAAATCTCCCGTTAGTGGCGCATAATGAAGTGCGTTTTATGGAGTCATCAGACTTTGAGGCTCATGAGGTGCGCTCCTGCATTCAATCGGGCCATGTATTGAGCGATCCGAATCGCCCTAAAAACTACACTAAAGAGCAATATTTACGTTCTCCCGAGGAGATGGAGGCGCTCTTTGCCGATCTTCCCGAAGCGCTTAAAAACTCCGTCGAGATCTCAAAACGCTGTAACGTAAAACTTACCCTAGGCGTGCCGCAATTGCCGAACTTCCCCATTCCTGAGGGAATGACGATGGATGAGTATTTCCGCCATAAATCGGAAGTAGGCCTTGAGGAGCGCATCGGTAAAGAGACGCGCGACAGCCATAAAAAATATTGGGAACGGCTCGATACGGAGCTCAACGTCATTATTAATATGGGCTTTCCCGGCTACTTCCTGATCGTTGCAGACTTTATTCAATGGGCCAAAGATAACGCCATCCCCGTCGGGCCCGGACGAGGTTCGGGAGCGGGCTCTCTTGTGGCGTGGGCACTAAAAATTACCGATCTTGACCCACTACCCTATGACCTTCTCTTTGAGCGCTTTTTAAACCCCGAACGGGTCTCGATGCCGGACTTTGACGTAGACTTTTGTATGGAAGGTCGTGACCGCGTTATTGAATATGTGGCCAATACCTATGGGCGCGAGGCGGTTTCGCAGATTGCAACCCACGGGACGATGGCGGCAAAAGCGGTGGTTCGGGATGTTGGGCGCGCGCTTGGCCATCCTTATGGATTTGTGGATAATATCGCAAAACTGATCCCTTTTGAGCTTGGCATTACTCTTGAAAAAGCGATGATGCAAGAGCCTGAACTCCACGATCTCTATCACCAAGATGAAGAGGTTAAAATCCTCATCGATTTTGCAAAGCAGCTCGAAGGCTTAACCAAATCGGTCGGACGGCACGCCGGCGGTGTTGTGATCGCCCCAACCAAACTCACCGACTTTTCCCCCCTCTATTGCGAGGAAGGATCCGCCGCGCTTGTAACGCAATATGATAAAGATGATATTGAATCGGCGGGCCTCGTTAAATTTGACTTCTTAGGGCTGCGAACGCTCACCATTATCGATTGGGCGCTCAAAAATATCGAATATAACCGCGATAAAACCATCGATATTCAAGCCATTCCGCTCGATGATAAACCCACCTTTGATCTTCTAAAAGCGTGCCAAACCACCGCCGTCTTCCAGCTTGAATCCCGCGGGATGAAGGACCTGCTTCGCCGCATGCAGCCCGATACGTTTGAGGACATTGTCGCACTTGTGGCACTTTTCCGTCCTGGCCCGCTTGAATCGGGCATGGTTGAGGACTTTATCAACCGAAAACACGGGCTTGCCGATGTGGATTATCCTTTTGATGAACTTGAGCCGGTGCTGAAACCAACCTACGGGGTGATTGTTTACCAAGAACAGGTTATGCAGATCTCGCAAATCATCGGGAATTATAGCCTCGGTGGCGCGGACTTGCTGCGTCGTGCTATGGGTAAAAAGCTCCCTGAAGAGATGGAGAAACAGCGCATTCTCTTTATGAAAGGGGCCGATGAGCTTGGCTTTGATAAAGAAAAAGCGGGACACCTTTTTGATCTGATGGAAAAATTCGCCGGCTACGGATTTAACAAATCTCACTCCGCCGCCTACGCCCTGCTTTCCTATCAAACGGCCTATTTAAAACATCATTATCCTGCGGAATTTATGGCCGCCGTACTCTCCTCTGACCTCGATCACACCGATAAAGTGGTGATCTTTATTGAAGAGTGTATGGCGATGGAGATTCCGATTCGTCGCCCGAATGTCAATGAGTCCTACTATCAATTTACCGTCAATCGTCAAAATGAGATTATCTATGGTTTAGGGGCGCTTAAAGGTTACGGGAAAGCGGCCGCGGAGCAATTAACCGCAGAGCGCGATAAAAATGGGCCTTACCAAGATCTATTTGATTTTTGCCGCCGCATCGATCTCTCAAGAACCAATAAACGCGCCATTGAGATCTTAATTCGCGCCGGTGCCCTTGATTGCTTTGATGAATCTCTCGAAACGGTGCTCGATCGCGCCGCCTATCGTGCGCAACTTTTTGAAACGCTGCCGGAGGCACTTAAACTTGCCGATCAACATCATAAAAACCTCGCCAGTGGCCAAGATGATCTCTTTGGACTTTTTGATGCAGGCCCTGCCGAAGCGGTGCAACATGAGTTGCAACCCGCGACGCCGCTAAGTGAATTTGAGCTCTTGCAGATGGAAAAAGCGACGCTCGGATTTTTCTTAACCGCGCACCCGATCGATCAATATCAAACGGAGATCGACCAAATCATCACCAACTCCATCAGCGCCATTATGAATATGCCGGAGCCCACCTACAAACGCTATAACAATAACGATGATTCGAGCATCACCGCGGGGCTGATTACCGATCTGCGCACCACTTATAGCAAGGCGGGCAACAAGATGACCTTTGTCACCCTGGACGATCGCTTTAATCGCATGGAGATTCGCCTGTTTGACGAGATGATTGAGCGCTTTGCCGGCAATCTTAAAGTCGATGAAATTCTCTTTTTACGCGGGGGCCTTGTGTGGGATGATTATAATAATCGCATGAGCATCCGCCCGGTTTCGCTGCATACACTCGATATGATGCGCTATGAACGAGCCCAATTTCTCTCGATTAAAAATCTAGTGCCGATCGATCTTGATCTTGTCAAACGCCTGATGGCAACTCTACCCACAGAGGTACCCGAACAGCGTCTAATCCGCCGAAGCCCCACCGGAGAAGAGGTCTGGTCGCCGGTTCCCCGTGGCGTCCCCATGATTATGCGGTACGAAACAGACTTTGGCTCCTGCATCATTCAATTGAGCGAAACACAATTTTTCTACCCAGAAGATGAAACGTTCGAGGCGCTGAAACTTGAGTTCCACAATGTTTTACAATTTAAATTGCAATATCAGATGTAACCGCTCAAGGATCATCACGAAAATGCTCAATGAAGGTATAAAACGGCTAACTGATTATGGATCAATTTTTTAATATCTACACCACGCTACTGGTTCCGCTTGGAACTGCACTCATTATTTTAACGGCGGTGCGCACTCAACACACCCCAAAATGGGTGCTTCGCCTTGCCTCCTTGGTACCGGCGATTTTACTTATTCTGTTTCTCATTAGTTACCTGCTCTTTTTCTTTGTGGGCGGTGGCATCAATGAGATGATTCTCTATCATTTAGCGATGGGTTTTGGCGAGATTAATCGCTTAAATGATTTCTATCCGCTGATGATTTTTAGTGGCGGTTTAATCGGTGGTGCCCTGTTGAGTTACTGGGTTACCCTTCGTTTTATTTTGCCGTATACACCGAAAAAAACTTATTCCCCTTGGCTTTTATTAGGACTCATTCCGACGCTGATATTTCACCCCCTTTCGATGAATCTTCGCACCGTGGGGACACTCTATTATAGCCAGCCAAGTGATGCCGAGATTGCCCAGTTTGATGCCTATGACAAACGTCCACAAAAGGCGGAATATCTCCTTCCTGAAGGCGCCAAAAAGAAAAATATTATCTATCTGTTTTTAGAAGGCGTTGAGCGCCAATTTTATGCCAACGATGAATATTTCCCTGAGCTTATGCCCAATTTAAAACGCATTGCCGATAATCATCTTGAATTTACCAATATTAAACAGCTCAATATCACCTCCAATACGATTACCGGAACCGTCGCCTCTCAGTGCGCCATTCCACTTATCAACCGTAACACCGGCCACGAGCGCAATAAACGGAATACTTTTCTCCCCAACGGGATTTGCATGGGCGATATGCTAAAAGAGAATGGTTATCACAACCTCTTTTTAACAGGATATCTGCAAACATTTACCAATAAAGGGATTTTCTATACGCAACATGGTTTCTCCCCCGAGGAGATTTATGATTATCCCCGCATGAATGCGCTTCACAATCATCAATATGTGCTCGATAGTTGGAATGGTGGAATGCACGATTATGATCTGTTTGCCTTTATGAAGGAAAAAGTCGATGAATTGAGCCAACAAGAGGCGCCCTATTTTATGGTCATCAATACCCTTGATACACACTTTGAAGATGGACATGTCGATGCGCTTCGCTGTCAAGACGTTCATTATGATCGCTATAAATATGTGATGCCACGCGTTTTACACTGTTTAGATGGCATTATTGAGGATTTTTATCAATATCTTAAACACCATGAAAGCGCAGATGATACCCTACTGGTCATCGCCTCCGACCACCTCTTTCCAGCCGGAAAAATCACCTCAGTGCTGCTCAACATTCCCAATCGTACTAATACCTTTATTGTGGTTGATTTTGAAAAAATGGATAATCGCACCATCGATAAGCCCGGCCTTGCGTTTGATGAAGGCGTTACTATATTAAACTACGCTGGATTTCCGCTTGAAGCGCAACATTTTGGGCGTAATCTATTAAATGAAGATAATGAGAGTATCTATACCGACTTTAATTCAGTAACCGAACTTGATCATACATTAAGCCGATGGGGACGCCTCTTCTCTCGCTTTTGGCTCCCCAAGCAAGACGATGCATCTCATAAATAGATACATTTTCACTCTATTGACACACAAACCACGTTTCGGCGTGGTTTTTAAATTCCATATCGAAAAGAATCGCTTACCCTCGATAAGGTGCTAAAATCCCAATTTAACCTGCTAAAAATCAAGCTAAGATACTTGATTTTTTGTAAAGTTGTAATATGGTGATAGATAGAAATATCTCATTATATAAGAATAAAAATCACCACCATGCCAACGCCCTATACTCTCAAAGACCCCGAGTTCTGGAAGATCTCGATCAGTCTTGGTCTCGCCTCCATTTTTATCTTTGCATTTCTTTACCCGCTTCAACCAATTTTACCGGTGCTTGCGCGCGAATTTGAGGTCTCAATCACCGTTGTAAGCCTCACGATGTCGTTTAGTATTATCGGACTCATTATTGGGCTAAATGTCCTTGGCATGTTGACCGATCGCTATGGTAGGCGTTCATTTGTGCTCGGTTCCCTGTTCCTATCGGTCATCACTTTTTTACTCATCCCGATGACCCACTCCTTTACTTTAATTATCATTTTGCGCTTTATCCAAGGCTTTGCGGTGGCAGCGCTTCCTGCATCCGCCCTTGCCTATATGGGTGAAGAGATCGCCAAACGCGACCTAAAAATTGCGGTATCGATCTATATCGCAGCAAACGCCTTTGGTGGCATGCTTGGGCGGATTGCAACGGGAATAATTACCGATCATTATTCTTGGCAAACGGCCTTTTTTATTTTGGGAACGGCAGGCGCCGTGGTGTCACTGCTCATTACGTTTATTCTGCCAAAATCTCGCTTTTTCCGCGCAACGCAGGGCTCATTTAAAGAGAATCTAAAAGGCTTTGCCTTCCATCTAAAAAATAACACCTTACTGCGCTATTTTGGCATCGGATTTATGATTCAGATGACCTACTCTGCCGTCTGGACCTATCTGCCCTTTTATCTTGAAGGGTCTCCCTTTTATCTCTCGGTTGCAGCGATTGGATCGCTCTATTTAGCGCTTATTTGCGGTGTTCCAAGCGCGCCGATTGCAGGCTTTCTTGCCAATCGCATTCAGTTAAAAATCATTCTCTTTTTCGCCCTTGGGATATTAGCCTTTGGTACGCTACTCACCGGCATTCCCAGCATTTGGATTGTGATGATCGGCCTTTGTTTTGTCAGTTTTGGAATGATCGCCGCTCACTCACTTGCGGCTGCGCTTGTAAACGAACACGCCACCGAATTTCGCGGAACGGCATCGAGCCTCTATTTTGTCGCCTACTACATTGGCGCTGCTGTCGGAAGTACGCTCTTCGCGCCCATTTGGGAAAGTCTGTCATGGGGAGGCATTGTCCTTATTTCAGGTGCTCTCCCACTTCTTTATATTGGTTTTTTAGCGCTTTTCCCGAGCAAATCGGACCGCGCACCGTAATAATTTACGCTTCTTTAATCTTTTTAACCGCTCAATTTGATAGCATGGACTCTTTTTAACCCCACCAATTGATCTTATATCGATTGGTATTATCGCTGTGTTAAGGAGTCCTCATCTATGGTGATCTCTCTCGCTCGTCTTAAGGCGCGTTTACAAAGTCCCATTTTATGCCTCTTGTTTTTATCACTTATCGCATCTTTTTCATCGGTTTACGCCAATGATGGGGTAACTCAAGCCGATGCAAATCTGGCTGAGACTACGCAAAAACCCACTGAAAAGGTGGCAGAGCCCAATTGTTGCGATGCGTTTGAAGAGACTGAAGCGACAATTTTAGAGTTAAATTCGCGCATTAAAGAGCTCCAAAAAGAGCTAAAATCCGCCACAACTGAAGAGAGTGAAAGTGCTATTTCACAGCGAATTGAGCATCTAGAACTCCAACTAACCGAGGCTCGCCGCGCCTTTGAACGGCTCTCTCTTGGCGGCATCGATCCCGCTCACTTTGCGCTCAGCACCGTCTCTGATGACGATAGTTATGATTGGCAAAATGAGTTACTTCAAATCGTGCAGCCGGTATTTGCCGAAGTGCAGCGCATGACGAAAACGACGCGTGAACGGGATAAATTAACGCGCAATCTCACAACGCTTAATGAAAAAATTGCTGAGCTCGAAAAAGGGCTGCAATATCTTGAGACCGTTCCCGCCGATAAATTGAGTAAAACGGCGCAAAATCGCATCACGGAACTCGGGAAAAATTGGGCCAGCTACCACCGCGATCTAAAACGCCAACAAGAGACCTATACAACGAGTCTCAATGCGCTCGAAGATGACTACACCTTTTGGGAAAAATTAAAAATTGGCGCGTGGGAGTTTTTAACTGGTCGTGGCCTCATTCTATTTACCGCGTTTTCCACCTTTTTTGGGATTTTATATCTTTTAACGAAATCAATGGATCTGCTCATTGCGCGTCGTGAACGGAATGGGTATACCCGTAAAGTCAATCTCAAATGGCGTTTACTGCTTCTTGCCTATCGTCTATTTGCCGTTATTTTATCGCTATTTGCTTTTTTAGTGGTACTCCATTCGATGGGCGATATGGTGCTATTTGGCCTTGCGATCTTAATTTTGATGGCGATTCTATTTGGCTTTCGTAACTATGTGCCCCGCTATTTCTCAGAGCTTCGCCTCTTTTTAAACTTAGGGGCAGCCCGCCAAGGAGAGCGCGTTATTTATCGTGGTATTCCGTGGAAAGTGGAAAAAATTAATCTCTATAGCGCCTATTTAGTCAACCCACTTTTAGATAATGGCCGCATTCGTTTGATGCTACCAGAGCTTGCAACCCTTACCTCACGCCCCGTTGAAATGGATGAGATCTGGTTCCCCTCTCGCGTTGGTGAGAGCTTTATGATGTCCGATGGCACCTTTGTGGAAGTGCTACGCCAAACACCAGAAGCAGTCTATTTGGAATCCTTTAATAGCCATATTATCTACCCAACCGCGGATTTTATTGCCGCCAAACCGAAAAATCTCTCGCTTGGTTACTATACCGTCGTTGATTTTGGGCTCGCGTATCAGCACTTTTCAATCCCTGTCGATGTGGTCTTTGAAAAAATCCATACCGCTGTGGAGACTTTTTTACAGGGTACCGATATTCATGATCAATACAATTCAATTAGTGTGGAATTTCGTAAAATTAATGAAGGGGTTTCGCTGGTTTATACCATCATTATTTCGATGAAAGGCTCGGCAGCGGGTTATTATTATCAGGTGGGACGTTTAGTGCAAGAGGCATGTTTACGCTGCGCGCAGCAAGAAGGATGGTCAATGCCCTTTAGTCATGTGTCGCTCAAATCGCCGGAAGAAAATCTCTTCAAACCCCATGACAATGTCACGATTATGCCCAAAAACAATCCGGCGTAAAGTGTTGGTAATGAATGATCTGGTGACTTAGTTGATTTGGTCATTTAGCGATCACTAATGATCCTCTAAATCGGTGTAGCGCCCTTGGTAAATGAGTTCAATTTTTTTAGAGCCGCGCAATTGGCTTGGAAAAAGATAATCACCGCTTACCATCGGCGCTCGAATGGAGGAAAATTCCACCTCTAAATCAAGATCTGCCGCCTGGTAGGCATCATAAATGAGGCGCGTGCAATAGGTTCCTTGAGCCACATTATAATGAAATGGTACGCCTTGCTGAAGCCGTGCAAATTGTGTGGCACTTTGGGCGATCACACCTTCATTTTTAACACGATAAATCGCAAAATGATCACTCCGCTCTTTTGCTAAAAAGAACTCAATGGAATCGATCACAACGCCGGAAAACCCATCACCAATCTCATCGGGCGTTGCATGAATCACCTTCCAAGCCCCATCCTCATAAGTCACCATGCCCACGTGGCTATAAAGATCATTATCAAGGGAGCGCACCACATCGCTCACAAACTCCGTCCCTTCTCTGAAAATAAAATCGCCCTCTTCTAAAAGATCATAAAAAGGCGCACTGACCGCTTTTCCTAACGGCGTTAATAATATTATTAAAGAGATAAAAATAGAGGCGAGAAGACGTTTCATAGATTTTTTCTGGTGTTTGAGAATTTTAGGACAAAAGAAAAGGGAGCATTCTCCCTCTCTTTAAATATCGGTTACTCAGCGATGATTATTGCGAAATTTTCCATTTACCATTCACTTTTTTAAGGCTGATCATATCAACGATATCGTCACCACCGCTCGCATCTTTTGCCGTTACGCGCACTTTTGCCATGGTTTTATCGTCGTTATATTCCGCTTCGCCAAAAGTCATCGCTTTTACGCCGCCTTGTTTTTTGAATTCATTCGCCATCTCTGTTGCCATCATCTCAAATTTTGGCTTGATCATGTTAAGCTCTTCTTGCGATACATCGGACATATCCATTAGATCAAACATGCCATCGATATTGCCTTTTTCAATTTGAGTGAAGTAATCTTTCGCCACTTTAACCGGCTTATCATCAGCGCCACACGCCATTACTGTAAATGCCACCGTGAAAATCATCATAAAACGTGCAAACATACGAACCATAATCTATCCTTTGTTTAATAATCATTAATTTAATGCGTCATCATAGCGTATGAAATATAAAATTAATACCGTAGAACATAAAATCATATGACGTATGTTATTTATCCGCCAAATAAAACAACTAATTAGAAAATCAGTGAGATATTAATGACCAAACTTTACTCAAAACGGTTGATAATCTTCTTAAAATACCCTTAAGTCTTTACCCTTCTTTGCATTTTATCTGCATAATCATCCATGATTATCTCAGCGATGACCTATAACAAAAATGCATAATAGATATACTATTTATCTGCCGTTAAATCATCATACACCTTTGCTATAGTGAAATTAACGCGCCAATTATCGGGCGCAATGTGTGATTCTAACAATAAAAATTCTCATGCAATTGGAGGCCTTAATGATTACCTTTCTTGGCGGTATCGTTTTATTAATTGTTGGCTATTTTACTTATGGTAAATATGTCGAACGAGTGTTTGGGGTAAAGGAAAAGCGCCCAACGCCCGCATTTGTCAATAGTGATGGCGTGGACTATGTCCCGATGAATACGCGTAAAAATGCGTTAATTCAGCTACTAAATATCGCCGGTGTCGGCCCTATTTTTGGCCCAATTATGGGGGCGCTCTATGGTCCTGTTGCCTTTTTATGGATTGTCTTTGGAGCCATTTTCGCGGGCGCAGTGCATGATTATTTAACCGGTATGATCTCCATCCGGAATCGTGGTGCCCATATTCCCGAGCTTGCCGAGCGCTTCTTTGGCTCCTTTATGAAACATATCGTCAATGCGTTTTCGCTTCTGCTTTTAGTCCTTGTGGGGACGGTATTTGTGTCAGCCCCGGCAGATCTTCTTTACAATTTAATGAGCGGTAAAGTGGCGCTCGTAATTTTAGTCTCGGTGATTTTCGCGTACTACGTTTTAGCGACACTGCTCCCGATTGATAAAATTATCGGCCGATTCTATCCGTTCTTTGGGATTTTATTGGTATTAAGCGCCCTTGGCGTAGGCATTGGTCTTATTGTAAAAGGCGCGCCAATTCCTGAATTAACCTTAGAAAATATGCATCCTGGTGGCGTTGCCATCTTCCCACTTCTCTTTTTAACCATTTCATGCGGGGCGCTTTCAGGTTTCCACGCCACTCAATCGCCGATTATTTCACGCACTACCGAATCTGAAGGCGAGGGGCGAAAAATTTTCTACGGCATGATGATTGCTGAAGGGGTTATCGCGATGATTTGGGCGGCGGCGGGCATGAGTCTTTTCCACGGCCAAGAGTTAAATGATATTTTAGCCAACGGCGGGCCTGCGGTGGTTGTGAGTAAAGTGGCGACCACGATGCTTGGCGCTGTCGGCGGCACGATTGCGATTTTAGGTGTGATCATTCTCCCCATCACCTCCGGCGATACCGCCTTTAGAAGTGCGCGCATGATTGTGGCAGATTATTTTAAAATCCCCCAGAAAAAAATGACAAGTCGCCTCTGGATTGCGCTTCCAATGTTTGCGATTTCAGCGGTGTTATTGCAGATCGACTTCACTCTTTTATGGCGCTATTTCTCATGGGCAAACCAATCAACCGCGGTAATTGCCCTCTTTATTGGCGCGATGTACCTCTATATTGATCGCCGTAATTACTGGATTGCGCTCCTTCCGGGGACATTTATGTTGATGGCGGTGACTACCTATATTCTCAATATGCCGATCGGCTTTGGATTGCCGGCGGATATTTCTCAAATCCTAGCAGCGGTGATTACTGCAGTTTTAGTGGTGCTATTTTTCTATGCAGCACGTCGTGCGCGCAATCAAAATACGCCACTGGAAGAAGATATCTCTAATTTCCAACTTGCACAGCCCGTTATCCGCTAATGGGCCTCATAAACACCTGCAATGAAACCGTTGCAACCAAGGAGGCGTGCAGATAAGAACAATAACAATGCACACGAACAATTAGAGCGTAATCTCCGGAGTTACGCTCTTTTTTTGCCTTCGTTTTTTGTCTTATTATCTCTTTATGTAAAACGCAAACATAAAAAAGCTGAAGCGAGGATTTCTCTGCTTCAGCTTAATCTAATACGTCTAACTCTATTTAATCTGGATCGATTAATCGACCATCCATTAATCGAGTAACATCGTGCCTTTTTGGGCAAGATTCACGTGCCATGAGAAGGCTTTCTCTAACACGTGAGGCGTATTACCACTACGGGTCGCTTTCGCTTCCTCATAGTAATCACGGGCTTGTTGCTTAAAGGTTGGATGCATACAGTTTTCGATAATTTTCTCAGCCGCTTCTCGTGGGCAGAGACCGCGAATGTCCGCATACCCTTGCTCGGTGACGATTACATCAACATCGTGATTAGTATGGTCAACGTGGGTCACGAAAGGAACAATCGTTGAGATCGCGCCATTTTTTGCCGTCGATTGCGTAACAAAAATGGTGATGCGCGCGTTACGAGCAAAGTCACCCGAGCCACCAATTCCGTTCATCATATGGGTACCGCTGACATGCGTTGAGTTGACGTTTCCGTAGATATCCACTTCAAGCGCTGTATTAAAGGCAATTACCCCAAGACGGCGGATAATTTCTGGATTGTTGGTGATCTCTTGCGGTCTAAACATAATGCTGTTTTGATATTTCGCAAGATCATTAGCAAGCGTTGCAACGCGGCGCTCAGAAAGAGATAGCGCAGTAGCCACCGCAAATTTCACAACACCTGCGTCAATCAGGTCAAAAATCCCATCTTGCAATACTTCAGAGGCGACAACCAAATCTTTAAATTTCGATTTCGTCATGCCACTTAATACTGCATTGGCCACCGACCCAACGCCTGATTGTAATGGCGCTAAGCTCTCCGTTAAGCGGCCATCTTCTACCTCTTTTTCTAAAAATGAGAGGAGATTATCGGCAATCGCTTGGGTCTCTTCATTGGGCTCGAAAAGTGGTGATGGAATATCGGGTTCTTCTGAGAGAATAATCCCTTTAATCTTATCGGGGCTCACGCGAATACCCTTCTCACCGATATGTTTATTGCTGATATCGTAAATTGGAATCGCCTGGCGCTCCGAGCCTTGATCTGGCATCACCATAATATCGTGAACACCTTCATACTCTTTTGGTGCACTCGTGTTTAATTCCACAATCACATAGTCCGCTTTTTCTACATAAATCGGCGAGTTCCCCACCGATCCTGTGGGAATAATCAGCCCATCTTCAGTGATCGCCGCCGCTTCAATAATCGCGTAATCGATCTTACCGAGCGTCCCTTGACGAACAGTTTCTGCGGTATATGAAAGATGTTGGTCAATGTATTTAATTTCGCCTGAATTGATTTTTTTACGCAGGCTCGGGTTTGCTTGATATGGAAGACGCAGATTAATAATGCCCGCTTCCGCCATCACCCCATCGGCCGTTGGTCCAAGCGATGCACCAGTAAAAATATTGACTTTAAATTTATCGCCGTCTGCACGTTTTGCAAGTGCTTGTGGGAATACTTTGGGCTCACCATAGAGCGTAAATCCACTCATCCCGAGCGTCATGCCATTTTCAATCCAAGAAGCGGCCTCTTCTGCGGATACAATTTTTTTAGCCAGCTCTGGATGACGAATTCGGTTATTAAGATCAGTACTCATTATTATCTCCTCTAATGATACAACTATTTTTAATAGTCTTTGTTTATGATTATTGTTATTAATCGCGCGCTCTCAATTTTGCCGAGAGGAGCGCTTATTAAAGCCGATCATACTGAAAATAGATTCAATGTAAATCGCCGATTCAAAGGATTGCGAGTGCGTTTATCGATCACTAATCGATGCGCTTAGCCTTCATTTTATTTCTTTTTCTTAATTTAAATCAAGGCTTAATCGCTCTCAAATGAACCGTTGAATTATCCCACTATATAATTAAATACGCTTAAAAAGCAATCTTTTTTCTGCTTCCTGTTTCTCTCTTGTTTGCCTCCAAAGGGCGCTTTTTTAAAATTCTCTATTTTAATGGCGCATAAAAAAAGGAGACCGATCGGCCTCCTCTCTGATTTCTACAATTGTCTACAATCTAGTGTGATTTCCTAGCATCAAGACGCTTAGTCTAATAGCATCGTACCTTTTTCTTTAAGGTTTAAGTGCCATGAGAACGCTTTTTCTAATACGTGAGGTGTGTTGCCCCCGCGTGCTTTCGCTTCTTCAAAGTAGTCGCGAGCTTGCTTTTTAAACTTCGGATGCATACAGTTTTCGATGATCACTTCCGCCGCTTCCACAGGGCAAAGACCGCGAATATCTGCATAGCCTTGCTCAGTAACAATCACATCCACGTCATGATTGGTATGGTCAACGTGCGTTACAAAGGGAACGATCGCTGAAATCGCGCCATCTTTTGCCGTGGATTGCGTGACGAAAATGGTGATACGAGCGTTACGAGCAAAGTCGCCCGAACCGCCGATACCGTTCATCATATGCGTGCCGCTTACATGCGTTGAGTTGACGTTTCCGTAGATGTCCACTTCAAGCGCGGTATTGAATGAGATCACCCCTAAACGGCGGATTACCTCTGGGTGGTTACTCACTTCTTGTGGGCGGAAAATGATCTTATCTTGATAGCGTTTTAAGTCTTCTGCTAAGCTCTCAACACGGCGTTTTGAGAGAGATAATGCCGTTGCTGCTGCAAATTTAACTACGCCTGCGTCAATAAGGTCGAAAATACCATCTTGAAGCACTTCAGAAGCCACCACGATATCTTTAAATTTCGATTTCGCCATGCCACTTAATACCGCATTAGCAACCGATCCAACGCCCGATTGAAGCGGTGCCAAGCTCTCAGTTAAGCGTCCTTCTTCCACTTCACGCTCAAAGAACGAGAGAAGATTATCCGCAATCGCTTGGGTCTCTTCATTCGGTTCAAAAAGCGGTGATGGAATGTCGGGCTCTTCTGAAATTACGATACCGCGCACTTTAGCCGGATCTACTTTGATCCCTTTCGTGCCGATGCGTTTACCGATCTCATAGACCGGAATTTCTTGACGCGTATTTTCACCTTGCGGGCCCGGTACGTAGATATCGTGAATGCCTTCGTACTCTTTTGGCGCCGTTAAGTTCAATTCAATAATTACGTGTTCGGCCATATCAACATAGATAGGCGAGTTACCGACCGATCCTGTTGGGATAATTTCACCCTCTTCAGTGATCGCTGTCGCTTCAATTACGGCATAATCGATCTTGCCAAGGCTGCCTTGGCGAAGCGCTTCTGCGGTATATGAAAGATGTTGGTCGATATATTTGATTTCACCATCGTTAATTTTTTTACGTAAAACGCGGTTACTTTGATAGGGGAGTCTAAGATTTAAGATATCCGCTTCGGCCATAGACTGGTCCGCCGCTGGGCCAAGCGATGCGCCGGTAAAGAGGTTTACTTTAAATGTCTCTTTCTTGCCTCTTTCTGAGAGCGCTTGTGGGAATACTTTTGGCTCACCAAACAGTGTGAAACCACTCATCCCTAAGGTCATGCCATCTTCAATCCATGATGCAGCTTCTTCCGCTGAGACCACTTTTTCCACAAAGTCTTTGTGGCGAATTCTACTACTTAAATCAGTACTCATATTTCCTCCTCCAAGGATTTAGACTAATGCCGATTAAGTGTGGACAATTCGCGTCGAATCGCCCTTTACCTAATCTATAAAAGGTTCGATTACATGTAAAATGGTGTCGCTCGCGCCTTGATTTTCCATCATAGTGCGATGCGCATTTTGCCCCAATATTTCTCTCTTTTTGGGGTGTTCAATCAGCTCTTTAATGACGTTTGCGAGCTCCGGATAGTCGCAGGATACAATGGCATTATTCGCCTTAAAAAGCTCAAAGATTTCACTATTTTCATGCATGAAAGGACCGACAATTATGGGCTTGCCAAAATAGGCCGGTTCTAAGATATTATGCCCACCAATGGGCACAAAACTACCTGCCACAGTAGTAATATCCGATATCGCATAAAAGGTCAATAGCTCACCGATGGTGTCAATCAGCCAAAGATCGGTATCGGTATGAAATTCATTTAATGCCGTTTCAGAGCGTTTTAGATAACGTAAATCGGCATTTTTAATTAGGTTTTCAACCTCTTTAAAGCGCTCGGGATGACGAGGCGCAAGGAGCAATTTTAGCTCCGGAAATTGCGCTTTTAATTGACAAAACGCCGTTAAAATTCCCGCCTCTTCCCCCTCGTGAGTACTCGCCACAATCCAAAAAAGCGCAGAGCCCTTAATCGAGGTTAAAGTTTTCACCGCCTCCATCGCTTTACCCGGCACGCGCATCTCATACTTAATATTGCCCATTTTTTGGGCAGACTTTACCCCAAGTGCTTTAAAACGCGCCACATCGTCATCGGTTTGCGCTAGAACATATGTCTGACTTAAGAGCGAGCCAATGGTTTTAGGAATTTTTTGATAACGATAAAAGGAGCGATCCGAGAGGCACGCGCTAATAATAAAAAGTGGGATATTGAGGACTTTTGCTTGATGGAACAGATTGGGCCAAATCTCCGTCTCCATGATTAAGATCACCCTAGGGGCGACTTTTTTCAAAAATCGGCGCGTCATCGCACCGCCATCAAGCGGTAAAAAGGTATGGAGAACCCGGTCCCCAAAACTCTCTTTAATTTGGCGACTACCCGTTAAGGTTGTGGCGGTAAAGAGGATTTTTTTATCAGGATAGGTTTCAAGTAGGCGGTGAACAAAAGGCGTTACCGCTCGCACTTCCCCAAGGGAGACGGCGTGGATCAAAATATCGGCCTTGGGAATCTCACCAAGGGCAAAACGTGCCTTAAAAGAGTGACGCCCAAGCGGTGAGCGCCAATCTTTATAGAAGCGGTAGAGTGCAATGGGCGGCAGTAATAGCCACCACAGCACGCGATAGATCCAAAAAATCACATTAATTAAACTCAGCTAAACGAGAATCTTGCGGGAAGTTATGGCGCAATAATGCAAGGCGATTTTCCGCTAAATCCGTCAATCCAAGCTCACGATAAGATTTAACTTGAAGATAGAGTGCATCGGAAAGTGACGGCGTTTGGTCATAATGATCGAGCACATATTGCGCACGATTAGCCGCGCCGACATAGGCTTTACGCTTGAAATAGAACTCAGCGATGTGCATTTCGGATTCGGCGAGGGTGTTACGCAGATAGACCACACGTTTTGCTGAATCAGCTGCATAGACGCTATCGGGATAATGCTCTAGAATATGTAAAAATGAATTAAGAGAATCGGTCATCTGCTGCTGATCAATTTTAGAGCGATCTGGCGGCATCAATTTATCTAAGATAGAACGTGCACGGTCAAAGTTGATTAAACCTTGCATGTACCACGCATAAGCGATATCCGGATGATTGGGATAAAGCTTCATAAAATCATCAATTTCGCGCAGTGCCTCATCAAAGTTACGATCGTGATAGAGCGCATAAATTTTATTAAACTTCGCTTGCTCGGCTAAAGAACTATGAGGAAAACGAGCTTCAACTGCGTTAAAATGATCCACCGACGATTTATAGTTACCGCTTTTTACTTCACGATCCCCTTCTTCGAGCAGTTGAACCGCTGACATTCGTTTAATACGATCTTCTCGCGGTGTAGAACAGCTTGATAGGCCGACAATAACCAGCGTGGAGACAAAAAGTCTTAGAAATTTCTTATTCATTTTATTAATATGGTTCCTAAATTTAATCAGCAACGAAATTATACCCAAAAGTTATGAAACGTTCAGAAACATTTACCACAGTTTTAACCGAGGCCCATGCGGGCTCGCGAATTGATCTCGTATTATCGCAAGTTTTCCCTGAGATTTCACGCAATCAAATTCAAAATCTTATCAAAGCGAAGAAAGTTTTGATGAATGGCAAAGTTCCCAAGCCCCGCGACATTGTCGAAGGCGGTGAAGAGGTAAGCCTTGAGATCGAGATCGATGAAGGTGTTTCGGCGCCAGAACCGCAAGCGATTGCCCTTGATATCTTATATGAAGATGACGATCTTTTAATCGTTAATAAGTCTGCGGGCATGGTGGTTCATCCTGGTGCCGGAAACCCCAATAACACCCTGATGAATGCCCTGCTCTATCACTATCCGCCACTGAAAGATCTTGAGCGCGCGGGCATTGTCCACCGCCTTGATAAAGAGACCTCCGGCGCATTAGTGATTGCCAAAAATGAAGAGACCGCGGAAGCGTTACAAAAGCAATTTGCCGAACGTACCGTCACCCGCGTCTATCAAGCATTACTTGTGGGCGAACTTATCTCGGGCCGTACCGTCGATGCGTTTATCGGGCGCAATCCCTATAATCGCAAAAAAATGATGATTACCGAATACGATGAAGAGCTTGAAGAGAATCCTGGTAAAGAGGCGATTACGCACATTCGCGTGCTTGAACGTTTCCGTGAGCACACCTTAGTGGAATGCCACTTAGAGACCGGTCGCACCCATCAGATTCGCGTGCATATGCAACATATCAATCTTCCCATTGTGGGCGATCCAGATTACGGTAGCCGTCTTAAAATCCCAAGAAAATTTACCCATCATGCGGAAAATGTTTTACGCGGATTTAGACGCCAAGCGCTCCACGCCTATCAGGTTGGATTTAGCCACCCAAAAACCGGTGAAGACGTGCTTGCAACCGCACCACTGCCCAAAGATATGACGACGCTAATCGACGCCATTCGTGAGGATCATGAACTCTATGTCAAAGATCATTTCTAAACAAGGCCTGATTGATGTCTCAGGGATGACGCTATTAACGCCGACTTGGCCCGAGATTCCAAACGTTCGCGCTTATACGACAACCCGCATTGGGGGCGTAAGTGAAGCGCCGTTTGATCGGCTTAATTTAGGCCTCTCAAGCGGGGACAATCGCGCTCATGTGCTGGAAAATAGATCCCGGCTCTTTGATGCGCTCGAGGTGCCGGACACGGTTTTTTATCTCAATCAGATTCATTCCAACATTGCCGTGCGCATTGATGAAAGACTGATTGGTGTCGGTGCTGATGCCTCGATTACCGCAAAGCCTCGTGAGGTTTCCTACATCCTTACCGCCGATTGCTTGCCCATTTTAGTGGCGCATCGTGAAGGAAAAGAGGTGGCGGGAATTCACGCCGGCTGGAAGAGTTTGCTTACCAATATGATCGAAGAGACGCTCGCTCTCGCTCAATTTCCGCTCGATGAGTATTACATCTGGCTTGGGCCGGCAATTTCGCAAAAAGCATTTGAGATTGGCCAAGAGGTGCGCATGAGTCTTGAGCTTCGCGAACGTCAACTGGGGATTTCATCTCAACACTCAGATCATCAGGCGATATTTAGCCCCTCTCCTTCTGAGGTGGAAGGCCGTGTCTTTGCCGATATCTATCAGCTTGCTAAAAATCGTCTCACCCATCTTGGGATTCCAAACGAGCATATTTTTGGCGGTGATTTTTGTACCTACAGCGACCGAGAACTCTTCCATTCTTATCGCCGTGATGGCAATCAATCAGGGCGCATGGCAAGCCTGATCTGGATTGAACCGTAACCTGCCATCACCTAAAACGCGGGGATTTATCCCCCTTAAGAGCGAAAACTGAGCATCCGATCAATGCCGATTTTCGCTTTTTTACGAATGGCTTCCGGCACCTCAATCTGATTCTCGCCAGTTTTAAGGACATGCAGAATCTTCTCAAGATGATTCATCGCCATCCATGGACACGCCCCACAGCTCCGGCAACTGACATCATGGCTTGCCGTTGGCGCGATATGGAAGGTTTTCCCCGGTACCGCTTCTTGCATTTTATGGAAAATCCCCCGATCGGTTGCTACAATAAACTCTGTTGCGGACGAGGCTTTTGCTGCGCGAATCAATTGTGACGTTGAACCCACCACATCCGCTTCAGCAATGACATCCATCGGCGATTCTGGGTGAACGAGCACCGACGCCTTCGGATAACGCGCCTTATATTTAATGAGCTCACCGGCTTTAAATTCATCATGCACAATGCAGCTCCCCTCCCAAATCACCATATCCGCACCCGTCTCTTTCTCGATATAGCGCCCGAGATGCTGATCCGGTCCCCAGAGGATTTTTTCACCTTGCTGATGAAGCGCCCGCACAATCTCAAGCCCAACGGCCGATGTCACCACCCAATCCGCCCGCGCTTTCACCTCGGCACTGGTATTGGCGTAAACCACAACCGTACGATCGGGATGCTGATCGCAAAACGCACTAAACTCATCAATCGGGCAACTTAAATCAAGGGAACACGCCGCCGCTAAATCCGGCAATAACACCCGTTTGTCAGGGCTTAAAATCTTCGCCGTCTCTCCCATAAATTTAACTCCCGCTACGACTAACGTATCAGCCTCCGTATCTCGTCCAAAGCGTGCCATCTCAAGCGAGTCCGCCACGCATCCGCCCGTTGTTTCTGCCAATGTTTGGATTAACGGATCGGTATAATAATGCGCCACAATCGTCGCATTGTTAGCGGTGAGCTCTTCGGCAATTGCCTCCGTTAAGCGTTCGATGTCGGCACCCGTTAAATCGCCATGCACGGCGTGTCCTTCGGGCAGTGAAATTCGCTCTTTATTTATTCCCGGATTCATTCCTCACTCCTTTCATTTATGGTTGTTTTATTATTTTTTTTATTAATACTCAATTTGAGCATATCCTGTTTACAGAAAGATTCAACTTAAAAACCCTCAATAATTTTACTAATCGGTCATTCTTTCATGGCATATCGTTGAGATAATTTAATAAACGAACGCTTTTTGTGATTTTTTGTAAGGATTCTGCCCTTTTCTAATCGATGGAAAATTAACCTGAATTCACTCTTGAAATAAGCTAAAATAGCCCCATAATTACGATTCACCGATAACGACTTATTAATAAAAAATATATGACCCACTCGGCACAAAAGAAATTTTATATCCAAACCCAAGGTTGCCAAATGAATGAGTATGACTCAAAGAAAATGGCCGACAGCTTGAATGTCTTTTGCAACCTTGAGCGAACCGAAAATATTAACGAAGCAGACGTTTTAATCTTAAATACCTGCTCGATCCGCGAAAAAGCGCAAGAAAAAGTCTTCTCTGAACTTGGGCGCTGGCGCAAACTGAAAGAAGAAAATCCTGAACTGATTATCGGCGTTGGCGGCTGTGTTGCGAGCCAAGAAGGCGAAGCAGTTAAAAAACGCGCGCCTTACGTTGATGTGATTTTTGGACCACAAACCCTGCATCGCCTGCCTAAAATGGTGATGGATGTCTGGAAAGGCAACGGGACTCAAGTGGACGTATCATTCCCCGAAATTGAGAAATTTGACCATCTTCCCAAACCTCGCGCAGAAGGCGTTACCGCATTTGTATCGATCATGGAGGGCTGTAATAAATATTGCTCATTCTGTATCGTGCCGTATACGCGCGGTGAAGAGATTTCACGCCCCTTTATCGATGTGATCGGTGAAATTGCCATTTTAGCAGAACAAGGCGTGCGTGAAGTCACGATGCTTGGCCAAAACGTCAACGATTATCGCGGTGAAATGCCCGATGGAAAAATTGGCGACCTTGCGCTTTTAATCGAATATGTGGCGCAAATTGAGGGGATCGAACGAATCCGTTATACCACCTCTCACCCGCTAGCGTTTTCGGACCGTTTAATTGAAGCCTATGCGCGTGTTCCAAAATTGGTCTCGCATCTTCATCTTCCGGTGCAATCGGGTTCTGATCGCATCTTAATGATGATGAAACGCAATCACACAGCGGCTGAATATATCGAAAAAATTCGTAAACTGCGTGAAATCCGCCCTGAAATCTCCATCTCAACGGATCTTATCGTCGGTTTTCCAGGCGAAACAGCAGAGGAATTTGAAGAGACAATGAAACTTGTGGAAGAGATCGGCTATGATCACTCCTTTAGTTTTATCTACTCGCCCCGCCCAGGCACGCCTGCGTCAAACCTTCCCGATGATGTTCCCATGGAAGAGAAAAAAGAGCGCCTAGCACGTCTACAAAAACGTCTATCTGAACAGGCGAGCGCCATTTCACAAAATATGGTGGGCACAACCCAACGTATTTTAGTGGATCGCCCATCTAAAAACGATCCGCGCGAACTTGCGGGACGTACTGAAAATAACCGAGTTGTGAACTTCCAAGGCCCACAAGAATTGATCGGACAATTTTGTGATGTTGTCATCACCGAAGCGTTCCCCAATTCACTGCGTGGCCGTCTCGTTCTTTAATATATAACGAAAAATAGAGGAAATTATGAGTAACAATCAAATCAATTTTGCCCTCTCAACGGATGCCCTAGCGACACACGAAACTGATGTGTTAGTGGTGGGAATTTGTGAAGAGGCGCTCTCAAATGAAGCAAAAATTCTCGATAAAGCCATGAATGGCCAGATCGAGGCGCTAAAGGATGCGGGCGATATTACAGGTAAGGTCGGATCTCTGCTTCCTCTATTTAATGTCGAGGGCATTAAGGCTAAACGCCTGCTCCTTGTTGGATTTGGGAAAGAGGAAAAACTCAATCTTAAAAACCTTAAAAAAGGCGTCACGGCGGCGACTAATTGGGTAAAAGGCACGAAAGCGGAAAGCGTTACCTTCGCGCTTCTTGATCGCTGTGTTGAAAAAGAGACCTCGCTCCCTGCATTAATGCAAGCGGTGGGCTCTGCACTCTATATCTATGATGAATGCAAAAGTGAAAAAGCGCCAGAGCGTGCTCTTAAAACCGTTCATATCTTAGAAAAAGAGAACAATGATCGTTTAGAAAACGCGTTTAACTACGGTAAAGCGCTCGTTAGCGGTATGAACTTCACCAAGGATTTAGGCAATGCCCCCGGGAATGTGATTTATCCGACGACGCTTGCAGAACGCGCGCAAAAATTGGCTGAAGAATTCCCCTTAATCACGGTCAAAGTGCTTGATCAGGCGGAGATGGAAAAACTTGGCATGGGATCGCTGTTAGGTGTTGCTCAAGGCAGTGACGAACCCCCCAGATTGATCGTTTTAGAATATAACAACGAAGGGAAAGAAAAACCCGTTGCGCTTGTGGGTAAAGGGGTCACCTTCGACTCAGGCGGTATCTCGCTTAAACCGGGCGCTGCCATGGATGAGATGAAGTTTGATATGTGTGGCGCAGCCTCAGTACTCGGAACATTCCGCGCTGTGGCTGAACTTGGCATGAAACTCAATGTGGTAGGCGTAATCCCCGCGGTTGAAAATATGCCATCGGGCAAAGCGTGTAAACCGGGCGATGTGTTAACGAGCATGTCAGGGATCACCATTGAAAACTTAAATACCGATGCGGAAGGTCGCCTCATTTTATGTGACGCACTTACCTACGCAACACAATATGAGCCCGAAGCGATCGTCGATATCGCCACCTTAACCGGCGCAATTATTGTAGCGCTTGGCTATGACGTATCCGGCCTATTTTCAAACAACGACGCGCTTGCGGAAAGCCTCAAAGAGAGCGCTTTTAAAGCGGACGATCAAGTATGGCAATTCCCTATTTGGGAAGATACTTTCCAAGATATGCTTGAATCCAACTTTGCCGATATTGCAAACATTAGCCCAGGTCGTGGTGCGGGATCAATCACCGCTGCATGCTTCCTTGAGCGCTTTGTAAAAGAGATTCCATGGGCACATTTAGACGTAGCAGGAACCGCGTGGACTACCGGTAAAGAGAAAGGGGCTTCTGCGCGCCCTGTTCCGCTACTCCTCAATTTCTTAAAGAAATATGAAGCGTAATCAGCGTTTCATTTCTATTTTTATCGAAACTCTCAAAAAGGAGATATCAGATGACAATTCGTGTGGGTATTAATGGTTTTGGTCGTATCGGTCGCTTCGTATTCCGTGCGGCATGTGAGCGTAACGACATCGAAGTTGTGGGCATTAACGACTTAATCGACGTTGAATATATGGCGTATATGCTTAAATATGACTCAACACACGGCCGTTTCAACGGTACTGTTGAGATCAAAGATGGCCAGCTCGTGGTAAACGGTAAAACAATCCGCGTTACCTCAGAAAGAGATCCTGCTGATCTTAAATGGGGCGACATCAACGTAGACGTAGTTGTTGAAGGAACAGGCCTCTTTTTAACCGACGAAAAAGCGCGTAAACACATCGAAGCGGGTGCGAAAAAAGTGGTCATGACTGGCCCTTCAAAAGACGCAACTCCAATGTTTGTAATGGGCGTAAACGAAAAAACCTATAAAGGCGAAGATATCGTTTCAAACGCATCATGTACCACAAACTGCTTAGCGCCTATCGCAAAAGTATTAAATGATACGTGGGGCATTGAATCAGGTCTTATGACCACGGTTCACGCAACCACAGCAACACAAAAAACCGTTGACGGTCCTTCAATGAAAGACTGGCGCGGTGGCCGTGGTGCATCACAAAACATCATCCCATCATCAACGGGTGCGGCGAAAGCAGTGGGCGTTGTTATCCCTGAGTTAAACGGTAAATTAACCGGTATGTCATTCCGCGTTCCAACCCCGAACGTATCCGTCGTTGACTTAACCGTAAACCTTAAAAACCCCGCAACCTACGCTGAAATCTGTGCAAAAATGAAAGAGATGTCTGAAGGCGAACTCAAAGGTATCCTTGGATACACTGAAGATGCCGTTGTTTCAACTGACTTCTTAGGCGAAACATGCACCTCAGTATTTGACGCAGACGCAGGGATCGCATTAACCGATAACTTCGTAAAAGTGGTTTCTTGGTACGATAACGAAATCGGCTACTCAAATAAAGTACTTGATTTAGTTGAGCATATCTCTAAATAAGCCCGAATAATCGATTAATCCGTTTATAAATCAAAACCCGTAAGTGATTAACCTCATTTACGGGTTTTTTATCGCCCGGATCCGCCCCGCTTGGTTTAAAAGTGAGCGAATCGGCGTTATCACTCATTACACTCATCAAAAGAGGGCGAGATGATTGGCGCCGACATCGCCTAGTTTGAGAGCCTTGAGGGCATTGCGCGAAAAACCGATACCTACTCTCAGAAAAAATATTATGTAGCCGATGGTTGCGAGGTCACGATGAGCTGTGAAGGATTTTAGCGATCTTGATCAAACAATGCTCAGTTGCTCCACTCGAGTCTGACGAAATCTGAAATCGCCTACTATAATATTCCAACCAAAGGACTTGGAGTTTAGATTATGTTGCGCGTTTCAGATCTTTTAAAACAGCTTGAAACTATCCCCGATGACCAGTACACGGAACGGATTCCTCTGCTCATCACATTGATCAATTTAAGCGATATTCATGATTATCGTGAAATCAGCATTTACGCCCGCGAATTGCTACTCGACGCCTATTCTCAAACGCAACAATACAAAAAGATGATCCGCATTTTTTCGTGGCTCATCAACGAGTGGGAAGTTCATCCAAAGCTTGTCGATGAGGCGTATCTTTTAGCGCAAACCCAATGGATTCACTCGCTACTACCGGATTATTTAGAGCCGTCTATTCATGATTTAAATGCGCTTTCGCAAAAATTACGTCAAGTGGTTCGCCGATACCATGCCCCGCTCCTTGAGTATTATCAGACCCAAATTTATCACGCGTTAAGCCTCTATCGTTACGATGTAGCGCTTAAATATTTAAAGCGGTGGCGTGCTTATAATAAAAAAGTGACGATCCCCTGCCCAATCTGTTACTGCCGGCACGAAATCGCCTTTTGCATGGCACTGAATCGCTTAAAGGAGGCTAAACAGGCCGAACATCTACTTCATCAATACGATCCTAGCATCTGCATGCACTCATCGATCTATAGTTCAGCCGATCTCATGCTATTAAATCAAAAACTCGGGCTCTTTGATCTTGCAGAGACCTATTATCAGGAGCTCAAACAGCAAGCCGAATTTCTTCATCAATACCCCACAGCGCTCGGGCAAATGCTTGAATATCTCGTCAAAATCAAACGCGAGGAGGAAGCTCGCGCGCTTTTTGATGCCAATCGTCGCCCCTTTACCGACGAGGTGCCCGACCGTGTGAAATTCCTCTACTACGCCCGCGCCTCCGGCATTAATATGGCGTTAAAGGATAAGGTCTACCACGTCGCCCAAACCCTCGCCGATCGGTTTGATCAGCGCAACCGCAACCACGGCGCAACGCTCTATCTCGAAACTCTCTATCTGCCTAATGAGCTTAAATCGATGGAGGGGACGGAGTAGGCTAACACCACGTGCTAAGAGTGTAGCAAGGCTGTGACAAGAGCTCATCACTCTTGAAACTTCACCCCATTGAGATATTTATAGGCATTATTGTCGAGGCGCTGTTTAACCTCGCGCCAATGGGTCATGACGCTATCCATCAGCTGATAGAAACGTTCGCTATGATTATATTCCGCGATGTGGCATAGCTCGTGCAAAATCACATAATCGATCGCCTCTTGCGGGGCTTTTACAAGATAGGGGTTAAAAGTGAGTCGCCCCTGTTTCGAGCAGCTTCCCCATTGCGTTTTCATGGTTTGTAATCGGATCGGGGGCGTTTCATTCACCCAATTCGCTTTCGGCAATAATACCGCTAAACGCCGTTTAAAATAATCTCGGGCTTTTTCTAAATACCACGTATGCAGCAATGATCGAATGGCATCGCGCCCCTCTTTTTCGGTATAGACCTCAAGATAACCACGCATCAAACGGACACGTTCATTTCGATCTTGATAGATTTTAAGCTGATATTGCCGGCCTAAATAATAATGGGTTTCCCCACTTCTATATTGCAGCGGCGTCACATAATATTGATTTTCATAAAAGGCTTTAAGCTGATTAAAGATCCAACGCCCGCGACGTTTAGCCGCCTCAAGTACCGCCTCATCACTCATCGACTCTGGCGCTAATACCTCCACTTCCAACGTCGGATGCACTTTAATCTGCACAATATCGCGCTTAGACCGGCTCGCTACGCGTGAAAATCCTATGGGATGCCGGTCGTAATAGAAATAATAACTCCCCGTTTCATAGGGCTGTACAAAGGGTTGAATTAATAATGATTGATCCATTATTGAATGCCTGTCCGTACGCTCTTTTTAACCAACTCCACTAACGCTTTCGCCTGCTCTAACCCCAATCCCTCTTCTTGATAATAGCTAAAGGCCTTCGGCAATAAAGCTTTTTGAATGCTCTTTTCAATATTATCGGGATCGAGCGAATTATATTGAATCGACTCATCAACAATCTCTGAAATATGCTTCGCAAAGGCGAGCAATTTAGCCTCGGACGCGCTCCCATCTTCTAGCCCATCGGCCAAGAGACTTGGCACAACTTTAAAAAAGAGCCCATAATAGCGCCCGGCACTCGTCCCTTGAATCGCTTTGGGAATGGAGTCTAAGCGGCGCTCGTCCACATCCTCTTTTAAAGCCTCAAAGAGTAATAATTGTTTATAGGGATGATCAAATAACCCTTCCGCCTCTGCAATTGTTTTACGTAATAGACGCGAAAACGCCTCTTGTGCAAAGGGATCATCTCCCATATGATCCTCAATTTCGCGGGTAATCTGTGTTTTAATCACATCCGTTTTGTTACGAATCTCCGTTTCGTGCGCTTTGAGCTCATCTTCGCTCATCTCGCCGTAGGCCTTCTCTTCAGCTTTAATGCGGTTAAGCGAGTAGAGATCGCCACTGCTCTCAATGTGAACGCCGGCAACATAACGATCGAGTAGCTTTTTCACCTTATCGGCATAGAGATCATAATCGATCGCCTCCCCACTATCTTGCTGGATAATTTGGCGCAATGCGGTGAAGTTATTTAAGGCTCTTTTATACTCAGTAATTAACGTTTCGGTCACCCGCGGATCACGATAAAAGCCCGCCGATTGCAGAGCAATTTTCAAACAGCTTGCAAACTCACTGAGTGCTTCATAAAAATCATCTCGAATCTCTTGATTATGATCGATGGAGTAACCATTTTTCTGCTCGAGGTTCGGGATTAATCGACGGCGCAACTGCTCAAGATCGTTTTTATTGGCAACGCCATCAAAGATCGCCCAAAGTTTTTTATAGAGCATCGGCAGACGGCGATATTCAGTACTCATCTCATGGTAAAGCCCCTGAATATCCTCAATGGCATAGCCCGCCTGCGTCCGCGTTGCCAGATCCTGATAATCACTAATCGCCGTATCGAGCTCCGCTAAAATGCCCCGATAATCAATCAACAGCCCAAATTCTTTCTTTTCATGCAGGCGATTTACCCGCGCAATTGCCTGCATCAGATTGTGGTTGCGTAGTGATTTATCGATATAGAGCACCGCATTTTGCGGCTCATCAAATCCCGTTAAGAGCTTATCGACCACGATTAACATTTTTAAGTTGGGATCTTTCTCAAAACGATCGATCACCCCTTTGGTATAATCGCGCTCATCTTGCCCGCCAACATTCTTTTCCCACCATTCATGAACGAGCGGCTTAGATGATTCATCAAGATCTCGATTCCCCTCACGCGTATCGGGCGGACTAATCACCACCGCCGATTCAAAATAGCCCACTTCATCGAGATATTTTTTATAGAGAATCGCCTCCTCTTTACTATCACAAGCAAGCTGTGCTTTAAGGCCATGATCGATATTGCTATTAAAATGGGTGGCGACATCATAGGCAATCAGCCGAATGCGATCCTCAGCGCGATAGATCTCCCCCTTACGGGAAAATTTACGCTTTAAATCCGCTGCTTCGCTCTCCGTTAATCCTTCGGTAATCCGCTCAAACCAATGGTCAATCGCCGCTTCATTAACATCGAGTTTCGGTTTCCGCTCTTCATAAAGCAGTGGCGTAACGGTCTTATCTCGTACCGCCATCTCCATGGTATAGGCATGGATAATGGAGCCAAATTGATTCTGCGTCTTATCCTCTTTTAGAAGGGGCGTTCCTGTAAAGGCAACAAACGCCGCATTCGGTAATGCGCTCCGCATACGTTGATGATTTTCACCCCCTTGCGAGCGATGCCCCTCATCAATTAAGACAATAATATCGGCGCTATCGTTATAACATTCCGGCAGTTGCGCCGCGGTATTAAATTTTTGAATCAGCGAGAAGATAATCCGCTCATTGCCTCGCCCAATCTGCTCTGCAAGACGTCTACCGGAGGTAGCCATCGCCGAATGATAATCCTGCTTACCCACGAGCGCTCCGCCACTTTGGAAGGTTTGGCTCAATTGTCCCTCAAGATCAACCCGATCGGTAATCACCACAATACGGCACTGTTTTAACGCCTTAACTTGCAACAGCGCTTGGCTTAAAAAGAGCATGGTATACGATTTCCCCGATCCCGTCGTATGCCAAATCACGCCCCCTTGTCGCCGCCCTTCATGATCTGTCTGCGTAATTCGATTGAGTAACGCTTTAACGCCAAAATATTGCTGATAACGCGCCACAATTTTGCCTGATTTAATATCATGGAGAATGAAACTTCGCACTATTTCAAGCAAACGCTCCTTTTTTAGGAGGCTGATCATCAGCGTATCTTGCCCCGTTACCGCAAGCGGTGCCTGCGTTAAGGTTTGATACCACTCACGAATCTTTGTCGGCCGATCGTTAAAGATCCTATTTTGCAGCTCAAGCGGTACCGGACGATTTTTAATCTCAGAAAGCGCCGCCTCATCCATCGCCTCTTCGTTCCATTTCGCCCAAAATTTCGCCGGCGTTCCCGTTGTTCCATAGCGCCCATCAAGGCCATTAATGGAGAGAAGTAGTTGAGTATAGATAAAGAGTTGCGGAATCTCCTCATTGCGTTGATTGCGGAGCATCTGCGAGATGCCCTCCCCAATCGTCGGCTTACGCAAACCGTGTTGATCCGGACGCTTCGCCTCAATGACAGCCAAAGGAATCCCATTGACAAAAAGGACAATATCGGGAATGCGATCGCGCTCACTATTGGCGCGTTTAATCACCATCTCTTCAGTATAATGAAAGCGATTATTCTCCGGCGTTTCCCAATCGATCATTGAGATCGTCTGATTGGTCGCCCGCCCCTCGATAAATTGGGTAATGGAGATCCCATAGAGAAGATCGTGATAGATTCCCTCATTGGCTTTTAGCAAACCTTCCGCAAGATTGGCCCGCTTTAAATGCCCAACTAAATTATCAATTCCACTCTTATCGAGCGAATGGGGCTTCCCCTGCACCACAAATTGACGCGCCGTTAGTACCTCACGCAAAATGGGCGTTAAAATCACCTGATCCCGCCCACCCCGAAGCGCCATCGCCTCTTTAGGGGAGAGATATTCCCACCCCAAATTTGCCAGCAACATCAACGCCGGAATCTTCGCGCTATACTCCTCTTGGAGCATTAAAGCCTCACCATTCATACTCGTTCTCTTTCCTCATTATCTTTTTGCTTTTTATTTAAAATATTCATCATCCATTTCAGGATTAGAAATGAAATTAGCTTCTATAAATCTTATAGAAAAATCCTCAATGAGAAGTTGATCAATTCTTGTTAATGCTTTGTTAATCCTATTACACCGACTTTCATTTATGTAGAATCGATGTTTTTTAAGCCAATTAAGAGGCTCGAAATAATTATCAGAATCTGCACATTCTAACTGTATAATATTTTTCTCTAATTCCTTTTCTGATATTCTAGGATGCAATAGAGGCTCAACTTCAACTGATTTATCATCAGATATAATTATTGTTAATCTGCCTGGATGCCTTTTTGTATCGCCATATACATAACGCATTGCGGAATTATACCTTGAGCCTCTTGATGGAGAGCATTTTGAGTTTATATCACCATCCAGTATTACACCTATTGCGTAACACATGCCTGTGTAATCTAATAAAATACTTCCATCTATTTGTCTGACTCTTGATAATAACTCTTTGGTTAGTTGCACTGGTTTAATGGGTGTACTTTGTTTAGCTAATCGTTTTGCCTCATTTTCAGCATTATTTACAATCACTAACATACATCCTGATAAATCACATAGTGCCGAGTTAACTAAATCCCAAATATATTGTTGATTCTCTTTTGTTGAGTTTGGAAAAATTCTGGCAAAGTTTTCTATAAATAGTTCTTTTTCAATTATTGCTAGCGGTATAGAAGGCTTTTCATAAGTACTACGCATAACAGCTTTGTTTTGATGATATAAGCACCAATCATAATGGCCTAAAAACTCAACAGAAAATGTATTATTTATAGAATCAAAATAATTAGTATTAAGACAACCTAACCCATAAATTTTAATGCCATCTGAAATTAAAGAGATATCATTTGTCGTCATTTGTAATAATTTTCTAACCCAACGATAATCTTGAATAGATGCCTGTTCTTTAAAATACAAATAAAAATTGACTGAATCATCATCTTCGGGATTAAAAATAATAATTCTTCCCTCAATAGGTTCAGTTTCATATGAAAGAGAGGAAATCTTATTAAGATCATCAAACAATCTCTGACCATTAGTGGATTGATATTGCCCCTTCTGTATAAGATCAGAATGTACAGCTTGATAGAGAGTATTTAAAAAATACTTTGCTGACAATGGAATCACATGATCTGATTTACTAAAAGCATCTAACGGATCTTTTCCAGGATACGGTTTGGATAACTCAATTGTTGCTTGCTTTAAGATTTCTGTAATGCACGATTTAACTAATGAAGACTGATAGTTATATTTATTTCCATCACGTATATCGTATAATTCTAACTCAACGAATGGTAATTCATTTAGTAATTCCCGTGTTGTTTGTATTACTGGAACAACATAATAATCACCTACAGGATAAGCGGCGCCACAAAATGATTGCATATTGTTCTGCACATCATATTTTTTTAATGATTCAGAGATTGCAGAGGTGATACAAGCACGCATGATATTTTCGGGCTTTTCCTGCATTGCTATTGGATCATTACCATAGATAAGCTGATGATTAGGATCATTTTCATAATCTTCATCGATTTTTGGAATTATCCCTTCAAATATATCTAACCCCCATTTTTGAAACTCGGGTTCGATGCACACAGGATGATAAGCTTGACTGTTTTTTCTTTTAATTCCAACCAAAAGTACTTCTGGTTCATATTCAATGCCTATTTGAGAAAATGTCTCTTTAGCAAACCTCTGAAACCTTAGACGAAAATGAGGTTGAAAGCCCCACATAAATAGTTGAATAACTTTTCCCATAATATTATTTATTTTTCTTTAAATCTAAAACTCCAAAAGTATAACGACCAAAATTATTGAAATAGCTACCACTTGCTGTCTCATTATTCTCATTAAAAGTAATTTCACAATATCCTTTGTGCATAGATAAACTACCTTGCTCATTAATATCTGGCTCATTTTTATAGCTATAATAAAGAATCCAACCTCCTTTACTTCCTGATTCTTTTCTTAATGTAGCTGTATAACTTTTGCTTTCACTTTGATCAGTCTTCAATACAATAGCGATTTTATCCCATGCTTGCTCGATATCGAGTTCGCCTGACCATTCATATAAAGTTTGACCATTTTGATCTATGGTCTTTCCGTTAATAGACCAAACACCTTGAATATTTGGCAACTTAAATAATGGAATTTTCCATAAAAACTTATTAAAGAAAGTGTAAACTAACCAATAGAGGATGCCTGTAGAAACAGTAAAATTAAAAGAGTTTTCAAAAAAAGAAATTTTAGCGAGTTTTAATAATCCTAAAGATATTAAATAAGAAAGCAAAAGAGAGGCTACCCCTAACCATCTTCCGACACTTGCTCTATTATGGTTAATAATTGCATAGTCATGCATATCGTTTTATTCTCCTTTTCTGCTTGCTTTATCCAATGAAGTATCAGTTAAATCCTAAGTAATTCCAAGCAGCTTTTGCAAACTCTCTCCCATCTTTTCGACTCCACTCCTGATTAGAATGGAACAAATATAAGCATTCGTTTACCTCTAACCAGCGATTAGCATTGGGCTCAACATCCTCCTGTAATTCAATCCAAATATGATAAAGCATTGCTCTAAGACGTTCAGTCCATGTTTCATACATAAATATCCCATCAGGACAGTTATAAGCCAAACACTCCACAAAATATGATGGTAATGCACGAAACCAGCCTTTTTCTGCCATCTCATTTTCAAGGCGTTTTAATAATCGAACACCTTTTTTATAAGTATAATTCGTTCGAATATTTTTAGCCTTTCCATTTTCTAATTGTTGTTTAGGAAAATTATCCACATAACTTCCATCCTTTTTAAAGATTCTCACTCCTTCTCTAAAACATTCTCCAAAGTAGTAACGATAAGTAAAACATGGAACCACATCAGCATCGACTCTTGCTGAACTAGAATTTATTTGTATTGCTGTACTTCCTGTTGAATCAACCTGATTAGGAAACTTGGCTTGCATTGCTAAAACGAGCTCTTTACGCAATTTACTCGGCGTCCAAATTCCTGTATACGGTCCGTTTGATTGATAGGTAGAATTTGGAGATTTATCAAAATAAATAACATCTTTACATTCAACAGCGATATCAACATCACTATCTGCTCGAACGTTAGTATTATTGGCATATGATCCTTTCGCATAAACTTCTAAATCACAATCGTCAAAAGCACGATGAGCAGATATTGCCTCGCGAATCATTCGTTCTGTACGCTCTTGTTTTTCTTGTTCAGTATTGCTTGAAGGTTTTGTCCAATCAATTAATTTTCTTTCTAAAGCCATACAATCCTCCTTCGGAATTTATTTAATTATCAGTATATTACCCATCCACCTTAACCCGTCGCTTTCCTGTCAATAATTGTTGCATTAGGGCGCGTTTTTCGGTTTTGAGGTGATCGAGCTTTTGGGCGAGCAGTTCAATCTCTCGATCCGCCGTGTTTAAGACAGCGGCGATTTTTTGTTGTTCTGACATTAATACTGGATATTCAATCTTAAAACTTTCTACATCTCGCTTCTGGATATTAGGTAGACCAGATCCTACTCTAAGTTGCATTAATGCTTTCTCACGAAATTTCAAAGCGTGAAATAAGAAATGATTATCTATGCTTGGTTCTAACATTGAATAACAATGTCCTCCGCACCAAAACTTCGTTTTAATGAAATTGACGTATCCACAAGAATTACCACCTTCACTAATCGTAATTATGTTTTCCATTCGGTTATACTCATCTGTATATCCCGAAGGTTCAATTCCACCATTAATTACTGGATACTTACCATTAGCAGTTAAGTTAATACGATTCTTTTGTTGCCCCTTAGAAATTTTCACCAATAATTTTAAACTTTTTTTCTCCCACTCCCCCTCAAATTCCGGAAAGCGTTTTTTGCCCGTTAATAACTGTTGCATCAACGCCTGTTTATGGGTTTCGGCGTTGGCTTTTAGGCGTTCGGTCTGCTCGATAGCGTGATCCCACGTAGAGAGGATTTCAGCGATTTTTTCTTGCTCGGCGAGGGGAGGAAGTATTATTTCAGTCCTACCTACCAAATCAAATGTAATAGCAGGCATAGTAGACGACGATGATCCGCAAATTAAATAGTGTTTGATTTTTTTTTGACCCAAATACAGATAAAGATAGCTTTTATAAATCTTTTGCTCATTGGGAATTAATCGGAATAAATTGTTTGCTATTGCACCTGACAATCCTCGGACAACATCTCCCGCACTAGCACTACCATATCTAATCATGCTTAAGTCACTATCTGACACTATAAAGTTTTCATTTGGCTTCTTTATAAATCTTGGCGGTTCAGTTTTGCTAACAAAATCAGCTATTCGTAAAAAACGAATATATCCTTCATGATGAACTGTAGATTGCTGAGTAGTATCTACCTGAATACCTTGTGAAAACTTCACTATTTCTCTTAAGTACTTTATCTCCCACCCTTCTGGCACCTGCATTATTTTACCCCCTTGTCCGAGTTAAACCCGAGCTCTTCCAGATACTCCGCCATTTTTACTTCTAGCTCTTCAAGCTCTGTTTTAAGCGCTAAACGCTCACGGCGAACGGCAACGAGATCGATCGGCGCTTCTTCCTCAAAGGTATCGACATAGCGCGGAATATTGAGGTTATAGTCGTTCTCTTTAATCTCATCGAGCGTGGCGAGATAGGCGTATTTATCGACAAACTCCCGCTTTTGATAAGTTTCGACAATCTTCGCGATATTTTCATCGGAGAGCGCATTTTGATTTTTGCCCGCTTTAAATTCGCGGCTCGCATCAATAAAGAGCACCGAATCATCTTTTTTATTCATTCTAAAGAGTAAAATCGCCGCGGGAATCCCCGTGCCGTAGAAGAGTTTTTCAGGCAATCCAATCACGGCATCTAAAATATTCTCACCTAATAACGCTTTACGAATTTTGCCCTCCGTTCCGGCACGAAAGAGCACGCCGTGCGGCGCAACAACGGCCATGCGTCCTGTTTCGGGCTTGAGCGTCTCGATCATATGCAAAATAAAAGCATAATCTCCATAGGATTTCGGCGGAACACCTCGCGCAAAGCGATTAAATGGGTCATTTTCCGCCACCTCTTCGCCCCACTGTTTTAACGAAAACGGCGGGTTTGCGGTCACAATGTCAAACTGTAACAGCGCGCCATTACCATCGAGCAATTTCGGGTTGCGGATCGTATCACCCCACTCAACGCGATGATTATCTTCCCCATGAAGGAACATATTCATTTTCGCGAGCGACCACGTCGAACCGATCGCCTCTTGCCCATAAAGTTCGTAGGCTTTCGAGCCGTGATTACTCACCACTTTACGCCCACACTTCATCAAGAGCGAGCCTGAACCGCACGCAGGATCGCAGATGGTTTCATTGGGTTTTGGATCAAGGAGCGTCGCCATCAATTCTGAGACTTCCGGCGGCGTATAGAATTCACCGGCTTTTTGCCCACCGCCGGCGGCAAACCGTTTAATCAGATATTCATAGGCATTACCAATCACATCGGCCTTACCGACGCGGCTTGGGCGGAAATCGAGCGCTTTTTCAGCAAATTCTTCTAACAGAAAACGTAAGAGATCATTTTTTTGCTTCTCTTCCCCTAAACGGTCGCTATTAAAGGAGATATCTTGGAACACACTTTTGCCCGAATCTTTGAGCTTGGTGCCATTTGCCTCTTCAATCTCATGGAGCACACGATCAATGCGCGCACCATTTCCCGGCTCGTGGCGACGCTCATAAAGACTATTAAAATTCGCGCGGAACGTATCAGTAATCTTGCCATTATTATTTTTGATCTCAACCGTCGGCAACATAAAACGCTCGGTCGCCATCATCGCTTCGATCAATTCAGGCTCATCACCATACTCATTTTGGTAATTATCATAGTGGTCTTGCCATACATCGGAGATATACTTTAAAAAGAGCATCGTTAAGATGTAATCTTTATAGGTATCGGCGCTCACGGTGCCACGGAAAATATTACAAGCGCCCCAAAGCGTGCTGTTTATGTCATTTTGATTAATTTTATCTGTCATACGAATCCCCTACTGTTTATATAAAGATGTGGCAATAAAGCGCTCAACCGTCCGATCATTTTCGATCAACTCAGCAAAGAGCTTATGTTTTTTCCCCATCGTTTCTGCAAATTGCACAATGGTTTTCTGTCGCTCTAATGATGGCAATGGAACTGGTACTAACTCCAAAATTCCCCGCCGAATATTACGAATGGTGCTCCCTTCCGATTGACGATCAAAATAGGTTTGCGCTGGCTGTTGATTGATCCACCACGTTAAAAACTCCGGTAAAAGCGCCTCATCATTGACCCTAATCACCATAAAATGATTGGTGGCGACCACATCAATCTGATTGGCCTCTTCCCCCATCTGTATGGCAATGTTATTATTGCCTTTCGGTGTGAAAAGAATGTCGTTAGGCGCTAACCAATCGGGTTTATCGATCGCCGTTGTAATCAATGCGGGAAAATCGATGCCGCGCTCAAGCGACACATCTCGCATCTGAATCACATGCGCATTTCCCCCCGCAATCTCTTTAATCGCCGCCCGAAAGGTTTGCCCACTCTTAATCGTGGCGACCTCACGTAACGATTTTATAGCTACACTCATTAGCCCTCACTTTTTTGCATCATTCAGCTTACTGCATTTATCATGTTGCTAATGCTAACGGATCCTGATCACCTCGTCAAACTTTTTTTGCAGCAACTTCATTACTACAATTAGGCGTCTTGGAGGAAATTACTTATAATCAGGTCGTTATGGTAGGAAAGATATATAAAACATATAAAAAAGGCTATAGATGATTTTCTATAGCCTGAGAGTCGGTGAGCTCATTACCCTCATCAATAAAAATTAATAATTTCTTCCGTTGTTAACATGCTCATTTTTGACGACTTTAATATTAATTGGATAAAATCTTGCCACAGCTAGTTAAGGGAAAATAAGTGTCCCGTTCCCCTGAAATATTTTTAAGATCTTCAAAATCAAATTTTCCTGTCAAACCATCTCTATCGAAAACACCACTATCATGAATTCCAGATTCAAATTTTTTATAACGTAGATAACGACGCTCTGCTGGTTGTTCTTCTGGTTTTACAAACGTTAAATTAGTTTTATGGACAAGTGCTTGCTCATCATTTTGATATTGTATTTTTAACTGTGCCACCTTAGCCACAGGCACCACCTCACAACAGTCGTAAGAAGCAAATGTAGCCCAACCACCAATATTATTGTACAGAGTAAACCCATTATTATTTTGTTGTAGATGCTTTAAAACAAAATCTCTATCAACTGCCTGCATCTCAAATATTTCTATAATTTCCGCCATACGCTTATTCCAAGACAGTTCCATTTTTTGTTTAATTTGCGGAATACTTAAAGGCTCTTTAATCATCCATATTTTACAATTTTCAGCACGCTCGCAAGAACCAAATTGTCTTCTCTGCTTCTTTTGTTCTTCTTGAAAATAATCAATCATATACAGCATGGTTGCTTGGTACAGTTCATCATCATTTAAACGCTTCATTCGTGCCCAACAAAACCCTGCATCATCTTGTTTTTTATAAAACCAATAACCCAAAGGCGTTATTAGACCTAATAACAGAACAGTAATCATGGCTATTACAAATTTTTTCTTATTCATCAGAAACTCCTTTCAGATTATGATTCTTGGATGGCCACATGAAGTGTAACCCTCCTCTTTTTGATCCCATTTAAATTTTATAGCGATCCGGATTACTATTTTCTAAAGCTTAAAATTCGGCATAATCCATATCATTGGAGCGACAATCATCAATACGACCGCTCTAGAGCGCTGTTACACTACCTGTAGTTAAATACTTACTCATATCCATTCTCCATCAACAGGTAAATCTATTGGTATCAACCAATTCATAATTAGAAGCATCAAACGTAACATCCTTCTTTTTATATGGATGGTATTCTCCTGATGAGTTTATATACTGACCATAAATTCCTGATGAGCCATAAGTTGCAAAAGATTCTGCCATATCTATCAAAACCGTCTCTATATCTATATTTTTATTTTCTACTGGAATATAGAGCTCTAATAATTGATAGGTCATAGCAACTTCACTTCTTTCTTTATTTAGATGAATAAAGTTCGAGCGTTGCGTCTTAATCGACATTAATATGCCTTTCCAATAGAAATCCCATACCGTTCTGCCATCCCAGGCACCATTATCATCACGATCAATTATACGATTAAACTCTCGTAGCCAAATCTCTCGCTCTCTATCGATTGCCCAATCTCTTTGAGGACTCCCAGCTCCATTCCAGCGCATATTAATCTGATCAATATTATATTTTTCCCGATCTTCTTTAGATATTTTCTCATTCACAAAAGCCATTACGTTCTCCTTTGATGTAACACTAGGTTTTAAGTTAATTACTTACTGGAAAAAACTTATTAAAACAGTTACCTATCTGAATATAGATTCAACTACGAAATACGACTCTTATTAACCCCCCAAAAGACACAAGCTGAAACTAGAGATTTCTCTCATCATTATCTTGATGGAAGGCTTACGGAATATCGAGGTCGAGAATACAGAGCTTAAAAAAATCGATACAGGGTTAATCTTAGAAAAGGCAACAAGCTTCTATAATAACGGCCTGTCTTTGTTGTAGACATTACATTCCTCTTGTATTAATTTGCCTTGTCTACAATAAGTTTGCTTATATAGGAATTTAAGCTCTTTAACCATTTTTCACGGTTGCCAAAATATAATTCAACTGCTTGAATATGCGAAGAATCCATATTTTCTAACGCTTGATAAAAATTTTCGTCAATTGTTTTTATGTGTTCTCTTAGTATTGTCTTAGGGTATGGAAATCCCTTCTCGATTGTTAACATATTCGAATCATATAAAATTAAATAAATTTTTTCGTATATTTCTTCTATAAGTGATACATATAGATCGTTTTTAGCCGAAAACTCAAAATCTGAATAATATAATTCGTCATTAGCGGAATGATCTATCCCCCCTTTAAAAACTTGAATGCATTTACGAATGTTCATACTTACTTCTGAGTTTAAAGATCGTTCTTTTTCTTTTTTATAAAAAAGAACAATTTCTAATAGAAATCCTCTAGGAAGGTGAGAGACATATACACCTGATATCTTAGAGGCTTTATCCTGTTTAGGGCATAAACTAGCCAATAAAGTAAGATCACTATGAATTTTTTTGTAGTCATACTCCTTATCCATATCAATCTTCGGGTCTATATAAACTGCATTTGGGTATTTTCTACGAAAATATTCTGTGCGAATATCTTCTTGTATAGAATTAGGCAACTCGTCAAAACACTGCAGGTTTTTAAGGTACTTCTCATCATCAAAGAAATCGCTTACTTCTCGAATTTCATTTTCAATAAACCATTGTTTACATGATTCACTTTTACTTAGAGCTACATTAAAACTAACTAATAGCATTGATAAAACAACTATTTTCTTCAACTTTCGTCTCCTTAATTATTTATAAAATCTTTTACCATCTTTACAATAACCTTCTGCTTCAAACTCTTTTCGAATTTCAATATTGCTACAATTACAAACTTTAAGATTATATTGATCCAATAGAGGATCACTGATATGTTCTCCACTATTTGCCAATTCTAAATAAACAGCATTCCTACTCGTTAATGGGTGCTCGATTATTCAATTTATAATCACTTCTATAGCGTTCAGGAATCAGTGTGTAATAAACGAGTTCATCCATAAACCCTCTAGATTCGCCAGCCATCCCCCGATAATCAATGACGGGACTGCCATCACTCATCACTACTTCAGAATTTGAATCGCTTTCCGCAGTATTCCCGATTAGTCCAATGGTTCTTCGTTTTAATGCCGTGGCCACCGTCGTAAATCCATAACTACGACTCAAAATCTCGCCCGTTTGACGATCATAAATGTAGACTTCACTTCTAAAAAGATAGAGCCCTACTTGTTTCCCACTATTGTAAATTCGCACATATCGAGAATAGGGTTTCACTAAAATTCCTTGCATGCATTTACCATCGTGATAGCCTAAAATTTGGCTGATCCAGCGCACCTCTTTAGGCGTCCCATCGGGCATCGTTTCTGTACTATTACTGATCCCTACACCGCTCTTAGAAACTTCATTAATCTGCTCTCTGTAATCCGCGTCCCGATATTCCGACTCCGGGGAGTTACCCCCTAATGCAAATATACATCGCTCTTCATCAATCTCCTCCCAGAAATCTTCACCCTCAATGGCAAGCTCCGATAACATTGCAAAATCCTCCGGTTCTAAACGATACGTATTTATTTCTGCAAAATTATTCGCAATCACTTGTCGCTTAATTGTCGTACTAGGGATTTGTAAAGCTCGTTTAAATTCATAGTTGCGATAATAACGATCTAGGGTTGGGATATTAATGGCCATAATGCCCGCCATAATCAGCAAAACTCGCCCACGAAGTTTGTCATGCTTCTTTCGATACTCATTCCCCACGATAAAGACAATAAGCGTTAAGATCGCAAATCCCCACCAGATCCAAGGAAACATCTGATTCGGCGTGATGCTTGTACGCCCAAAGATCCAGCGAAAAATAGGAGGGGCATACTCATAATATTGATTCATAATGTTCCTTTGGTTTTTACAAGGTGCTATTTATGCCCCACTGGGGCGTGGAATAATCAAAGAGCTAGTTAAATAAATTGAGCCCCTTGTGGCTTAGCTAAAACTTGTTGAAATTCCTCTCTTGACTTCTTATAAGAATCTGATAAAAAACTCATAATATCTTCAAAATTATTAATAAATATGGTGCAAATGCAAAAAAATAAAATACTCTAATCAAATCATTAATGTTTATACTTCTTTTAGCGTTTCCTATCACAATAGTGCCAGTATCATTTGCTAATTGAATCCCTAACATTCCTGACACTATTGATTCAATCCATGTGCCATTTAACTTATTTGTTATATTTCGATATTTCCAATTTAGAGCACATGTTGTATCCGCTCCCTGACTGTAAATTAAATAAAAAAATACCATTAAAAGCCACAATACTCGCGTTGGTAGATACAATAAATACTCATTAATTTTTTTATTTTGACTATAAATGCTATAAAAATATAAAATTGCAATAGGAATACCTGCTATTACAAAATAAAAAAATATAGCAAAATAGAACTTCATATTTATCTCTATCAAAACTAGCATCATTCTATTTAATTTGATTGAACTCACATCTTTATGTCTAATTCTCCTAAGAAATTTAATATATTGACTAAATGAATATAGGTTTATTAAAAAAATCAAGAAAAATATATTTAATAAGTAGTTAATAAAAAAATTGCCATGTAAGTAATAGATAACGCCAATAAAAGTAAAAATAAATTTCATATAAAAATTTTCAGTTAATATATTGAACATTTTATTAAAACTATATTGAACATATATATATACTCTTTTACTTACAGGAAATTCATATTTAATCAAATAAATACTAATAAAGAACATTGTTATTAATGCTAGTTCGATGCTATCCATTCTTATCCCCCCCTTTCATTTATCATAAAATATTATGAATATTATAATTCACGCATACCCTCATCCATCTTCTACAATATCAATTTGTTCTTTTGGTATGCCTTCCATTTTCTTGGTTGGTCTAAAAAAATACACATTTTCACTTTTTTCTAAATTGCTATACTCATTGGTTTCTGCAATATTGAGGAGGTAAAAAGAGCATTCACTTTCGATATTATCGCCAGACACAGCATCGTAGGGTTCTAATTTAACAACTTTTCCTTACTGTTTTTTCCCATTATCAATCATGTACTCAGTTAAATCATGAATGTTTAATACATGTTCTTTTGATGTTCCTATCGGCACTGGCACATTATCCTTATCTGTTGCCAACCCATGTAACTCTCTTATTGCAGTTCCTTTTGAATCCCGCATTACCCAGTGTAATTTATTCCCAAAAAGGATATAAAATACGTTGAACGCGCTTCAATATAATATTGTGGGCTACCCATTTAAATACTCCTTACCTATTTAAAACATCTATCAATCTGCTCATTAAACTCTTCATGCCTAATTCTTCCATTAAGGCCAAAAAATTGGTCACCTATAGTAGAAGCTGTATAGTTTTTTGTTACCACGAACTTATCAAACTGTTTCAAAACAGATAGTTTGGTAATACTGAAATATTGCGACCTCAATTCATCTTTGCTTCGTTTAGCGATTCCGATATCTATCCGTGCCGCATCATCAAGCTCTTCACCTATCTCTAATACCCCTTGATCAATATCATAAACAACCACCTTATTTTGATTCGTAATAAATTGATCTATTAACTTTAAGCCTTCTTTATCTTGCGTCGGATATAAAATTGGAATGGCTTCTATAACACAATTAAAGATATCAACTGTTTTATATCCTTTTACATTTTCATATATGGTTCTTTCTTCGACTTCTGGATATGCAATTGGCAATCCAATAAACATGCAACTACTTAAACAAATCGTTACTACAACAAAAAATACACATCTATAACCTTGTTTATATTGATACATGACTCATTACCTCGAGATGATTCTAATCGCATTGTTTTAATAAAAAATGGCTCCCGCTTTTCTATAACCACCTTGTCACTGAAAACACGCACTAATCTTGTTATTAAATTCTGTATGGCGTTCAATATCTGACGCTTTAATCTGATGTCGATGTGTTCGTAATGTATATTTCTTTGTAACCAAATAGTGATCCGGTTTTTTAACTACAAATATTTTTGTTACAGCAAATGTTAAGTCAATCTCATTTCCAATTAAGTACCCATATTGCTCTCTCTCTTCTTGCCCTCCTCCTATGACTAATATTCCTCGTTCAACATCATGCACAATTTTCTTATTTTGTAGTTTAAAAAAAACTTTGATTTTTATAGAATCGACAGTTTCATCAAATTTATACAGAGTAGGAGTAGCATCACTAACACACTCAAAAATCTTAACTACTTCATGATCTTTCATAACTGGAAACTCTAAATTTTCTTCAATATTTAGATATTCTATTCGCTGATGAGTACAACCACTTAATAAGGTCATCATAAAAATAAACATAATGACTCTTTTATGTATAGCCATAAAAACTACCCTTTATATTTAATACATTTTTATCAATTTAAACTTACTAATATCGGTGCTTGTACGGCCACGCCCAAAGAACCAACGAAAAATAGTAGGGGCATACTCATAATATTGATTCATAATGTTCCTTTGGTTTTACAGGGTGCAATCTCTGCCCCACTGGGGCATTGCCTTCTATTCTTTTAAAATCAGCGCACTTGTTGTTTAATAATCCCTAACACAAAGTAATAATACCTTACAATAAAATGTATTGGTTAAAATATATAATGACTTATATCTAATTTCCGACATCTAGGAAAATCCCTAAATTAAAAAAATAGGATATTGGGTATCAGTAACGGAATAATAACGCAAAAGTAACGCCCTATTAGGAGGTATAGGCTTATAGAAATATTGGCGGAGATGTGCCCGATCTAAAACGCTCTAACGCTTGAAAAGCTGCCTCTAGTGATGCGTCATAATCAAATTTATTTTAAAAATTTACATTTGATTACGACAAATATTACGACAAATCGATTTATTGATAATTATTCTTATTTAATCGATCGCTGAAAAGCTCGTAAAATCAACTGGTACCGATGGAGAGACTCGAACTCTCACGCTGTTAAGGCAGGGGATTTTGAATCCCCCGTGTCTACCATTCCACCACATCGGCATTTAAGAAAGGGTAGGATAATTTTAAGCGTTTCACGCTTTTTGTCAATGAAAAATTCTGTGGAATTGGGGATGATAAAGTGTTTTATTGATTTTAAAGCATTAAATATTCATTTAAATAGCGTCAAATAAGGATTGGGGATGAGAAAACGATTAAAACGAACGATTGCGATAGTGGCGACGGTATTAATCCTAAGTAGCACTGGCCTCCTCTACTCGTTCTATAAGACGCTGTTAATCCCGAGCTGTGGGAAAAAAGTCACGGATGAAGCGCTTCTTTATTATGAAAAGGTGGGCAATCAGCTGGAGGCCTGGCTCGATCAAACCGGTGAAACGCTCGCGATTATCGGCCGTAAAGGGCAAGATCTTGAGAAGCACGGCATGATCTATTCCCATCTTGCGTTTGTAAAAAAAGAGGCGCACGGCTGGTTTGTCTATCATCTATTAAACGCGTGCCCAACGGATGTTGGCGGACTTCATCGGGAAAATTTAGTCCATTTTTTTAAAGTTACCAACGCGCCCCACAGCGTATCCATTGTGATTCCAGAGCGGGATATTCAAGCAAAATTGAGCACGCTTTTAGATAATCCTGACGCGATTGCCCCCTTATTTGAGGCAGATTATAGCGCGGTTGCCTCCCCTTTTAATGCCATCACCCAAAATAGTAATGGCTGGATTTTAGAGGTGTATGCCAAAGCGCTCGACCCGAGTATCACCACACGACGCGACGCGGCTAATTTTTTACGCACAGCCGATTATCAGCCGATGGCGCTCTATAAAGGCACGATTTATCAATGGGTTTCAAAGACCTTTATTCCCAACATTACCCTTAAAGATCATGATGCCGAGAATCTCAAAGCAGGCCGTATTGAATTTAATAGCGCGGAATCGGTGATGCAGTTTATCGCCCGAAAAAGCCTCCCGATCCCCCACTGCACAGCGCCATTTGAAGCGGTTCATGCCAATGCGTGCGAGGTGAAAAATGCCCCTGCTCCGTAATGTATGTAAGCGAGAGGCATCATCTAGCATTGTTAATTCCCATTAATTTGCGTGAGAACTAAAGCGATGTTTACAGGCGTAGGGTAGAATGTCGGGGAGCACGTTGGAGTTGACCTTTTCTTGCACGCCATTCCAATAATCGCACTCACACAGATCCGCATGCTCTTCCAAAAAGATCGCCTTTAATTCCGGATCGCTAATCAAATAGGTGGCAAATTCCTCGGGGAAAATATCATCATCATAGACGGTATACCACGGCTGAGAGGAGTATTGATCCTCATTATTTTGCGCCTTGGGAATGATGCGAAAACGGCATTTACTGAGCGAGACAATCTCATCATAATCGTAGAAAACGACGCGCCCATGCCGGGTAACGCCAAAGTTTTTCGTTAAAAGATCCCCCGGAAAAAGCCCTGCGGTGGCGATATCTTTAATGGAGCGCCCATAATCTTTTACAATCCGGCGTTTCTCCTCGGGATCCCCGGTTTTAATCTGATCGAGGTAGCTATTTAACGGAATCATACGGCGTTCGATAAAAAGATGTTTAATGATGAGCAGCTCCCCTTCGATCGAGATATTACTCTGGCAATATTTTTTAAGCGCCGCTAAACAATCCTCTGAAAAACGCGCAAGCGGAAACGCGACATGGGAAAATTCCCACACGTCCGCCATTCGCCCGACGCGGTCTGTCCGTTTTACCTTATGATATTTCTCTTGTACCTGTTTCGGCGTGACATCTTTATAGATATATTCCGGATCTTTGATCAATTTATAGACATAGGGATAGGAATCGAGGGTAAAGACAAACATCACAAGCCCCGCAATGCCCGGCGCGACCTCAAATTGGTCCGTCGAGTGGCGCAGATGATAGAGAAAATAGCGATAAAATTCATTTTTCCCCTGCTTATGAAAGCCCAAAATCGTGTACCAATCGGCAATGTGTTTGCTTGGAATAATCGTCTTTAAAAAGCGGACAATCGCCGAGGGCACGTTAAATTCCGCTTTAAAATAGGCCCGTGAAAAACTGAAAATATTAACAATATCCGCCTCTTCATTTAAAAATGCATCCACATAGAGTTTTCCCTCGCGATTAAAGAGCGCAATCACAAAGGGGTAACTATGATTGTTGTGCATGATGCGCCCAACGGCGTACGCGGATTTATTACGGTAGAGAATCGGCGTTAAAATATGGATCTGAATATAGTTGGAAAGCCCGGAAAAATTCTGCCGATAACGCTCAATGGCGCCGATAATATTATCGCGATCACGCGCAAGATCCTCAAAGGGGAGATTGATGGGAAGCTCGAGAAGAAGCCGTTCGATCTCATCTTCAAGGTGATGGTCATCGGGATAATAACTGCGATAATCGGGAATATCTGATTGGATTAACGCCGTATCAATCGCCGGGTTAAAAAAGATGTAGCTGTTATTATAATAACGCCGATTAAAGAGCTTACAAAAGACTGAATTATAAAAACTCTCGGCAAGCTCTGGCTGAGGATGCTCGTAGAGTTTATGCATATAACAGATCTTCACCGCCTGCCATAAAGGCTCGTTGAGCGTCTCCATATCGCACTCTTCTTGCAAGCGAGAAGTCGCCTCAGAGACCCGCTGATCATAGAGATCAACCTGCTCTTTTGCGGCGTCATAAGCCGTTAGAAAATCTGCGGTTTCAAAGTAATGTGCTGCCCGCCTGTTATAATCGGTAAAAATTGCAAAGTGGCGATTAAACCCTTCTAAAATGAGCGTCGCCAACGCTTCTGCCGTCTCTTCCATATCATCTCTTCCTACATTATTATCATTATTTTTAAAAGAGGAAAAAGATAAGGCTCGGAGGAAGAAAACCCTATCTTTTAAAGGGCTCTGCTTGCGGATTACGGTGCAAACGGAGCTTTTTAGTGATTCTAGCTAACAATCAATACTAGAATTGTTCTTCTTCTGTTGATCCTGTGAGAGCGGTTACAGAGGATTCGCCCCCTTGGATCACCGTGGTCACATCGTCAAAGTATCCCGCGCCCACCTCCTGCTGATGCGCAACGAAGGTATAGCCTTTTTCGCTTGCGGCAAACTCAGGTTCCTGAACTTTTTCAACATAGTGCTTCATGCCTTCCCCACGCGCATAATTGTACGCAAGATCAAACATGTTGTACCACATATTGTGGATTCCCGCCAAGGTTACAAACTGGTAGACATAGCCCATATTGGCAAGCTCTTGTTGGAAGGTCGCGATGGTTTTATCATCTAAATTACGCTTCCAGTTAAAGGAGGGTGAACAATTATAAGCAAGGAGTTTTCCGGGGAATTTCGCGTGGATCGCTTCCGCAAATTTACGCGCTTCATCAAGATCAGGCGTCGCTGTTTCACACCATAAAAGATCCGCATAAGGCGCATAAGCAAGGCCGCGAGCAATCGCTTGATCAATCCCGGCGCGAGTGCGATAAAACCCTTCTGCCGTGCGCTCACCTTCAATAAAGGCATGATCGTATGGGTCAGCATCCGAGGTGATTAAATCTGCCGCATTGGCATCCGTTCGCGCCAGTAAAATAGTGGGAACGCCCATCACATCCGCCGCTAATCGTGCTGATACCAATTTTTGAATCGCTTCTTGGGTCGGAACTAATACCTTTCCGCCCATGTGCCCACATTTTTTAACCGCTGCGAGCTGATCTTCAAAGTGAACGCCCGCAGCGCCACTTGCAATCATATTTTTCATCAATTCATGAGCATTTAATACCCCGCCAAAACCTGCTTCCGCATCGGCAATAATGGGGAGGAAAAAGTCGATCGCTTCCTCTTCTTTCACTTTACCTGCGCAAATGCCCTGCCACTGAATCTCATCGGCACGCTTAAAAGTATTATTGATGCGATTGACCACTTGGGGAACCGAATCATAGGAATAGAGTGATTGGTCGGGATACATGGTTTCGGAGCTATTGGCATCTGCCGCCACTTGCCAGCCGGAGAGATAGATCGCCTCGATGCCCGCTTTCGCTTGTTGGAGCGCTTGCCCACCGGTTAATGCCCCAAGTGAGTTAACATAGCCTTTTTTAGATGCGCCATTGACTAACGCCCATAAACGCTCGGCTCCGCGGGTTGCCAAGGTATATTCGATCTTTACACTGCCTCGTAGACGCACCACATCTTCTGCGCTATAAGGACGGGTAATATTGGCCCAACGGGGATTATCGCGCCACTCTTGTTCTAATGCTTGAATCTGCTCTTTACGTGTCGTAGTCATAATTGCCATCTCCTCTTATTATTGTGTTATCTGGCTTGGTTTAAGGTGTTACTTATATAGATTTCTTATACGAACTTTTTATACGGATTTTTTATACAAACTATTTACGGATACATCGTGATTAAATGTACTGATAGGCCGGAATGGTTAAAAACTCTTCAAATCGATCGGATTCAACAAGCTCTACGAAAATCTCGGCGGCTCTGCGTAGGCTGGTCTCATTATTTGCCTCAGGAAGGAGCTCATTGACGGTACTTTCTACAAGGCCTTTCACTCGCTCAAGCGTGATCGGCTCGCCATCGCTACTGGTTAACCCCGGAACGCGAATCCATTGCCACAGTTGCGCTCTTGAAATTTCGGCTGTTGCCGCATCTTCCATCAGATTAAAGATCGGAACGGCGCCATTTCCATCGAGCCATGCCACGATATAGCGAATCGCGACACTGACGTTACCCTCAACCCCTTCGGGCGTAATCGTCCCCTCGGGAATCGTCAATAGATCCGCCTGGGTGACGCTTAAATCGGTGAGCTGTTTGCCAATCTGATTGGGCTCTGGCATATATTCATCAAACACCTCTTCCGCAATTGATACGAGCGCCGGATGCGCAACCCACGTGCCATCATGCCCATCTTGCACCTCACGGAGCTTATCAAGGCGAACTTTTTCACTTGCCGCGGCATTGGCTGCCGGGTCATTTTTAACCGGAATTTGCGCCGCCATTCCCCCCATCGCATGGGCCCCACGTTTGTGACAGGTCTTAATTAACAGTTGCGAATAACTGCGTAAGAAATGGGTGGTCATCGTCACTTGCGAGCGTTCTGGCAATACCTTATCGGGATGATTGCGGAAGCGTTTAATAAAGCTAAAGATATAATCCCAGCGCCCCGCATTCAGCCCGACGATATAGTTGCGCAGCTCATATAAAATCTCTTCCATCTGGAAGGCCGCCGGAATCGTCTCAATTAAGACCGTACAGCGCAATGTGCCCGGTTTCATGCCGAGATAATCCTCGGTAAATTTAAAGACATCGTTCCAAAAACGCGCTTCTAAATAGTGCTCAAGCTTCGGAATATAGAGATATAATCCTTTTTTATGCTTGGTGGCACTTTCGTAGTTATTGGCCATAAAGACCGCAAAATCAAAGAGGCTTCCACTTATCGGATTATTTTGGTAGAGAACGTGTTTTTCCTCTAAGTGGAGCCCGCGAACTCGCACCATCAGCACCGCAGGATCGTCGCCGACCTCATAAATACGGCCATCAGGATTATTAAAAGTGAGTGAGTTTGTGTAAGCATCATGCAGATTAACTTGCCCTTGAATCACATTATCCCACGAGGGACTATACGCATCCTCAAGGTCTGCCATGAAGACCTTTGCCCCACTATTGAGCGCATTAATCATCATTTTACGATCGCACGGGCCGGTAATCTCAACGCGGCGATCTAAGATATCAGCATAGAGCGGTGCAACTTGCCAATCGCTCTCGCGAATGTCTTTCGTTTCTGGGAGAAAATCGAGCGTTCCCCCTTGATCGAGCAGTGCTTGACGCGCCTCTCGGTCAGCCATCAATTGACGGCGAGTTTCACCAAAACGCTTCTCGAGCGCCTCGATTAATGCGTGGGTTAATGGGGATAATACTTTTTCGTATCTCGGCTCAATGGTTTCAGTAAATCGTATCGCCATGATTCTTCCTCTCTTCACCACAAAAACAGCGCCCTGACACTCTGTTTCAATCGCTTGCCTACTCGCCTAGTTGCCTATCAAGAAGCGTTGTGCTATCTATAGTTTTATCAGCGTCTCTCTATTTACATTAATAACTCGTTCTGACTCGGATAATAAAAGTAAATAGTAGATCGGTTTTCAGCTTTTTTGTTGTTTTTGTTTACTGTGGTTTGTCGTTATTATTCTTATTTGTCTAAGGCTTGACTTCATCCTGCCCAGATCACCAAGGAATATCAAACACTTAATGATTCGATTACGGTATTCAAAGCATACTAAAAATTTATAATGCAGTAAGCATGAGGCTTTACATGGATAAATCACTCTTTTTCCAACGCCAATTTTTCAATACGTTACGCACATTTTGCACCGTTGTGGTCGAAGGAAGCTTCTCCAATGCCGCTCTTGAATTAAAAACAAGTCAGCCCGCGGTCTCCCTTCAAATTCAATCCTTAGAGAAATATCTCGATGTGATTTTATTTGAGCGCAAAGGGCCCAAAATCTGCATTACCCCCGATGGGCGCGCCCTTTATGAGATGGCGATGCCGGCGCTTTCCACCATTGAAGCCTTACCGGATCAATTTTTAAGCAGTCGCGGGGAACTTCAACATGGCGATCTCACTCTTGTTGGCGGAGAAACGGCGCTATTAAATATTCTGCCGCCCTATCTCAAGCTCTTTTCCACGCGCTATCCGAACATTAATCTCATTATTCATTCCACCTTAACCCAGACCATTCCGGAGATTATTCTCTCCAATAAGGCCGATTTTGCGATTGGATCGCTTTTTGAGGAAAATGATGAGCTCCTCTATTCACCGATTTTTAAATTCCCCTCTCTGCTGATCATGCCGCACAATCACCCGCTTGCCGAGCTTGAAACCATTACGCTCCGCGATATTGCTGCCTATACACTCATCATGCCGCCGGAGTATTCCTATTCATGGTGGTCGATCAATCAGGTTTTTAAAAATAATAATATTGAGTGCCCCAGCCAGCTCACTGTATCGAGTAGCGAGGCGGTAAAGCGCTATGTTCGTGAAGGCCTTGGCGTTGCCATTATTATGAGCGCGGGCGAAATTAATTATAATGATCTCCTTGCTGTGCCGATGAGTCGCTATTTCCCTCATCGCGATTATGGACTGATCCAACGGCGCGGGAAATTTCTCTCCCCTCAAGCGCGGAAATTTAAAGAACTCCTTCTTTCCAATGAGATTCAACTGCCTAAAGCAAAATTGCTCCACACGCCCGTCGTACCAAGCCTTTCATAAGAGAGTAAACAGGGTTAAATAACGCAAAGAAACCCCAAAATTCTTTTATCTATGTTATTATTTATAAAGAGCTGTTAAATTTCTGTATCTTCTACGAAATAACCGCTTAGGAATCTCTCATCTATTTAATATCATTGATCAAACTGTGAGTCTGCTTTGGACAATCTTGCCATACAAGTTTTCTCGACCGTATCGATTATTTATCCGCTAACCTGCCTTATTTTGCTTGTAATAACGCTGGTGAGCCACTATTTGGTAAAAAAGAAAGGTCGCACCATTCCCAATTTAATTCATCTCTATATTCTCACCGGCGTCAGCATTGCCGGAACTGCAATTATGATGATGTTAAATTCGGTCGCCTAAATATTGAAGCTCAAAAAAAGCCCCTAATCTCTGCTGAAATTAAGGGCTATTGGACCATGCTACTTAGCTCTCGGATCGACAATTACGCGGTAAAAATGCCTGCTGAATCCTCTTCCGATACCGGTAAAATCATATGGGGATAGAAACGCGATAAATCTTGAGTCACAAGACTCTTATCTTCACGAATGCCGATACCGCACGCGGTTTCCCCGACAATCCAACTGCCGATTAAGGTGTAATTATCCTCAAATTTAGGCAGCGGATAATAAGCTTGCAATACTGCGCCCTCTTCACCGTACGGCCCTTCCGATTCATAGATCACCTCACCTCGATCGATAATCTCGATATTCGCCCCTTCGCGAGAAAAGAGCGGTTTACGTACATAATGGCTCATCGCTTTTGCGCGCGGATCATCGTCAAAATAGGCTTCCAATAAATTTGGGTGATGCGGAAACATCTCCCACATTAAGGGCAATAGCGCTTTATTTGAAAGAATCCCTTTCCACGCGGGCTCAAGCCAGAGCGTTGATGCATTGCCGAGATATTCTGCAAAATCCTCGCGGAACATAAATTCCCACGGATAGAGCTTAAAGATCGCCTCAATAACGCCATCATAAGGATCGGTAAATTCGAGGTTTTCGCCAATGCCGATCTCTTCCATAAAGAGAAAGCTATTTTCAATTTCCGCATCGGTTGCGCAATCTTGCAGATACTGCGTCGTTCCGCGATCTTCCACCGAATCATCACAGCAAGCAAAATGCAGATGATGCAGATTATAAAAGCGTTTAAACTCGACAAATCGATCAATCAGCGCCTCTTGGATGCTATTAAATTGATCGCTTCCTTCCGGAAGATTGCCCGCCTCCCCTTGATCTTCAAACCAGAGCCATTGGAAAAAGGCTGATTCAAAGAGCGATGTGGGCGTATCGGCATTATATTCAAGCATTTTCGGTGGCGTTTTACCGTCATAGGCAAAATCAAAACGCCCATAGAGTGACGGCTCTTCCTTCTCCCACGAGGTTCGAATCAGCGGCCACACTTTTCGGGGAATGGCGAACTTTTCAAGCAGCGCATCATCATGCACCACCCGTTCCACCGCTTTTAGCGCCATCTCGTGAAGCTCTTCCGTTGCCGCTTCAATCTCTTCGATCTCTTCGAGCGAAAACTCATAATAATAATCTTCACACCAATAAGGCTCGCCATACATGGTGTGATAACTAAATCCATACTCTTCCGCTTGCGCCTTCCAATGCGGGCGCTCGCTAATTGCAACTCGTCTCATGAATCCCCTTTAATTATCCGCCAAAACTGCGTGATGAAGAGCGTGACGAGGTTCCTTTTTTCGATTGTGCCGCATGTTGCTGATTGGCCACCACTTGTCCAAATCCACCGCGTTTTAAGGTGCGCGTGGTTTTCGGAGCAGGTTTTAAATCGCCTTTAGGAACGGATACGGTTTTTCCAGGAGTTGCTGCGCCGTAAGATTTCCCCGTTGCATCATAAAACTGGCCTTTTCCAGCGCCGGCTTGTGGCGTATAAAGAGGCTTTTGCGCTACCATTCCGCTCGACATACGCCCAAACATATAGCCTGCAATCAGAGGCATCCACATGCTGCCTGAGCTTTGATATTGCTGTCTTTCACCATTTTCATTACTCACGGTTTGACAGGCAGCGGCTCCAAACTCCGCTTCACAATCTGCTTGTGAGGCAAATTTTGGCGCGCTTGAGATCGCTTCTAATTTCGCCGATTCATAGGCGTTATAACACTCTTGCCCCATGTTTGGATTGGCCTCAAAACAGGCTTCGGGGGATTCATAAATGGTTAAATTTTCATTTGGTTCATTGCCACCGCAAGCGGTTAATGTCATCACCGCAAGAGCTAAGGGCGCTAATTTAAGCAGAGGACGACGTTTACGAAAACGGTCGCGATTGATCGATTTTGTGCGTTTTAATTCAGTCATACTACTCTCTTTTTTATCTGTAAATGGCGATCTAAAATCCCCACGGGATTCGTATAATTATGATTTCTGATTGATTCTACCATCTTTTTAATGCGTAGGTTAAGAATCCTCGGCTTATTTTCACCCGCTTTTTGCCTTCTTATTGCCGATTGCAATCGATGACTCCATTGATAACTATTTAATCAATCTGTCTATTTAAACGCGTTTTTATCCCGGATTGTGCATGAAAATTTCATAAACAGTTCTCTTTTTGCGATTATGTTTTATTTTCCTCGATGGATTGAATAGCGCCGATAAATCAATCGATTGCCCTTTTGTAAATAATTCAAAAAAGACTAGACAAAGCCAGATTTAATCATCTAATATGAATTTATATTCACTAACATATTAGCTATATTTTTAGCCGGGTATAAAAAAAGTACAAAGCGCCCGCCGTTAGCTGAATAAATCATCGAATAAGAAAGATAACAATTAGCACGAGATATATGTATATATATTGGAGGAAATATGTCTACAACAACGCTATCCGTTGAGGAGATGCAACAGCGCTCGGACGAAGCAAAACGCACACGCCGAGTGGCTTACGCAACCATTATTGGGACCACCATTGAATGGTATGACTTTTTTATCTATTCCAGTGCCGCCGCACTGATCTTTAGCAATCTCTTTTTCAAACCCGCGGGCGATACCTTTGCGACCATTTTAGCCTTCGCATCGGTGGGAATTAGCTTTCTATTTAGACCGCTCGGCGCGTTTTTAGCCGGACACTTTGGTGACCGAATCGGACGCCGTGCCATGCTCGTCATTACCCTCATTGCTATGGGACTTGCCACCACATTAATCGGACTCTTACCCACCTATGAATCCATCGGAATTATGGCGCCCATTTTATTGATCCTTCTGCGCATTATTCAAGGAATTTCCGCAGGCGGCGAATGGGGTGGCGCGGTATTGATGGCCGTTGAACATGCGCCCGATGATAAGCGCGGCCTTTATGGCTCTTTCCCACAGGTGGGTGTTCCGCTCGGGCTTCTCCTTGCATCGGCGGTATTTGCGCTCATGAGTGGGGTGATTTCCCCCGGTGAAGAGTTTGTTAAATGGGGCTGGCGTATTCCATTTTTACTCAGCATTGTACTTCTCTTTTTAGGCCATTGGGTGCGCCGTTCTGTGGATGAAAGCCCGATCTTTGAAGAGATTAAAGAGCGTAAATCGAGCACGAAAGCGCCAGTTGTAGAGCTTTTTAAAAATCACTCTTTGCTCGTACTTCTTGCTGCGCTTGTCTTTGCCGGAAATAGCGCCCTTGGCTATATGACAACCGGTGGATTTATCCAAAATTACACCACCGACCCCAATGGGCCACTTGGAATGGACCGAACCCCGATCTTAATTGTGGTGACGATTTCAGCGGCGTCATGGCTCTTCTTTACCTGGCTTGCGGGCTATTGGTCAGACAAAATTGGACGCCGTAATATCTATCTAATCGGCTGGATCGTTCAATTTATCGGCGTTTTTGCACTTTTTCCCCTTGTTAATATAGGAACGTGGCAGAGCGTGCTCTCAGCCCTTTGTCTACTCTCTGTTGGAATTGGCCTTACCTATGGCGCGCAATCGGCGTTTTATGCAGAACTCTTCCCCGCTTCGATCCGCTTCTCAGGAGTGTCGATCTCTTATGCTATCGGGGCAATTATCGGGGGCGCATTTGCACCGATGATCGCAAAATGGTTGATTGCCGCCACAGGTTCAACGGAATCGGTTGTGGTCTATCTCACCATTATGACGGGGCTTGGACTCATTTCTACCTTACTCTTGAAAGATCGAAGCCGTATTCCGCTTGGCCCGGATCATGAAGAACTGCAACTTCAATCACCGATTTATGGCAGAAAATAGATAAAACCGTCTGCATTAACAGCGCATTAGATTGCTAATGCACTTGTAAAAAAACTACTAAAGAGGCCATAATGAATGTATGGCCTTTTTAACTTAGGTCGCATAAATCATTTATAACAATAATAAATAACAATAATATTACACAGATCACCTTCATTGGTTAGATCTCGGATTTGGAGCATCACATGAAAGAAACCACTAATATTCCTATTCTGAATCTGCCGGGGACTAGCAGTCTCTCCTATGAAAACTCTCTAATTCACTGCGAATCGCTCAATGCGCTGGCAAACTTTTTTGGACGCAACATGCAGGCCCATCGTCATGATCGTCATTACCAGTTGCATTTTATCAATAGCGGTAAGGTTCACTTAAGCCTTGGTGAAGATGAATATAATGATGAGGGGCCGCTTATTTTTCTCACCCCTCCACCGATTCCGCATAGTTTTATTACTGAGCCGACGGCCCACGGGATTGTGGTGACGGTGCATCAAAGTGTGATTCAAGATCTCCTGCAAGTGCTGGCAAAAGATGAGCTCCACCTTGAGCCGATCTGCATCACCTTAAGCCAAGTCTCTGATACGCTTGATCATCATAAAGAGCAGCTTCTGCTTGGGCTTAAGGGGATTAGTCTCGCCGCTGAAAATAGCCAAGCCGACCACCACTCGTCCACCATTATGTATTGGACGAAGCTCATTTTTATTAATCTAATTTCGCTCCTTGAAGAGACGCCAGCAGTACGCCCATCGCATCATAGCTACTCACAAATTTTCCGTGATTATCTTGAGCTCATTGAAGAGAACTTTAAAAAGCATCTCCCCATTGATTTTTATGCCGATCAGCTCAATATTACCGAAGCAAAGCTCAATACCATCTGCCGTATTGTTTCGAATTCATCGTCAAAACAACTGATTTACGATCGCATTATTCAAGAGAGTAAATATCTGCTTAACTACACGGGCATGTATGTTAAAGAGATCGCCTTTGAGATTGGCTTCCAAGACCCCGCCTATTTTACCCGGTTTTTCGCCAATTATATGGAATTGACCCCTACTCAATATCGCAATTCAATACGGCAACACACCCATTCAGAGCGTGCCCATCAAAATTAATCGGCAGATTTAATCAATATTCTTTAGCAATAAAAAAGAGCCATGATTCAACGAGAAATTATCTTCAAGAATCATGGCTCTTTCTGTTACTGCGTGACACCAAAATCAATGCAAGCGCTTCGCTCTGAATGGAGTTGAAATCATTGAGCGATGCCTACATATCAACGCGCAGTAGTTATCAATTAGAAGTGGCAGGCTCTTTCGTCATCATCATGGCTAAGAAACTGAGTAACCCAGCGCAGGCAATGAGATAAATCATCGCTGCAGGGGAAGCTGATTTACTCTGACTCACAATAAAACTCAAGAGCCCACCGAGTCCAAACTGAACCGATACGGCAAGTCCCGCCGCCGCTCCAGCCTGTTTTTTGGGGAATAATCCCATTAATTTAGCAATGCAATTTGCGCTCAATAGACCGGTCATACCCACAAAGAAAAAGAGCCCTAACACCACTAAACTGAGTGGAATATCGATCATTAGGTGAACCACTAACATAAATAGACTCGATCCAAGCACCGTTGTCGCGCCAAAGGCGATCATCTTTTGAGGATCAAGCGTACGGACTTGCCTTGCGTTAAAGATCGTCATCGCCATAATCGAAAAGATATTCAACCCGAAAAGAAGCGCATAATGTTGGCTTGTGACACCAAAGTGTTCGATATAAACAAAGGGAGAGGCGGTAATATAGACAAACATGCCCGCAAACGCCATGCCCATGCAGCCGATATAACCAATCGCTCGGCGATTTTTAAGAATCTCAAAATAGGAGGTTAACGCCTGTGGCAGTGACTCAATCCGAGCCTCCTCGGGAAGGGTCTCTTTAATATTAATAAAACTTACCAAGGCCGTAAGCCCGGCGAATATCAACAAAAAAACAAAGATCGAGCGCCAGCCAAAAAAGTCCGCAAGATAACTGCCTAAGATCGGCGCAATCAGCGTTGCGATCATCGTAATGGTATGCATCCACGATAAAATACGCGCCGAGTCTTGCACTGAATAGAGATCACGAACGATCGCTCTTGCCAATACAGAAGCACTTGCCCCGCCTAACGCTTGGGCTAAACGGGCAATAAAGAGCTCGGTACCATTTGCTGCAAAGATACAGCCGATCGTCGCAATAATATAGACAATCATCCCGGTAAAGAGCAGTTTACGCCGGCCAAATCGATCCGATAATGGTCCATAAAAAAACATTCCGACACTAAATCCGACTAAGAAAAAAGTGATGGTCTGTTTAATCTCACGAATATCAGCTCCCAAATCGTCGGTGATCATCGTTAAGCTTGGTAGATACATATCGATCGATAGCGGCCCGAAGGCCACTAATGCCGCTAGGATAATAATGAGTCCTGCACTTTGTGGAGTGGTCTGAATCTGTCTCATAAGACCCTCCTTCTATGAATTGGGATCAGGATCGCGGTCGATTAACTCTTTTAGAATCTTTTTAAATACGGAGATCTCTTCGGAGGTATATTTTTTAAATACTTCCGTTTGGTGGTTTGACGCAATGCTCGCAAGTTTCCCCGCCGCTGCACGCCCCTCTTCCGTTAAACTGAGCGTTCCTTCCACACATTTTAAGAAGCCTTTTAATTTAAGCGCTTCTACCGCGATATTGATCTCACGCATCGGCATGCCCACTTCTTTGAGCATCTCTTCTTTTGTTGATCCATGTTCGCCAAGTAAAACCATCGCTAAACGCGCTTCACTTGTACTTAACCCTGAGGAGAGCTGTTTAGGATAATACTCATTTTGATAGGCGCGAACCGCTTGCGTGAGCAGATAGTGCATATTGTCAAACAAACGCTCATCACAAGAGGAGGCTTCTTTTTTATGAGAATCAGGGTCAATCACATGCCCTGGATGCGGTAATACCGCTGAATACGCCCCTTGATGATAGAGAAGAGGCGGTTTTCCATTATCACTAAAGCCCACCACTTTCCCGACTAAAATAACGTGATCTCCCCCATCTAAGGTTTCATGGAGTTCACATTCAAAGCTTGCAGCACAATTCGGCAGTAATACCGAACCGCCTGCGCCCTCTTTAAATTCAATGCCTGCAAAACGATCTTCTGCAGGACGTGCAAAATTGTTCGAAATATTGATCTGATCAACGGCAAGGACATTCACCGCAAAATGCGTTGCATTTAAAAAGACCTCTTTACTGCCAGAACGGCGATCAATACTCCATAAAATAAGTGCTGGATCAAGTGATACTGAGTTAAAACTATTTGCTGTAACGCCCACTCGATTTCCATCTCTATCCGTTGCCGTCATTACCGTTACACCGGTTGCAAAGTTGCCTAATGCGCGACGAAATGCTTTTGGATCAATCTGTCCCATATCCTTATCCCCTTAAGTCATTGGTTGGTATTGTTATTATTATGTGCTGTTTATCTATTATATTTATAGAAACGTTATAGAAATTAGATTCTATGGCTCCCATCCATTATTACAGCTATGGATATAAATATCCAAACAAGACCAGCGCTCTGGTATCCACCACGGCCGGCCCTGCTTGGAGGGAGGAACTGTTGTTATTATGTTTTTAGTAAAACAAAATGTGCTTATACCATGCTTGGATCGGGATCAAGTCCCATGATTTCACGACCTAAAATTTGCGCACAAACATCATAATCAGTATAGGCATGCGCGCCGGTCATATGAGAGTCTCTAAAGAGGCGTTGTAATTCATTGCCATCAAACCACGCAGATCCACCGGCTGCTGTAAAGAGGCGATCAACCGCTTCAATACACATTTTGACCGCATAACCTTGGTTGGTACGCCAGTACGCTAAACGTTCTTGGGTTGGATACTCTTTGCGCTCACCATGAACTTTGTGATCTTCCCAGGTTTTCTCTAATAGTGCGCGCGCCGCTAACACTTGATGGGTCGATTCTGCAAGACGCATTAATGCAGGCGTTGCGGTACCGACGCTAGCACCGGTATAGGCACGAACGCGGTTTTTAGTACGTTCTTTAAAGGCTTCCAACATGCGCTCTGCCACGCCTAAGCTGATCGCCGCAAACCCACACGCAAAGTACGGACGATATGGCGTGTAATAGATTTTGCTATCAGGATAGAGACCAAATCCAGCGGATTTACCGGTCATCATATCTTGCGCTGCTTGGATACGGTGTTCAGGGACAAATACATTCTCAATTTTAAGCATCTTTGAGCCACTGCCCTTCATGCCCATCACAAACCAGTTGTCTACAATGGTGTAATCTTCACGTGGAATCACCGCAAACGAGTAAACTTTGTTGCCTTCCGCATCATAACGATTACAACCAATAATCGCCCAATCTGCGTGATCACAACCACTGCTCCAGCCCATTTCACCACTTAAACGAATGCCGCCTTCTACCTCTTCAATGGTACTAAAAGGCGCGATTGAGCTGCTCGCAACGGTATCGGGATTATCTTTCCAAAGTTCGTCTTGAAACTCTTTTGGGAACATGGCTAATTGATGATTATGAGTACAGAGAAGACTATACGCCCATGCAGTACCACCACACGCCGATGCAAGCGCTACAACGCACTCAGCAAAATCGGGCAGAGAGATCTCGTACCCACCGTATGCTTTCGGTAAAAATGCACGATGCAGACCTGTCTCTTTTAATAAGCGAATATTCTCTTCTGGTACTTTTCGCTCCGCTTCAGCTTTGTCTGCGTTCGCTGCAATAATTGGTAAAATCTTTTCTAAGCGCTCTAAAAGAAAATTAGACTCAGTCATATCTCTACTCCCATCTCTTCGATCGTTATTATTTTTTATTGATCTTATTGTTTTATAAATTATTTTATGTGATGTCTTTTTCAAGGCATAATTCGATTATGCGTGATAGATTTCAAATGATAAATGTAATTTTCCAAGCTAAACTTGTACTTTTCATATGAATTATTAATTTATTAGCAAATAAAAAAGAAAGTCGTAACAATAAGGTGCTAAAAATAGTTCCCATCATTACGACTTTCATAGTTGATCGAGCCTTTTATGGCGACTCTATCTTAAAATAATAGTGGATTATATTCCGGCTAACAAGACATATTTAATCTCTAAATAATCCTCAATGCCGTATTTAGATCCTTCGCGACCAAGGCCTGATTGTTTAACCCCACCAAAGGGCGCCGCCTCATTTGATAATAGCCCTGTATTGACGGCAACCATGCCATACTCCAAGGATTCTGTCATACGAACAATGCGGCCTAAATCTTGGGTGAAGAGATAAGAAGCCAAACCAAACTCAGTATCATTAGCGTAATTAACAACTTCCGCCTCCGTTTCAAATTTAAATACCGGTGCAAGCGGGCCAAACGTCTCCTCTTTTGCCACCAACATCTCTTGTTTTACATCTTTCACAATCGTAGGTTTAAAAAAGAGTGACCCAAGTGCCGGATCAATCTCTCCGCCCGTTACCAGCGTCCCGCCTTTTGAGACCACATCATTAATATGTGATGTCACTTTTTTAACGGCATTTTCATCGATCACTGGCCCAAGCTCAACCCCTTCGGTTAAGCCATCACCGAGTTTAAGCCCATTTACGGCCTCTGAAAAACGTTCAACAAATCGATCATAAATGCCCGATTGCACATAAAAACGATTCGCGCAGACACACGTTTGCCCAGAATTACGGAATTTACTAGTGAGCGCCCCATCAATCACGGTATCGAGATCCGCATCATCAAAGACAATAAAGGGCGCATTTCCACCGAGTTCCATCGTCACTTTTTTAATGGTTGACGCGCACTGCTCCATCAATTTTCGCCCAACGCCTGTCGATCCCGTAAAACTAAACTTACGCACACGGTCATCTTCAGTAAGCACTTTTCCAATCTCAACGGCATCTCCGGTAATAATATTGAGCACACCCTTTGGAATCCCAGCTCGATCCGCTAGTTCTGCAATCGCAAAGGCTGAAAGCGGTGTTTGAGATGCCGGACGCACCACAATGGTACAACCCGCCGCTATTGCCGGTGCAATCTTACGGGTAATCATCGCATTGGGGAAATTCCATGGAGTGATCGCCGCGCAAACGCCAATCGGCTCTTTCGTCACTAAAATGCGTTTATCACTGCTCGGCCCAGGAATAATATCGCCATAAATTCGTTTTGCTTCTTCAGCATACCACTCAATATAGGAGGCACCGTAGGCAATTTCGCCACGGGCTTCTGACAGCGGTTTTCCTTGCTCTAAGGTAAGAATTTTGGCCAAATCCTCTTGGTGCTCCATCATTAGATCAAACCAGCGGCGCAACAACTGACTACGGGTTTTCGCCGGCACGCTCCGCCATGATTTAAGCGCATCGGTTGCCGCTTCCACCGCGTTTTCAGCATCTAAACGGCTCATCTGCGGGACATCGGCAATATGCTCACCATTTGCCGGATTAATCACTGCAACGGTTTCGCCACTAATTGCATCGATCCATTTTCCATCGACGTAACTTTGTGTGCGTAATAAATTTGAGTCCTTTAACATGTCACTCCCCTTCATTGGTTATGATTCATTTTGTTATTATTGTTGAATTTTCGGGCCATAAGCCCGGATTCTTTCCAATAAAAAGCCCTGTGAATGTGAACATTTTCACCATTAGACAGGGCTTTTAAAGGTTAACTATAATGCTAATTTCTTTGCTACTAAAGTGGCAACCCGCTAATACACCGAGTTGCTATCCTCTTTTTTTGCCCCATTTGGCGCTTTAAATTTATCAAGCAGTGCCTGGCATGATTTCACTAAAATTGAGGTATCCACACCGACCGCCACAAAGTTAAAGCCCATCTCGATAAAACGTTTAGCGCCCTCTTCATTTGCATATAAAATCCCCGCCGCTTTCCCGTGAGATTTAATGATTTTAAGCGCCTTTTCAATCGCTGCTTGCACCTCAGGATGCGATGGATTACCGCGATGCCCCATCGAAGCACTCAGATCCGCAGGGCCAATAAAGATCCCATCAACGCCCTCAAGCGAAGCGATGGCATCCAGATTTTTAACGCCTTCAAGTGTCTCAATTTGAAGCAATAAACACATCTCATCATCGGCTTGATTGAGATAGTCATCGACCTGATTCCAACGTGATGCCCGCGCAAGTGCACTTCCCACCCCGCGAATCCCTTTTGGGGGATACCACATCGATTTAACGTAGGTTTCAGCCTGTTCTTTGGTTTCGACCATCGGGATTAAGAGCGTTCTCGCGCCTAGATCGAGAAGCTGTTTGATCACTGCAGGCGAGCCCTCTAAGGGACGAATGACCGGATGAGAAATCCCTTCGCTCTCATACGGCGCAATCGCTTGCAGCTGACTTAACAGAGTTGATACATTATTCGGTGCGTGTTCACCATCAAGGAGAAGCCAATCATACCCAATCGATGCAACCATCTCAGCGGTATACCCATTCGCAAGACCCACCCACAGCCCAATTTGAGGCTCTCCTGATTTTAATGCGGCTTTAAACGCATTTTTCCTAAATTTCATCTATCTATTCCTTCAATTTTAGAATGTTTCGATCAAATAACGGAACTATCTGATCGTTTATCCAAAATAGCAGGTTACTGCGCCAAGTTCATCATAATCTACATGAAATGTATCGCCTTTGCGCGCTGGCACGGGACGAGTAAATGAACCGCCTAAAATAACCTGTCCTGCTTCAAGCTCAACCCCATAAGGATGGAGTTTATTAGCAAGCCACGCCACCCCTTTTGCGGGATGATTTAATACCGCTGCAGAAACGCCCGATTCCTCAATCACGCCATTACGATATAAAATCGCACTGACTCGACGAAGATCAAGCTCCGTTGGACGAATCGCCCGACCACCCATCACAACACCGGCATTGGCCGCATTATCAGAGATCGTATCGAAGACTTTACGTGTCACCTTAGTTTCAGAATCGACCTGTTCAATCCGCGCATCAATAATTTCTAACGCAGGAATCACCCAATCGGTAGCATCGAGTACATCGAAAATCGTGCAATTCGGGCCACGTAGCGGTTTACCCAAGATAAAAGCGAGCTCCACCTCAACGCGCGGTACAATAAAGCGATCCGTTGGGATCGTCGTGCCCTCTTCAAAAAACATATCGTCTAATAACGCGCCATAATCGGGCTCATCAATGTTCGATGAGAGCTGCATTGCCCGTGACGTTAGACCAATTTTATGCCCTTTTAAAATGCGTCCTTCGGCAATTTTTTGCGCAACCCACGCCTTTTGAATTTTGTAAGCATCGTCAATCGTAATATCAGGGTGCTGAAGGGAAAATTGGCGCAGCTGTTCTCCGCTTTTTTCCGCCTGATTGAGCGAACGCGCAAGGTGTTCGATCGTTTCTGGTGTTAACATAGCTCTTCCTTTTAGTTCTCTAGCGCACGTCTATGACTGAGTATCACTTAGCATGATATGCGCCATGTATTTTTATAATCTGTCTTACTTGTCTTACTGTTTACTTAAATGCACTTTTACACAAACATACAGAGATGGGCGTACAAAGATGGACAAAGGTTCATGGCAATAGCGCTATGACTTTTCGGCCTCTTTTTGTAAAAATGCATGAATATTATTTTTCTTATAGGTCAATACAGGATCGATCTCCTGCATCTCAAATGTGATCGCTAATAAGCGCTTGTCTTGAATGGGCGCAAGGTAGGATTCGATAACGTTAAAAAGATCGTCACAGACTTTTTTACGCACCTCCAAATCCCGCCCGGATCCCACTTTTAAAAGAATATGGATAAACGCATAATCGTGCGCTCCATCTGCAATTCGATAATGATCCATACGGATTGCGCGACTGCGTATCCCCCCTAAAGGGAATACGCCACTGCCGCCCAAGTTTTCATGTACAAGGGTGAAAAACTGATCAAAATCGAGCTCATTCTCTAAATTTGCTGAATATTCAACAATAAAATGAGGCATGATACTCTCCTTTTTGAATCGTTTAATTGATTAAGGATTAAGATTAATCAAGGGGTAGAACTGCATTGATTTGCCCTGTACCAGAGCTTGCAAAGAGTTCGGTGATAATTTCAGCTTTGCCCTTATATTCGTCCCAACCGAGAACGCCAAGCAACATTGCCGTATCGTGCATCAACCCTTCGCCGAAGCAATAGTTGGCATATTCAGGGAGCATCGCGCAAAACTCTGCCCAAAGCCCTTCAGTCCACATATCCACCACGCGAATGTCCACTTGTCTGTCAAACTCACGAGTGTAACTATTCATTCCCGCTTCTGCTTGTTGGTCCCAAATAAAGCGATGAGAAAGTGATCCGCTTGCTAATACCGCAACCGTTCCATCATATTCTTTGATCGCTTCCACCAACGCTTCACCAAGTTTACGGCTATCTTGCAGATCGTGAGAGGTACAAAATGCTGAGATCGAGAGCACTTTAAAATGCTGATCTTCATTCATATACCGCATCGGGACGAGCGTTCCATACTCAAGCTCAAGGCTTTGAACCTCATGTGCCATTGCGCGAACGCCTTTGCCACGTGCTTTTTCTGCGATCAGATGACCGAGCTCAGGATTCCCATCATATTTATAGCTCATATCTTTAATGAAGTGAGGCAATTCATTACTGGTATAAACCCCTTCAAAATGAGCGTTACAGTTGATGTGATATCCACTATTTACGAGCCAGTGCGTATCAAATACGATAATCGTATCCACGCCCAGTTCGCGACAACGGCGACCAATTTCAATGTGTCCATCGATCGCGTTTTGACGGCATCCATGATGCTTACCTGGTAACTCCGACAGATACATCGACGGAACGTGTGTGATTTTTGCTGCTAATGCGATTTTACCCATGACTATACTCCTAATATTCCTCAACTAATTCGTTGTTATATTTATTGTTATGCGAGGCGCCTTGGTGATTTAAACACCCCATTTTGGAATGTGGTGATTGCCAAGCGAGATACAGACGTTTTTCACTTCCGTGAAGACTTCTAAACTGTAATCGCCTCCTTCTCGACCCGTCCCTGAGTGTTTTACTCCACCAAACGGCTGGCGTAAGTCGCGCACGTTTTGAGAGTTAATGAAGACCATCCCGGCTTCAATTTGGGCGGCAACACGATGTGCACGCGTTAAATCCGATGTCCAGAGATACGACGACAGGCCATATTCAACATCATTTGCTAAGCGCACCGCTTCTGCTTCATCTTTAAATTTAAGGAGACAGACCACTGGCCCAAAGATCTCCTCTTGCGCTATGCGCATATTGTTATCAACATCGGCAAAGACCGTTGGCTGAATAAAGTTACCCGCTTTTAAATGATCAGGTAATCCCGCAGGACGCTCAAGACCGCCTGCTAAAAGGGTCGCGCCCTCTTCCATACCAATTTTGATGTAACCGGTGACTTTGTTGTAGTGATCTTGAGTGATCATTGCACCGACTTGCGTGTCAAAACTTTGTGGATCGCCGACTTTAATGCGTTTCGCACGTGCCGCAAATTCAGCGACAAACTCATCATAAATGCTCTCTTGAATAAAGATACGAGACCCCGCGGTACAACGCTCACCATTGAGTGAGAAAATGGTAAAGAGCGCCGCATCTAACGCACGCTGCCAATCGGCATCATCAAAGATTAACACCGGTGATTTACCACCAAGCTCCATGGAGTACTTTTTAATTCCGGCATTGGCCATAATCGCTTGGCCGGTTTTTGTACCGCCCGTAAACGATACAGCACGCACATCAGGATGCTGAACTAACGATGCACCCGCAGTGCTACCGTAACCTTGGACAATGTTTAATACCCCTTCAGGAACGCCCGCTTCAAGCGCAATTCGGCCAAGCTCATTGGCGGTCAAGGGCGATAACTCAGACATCTTTAATACCGCCGTATTTCCAAGCGCTAAACAGGGCGCTGTTTTCCAGGTTGCGGTCATAAATGGCACGTTCCATGGTGATACAAGTGCACACACACCGACGGGCTGATAGAGTGTGTAGTTAAGCATCTGATCATCAACGGGATAGGTATGCCCATTAACGCGCGTACATACTTCAGCAAAGAAGTTGAAGTTATGGGATGCACGCGGGATTAGCACATTTTGCGTTTGATGAATCGGAAGCCCGGTATCAAGGGTTTCAAGTTGTGCAATTTTCTCAACATTTTGATCGATCAATTCACCAAAACGGCGCATAATTTTTGCACGCTCTTTTGCCGGTGTTTTTGACCATTTTGGAAAGGCTTTTTTCGCTGCCGCAACCGCCATATCGATCTCTTTTTGCCCACCACTTGCCACATCACAGATCTTTTCCATAGTAGCTGGGTTAATATTTTCAAAGGTTTCGTCGCTAGCAACTTCTTTACCATCAATCCAATGCTTAATCATCTCTTTCTCCTCGCCTAGCACTCTAGGACTCTATTTTTATTCTTCTTATGTCGGCGCGGATTTCCCCGCACTCGGCTCTTAAATTGGCTAATTATCGATTACGCGTTTTGACGCTGATAAAACTCAGCTTCCGTTAAAACATGATTGACTAATCGGCCAACGCCTTCCACTTCAATCACAACGGTATCGCCGGCTTTTACATCGGAGGTGCCTTTCGGGCAACCGGTTGCGATCATATCACCCGGATTAAGTGTCATAAATTCACTTAAATATTCGATTAAAAAAGGAACGTCAAAGATCATATCTTTCGTATTTCCCTCTTGGCGAAGCTCGCCATTAACCCACGTTTTTAGACCCAGATTCATCGGATCTTTAACTGCCGATTTATCGAGAATATAGGGGCCAACGGGCGTCATTCCATCACGATTTTTAACGCGCAGATTGGGGCGATAATAGTTTTCTAGATAATCACGAATCGCATAATCATTACAGAGCGTGAATCCATCAACATACTCCCACGCATCCTCGCGTTTTACATTTTTTGCGGTTTTGCCAATCACCACCGCAAGCTCACACTCATAATGCATATAATCCACATTATCTGGGCGCCAGCTATGGCTATTGTGACCCACATACGTTCCAGGAGATTTAACGAAAATAAGTGGCTCTTTCGGAGGTTCAAACGCAAGCTCGGTAGCGTGATCGGCGTAATTAAGACCAAGCGCAATCATAATGCCGTTCGCTGGCGGTAACCACGTAACTTCCGCCTCTGATTTCACCTCACCATTTGGAAGATTCACCGACAGATCATCATTAACGGTCACGTTATAAATTTCGTTTTGATATTGAATTCGTGCTTTTTTAAGTGCTGACATTACGCGTCCTCCCCGCTGATGGTATCGGTTAATGTAGAAATCCCTTCAATGCTCGCGGTAACCTTGTCTCCTGCCGATACATAGATATTATTCGCCGGCGTACCGGTTAGAAGTACATCGCCTTCATGAAGCGTCATAAATTCGGTAATCGTTTCTAATAATTCTGGAAGGTCGCGCACCCAGTTTTCACTCGTTTCACGCTGTTTTTCATCGCCATTAACGCTCAGGGTTAAGGTGAGATTATTTAAATCAGCAATCTCACTTAACGGCGTAATGGTTTCATTAATTGTAAAAAAGCCATCGCGACATTTTGCAACAACCGCTGGGCGATAATAACTCTCAATCGGCAGCGAGTAATCGTTGGCTACCGTGATCCCTTTTACGTACTCAAGGGCATTTTCTTTCGTCACGCGTGTAGCATCTTTCCCCATTACAATGGCGATATTTGCTCCGGTTTGTACTTTTTCGAGATTTCCCGCAGGCACAACATGGGTTAAATTATAGGTGTTGGGCGTTTTAATAAAGAGTACTGGCTTTTTCGGTGGCGCGACATAGGGCTTTTCATTAAACGCCGCTTGATGCGATTCCATCAGCGATTTGAAGTTTAATGCGACACCAAAAACGGTTTTATTAGTCAAATCGAGTTGTGACATTACTCCTCCCATTTATTATTGTTTTATTGTCTGGTTGTTAAATTACTAACATATTAGTATTAACTACGATAATACTAATAGTTAAAAGCGAATGTCAAATCTATTTTGCCGATCTAGATCAAAAACTAAAGACAAAAAAATAGGCCTCTAAATGAGACCTACTTGAATCGCGATTTAAGCGTTTAAATTTCGATTTTTAAAAACCCTTAAAGACCTGTTGATTCCGCCTTTTTACGTGATTTTCCATTCACCTTTTGTGGCGCCTCTAATAGTGCGTCATCACTTAAATCTTCCGAGGCTTTAACGAGCAATTGATCGAGCACATCTTCTAATTGATAGAGCACCTCATCGCCAACTTTCGCCGCAAACTCATCATAGGCTTTAATGTTCTCTTCTAGCACTTCCTCAACGAGCGTTTCAACACCGGGCGCAAGAAGCACTTCAACACGGCGGCGATCAAATTTAGAGGGGACTTTAATAATCAGATTGAGATCTTCCATACGCTTTAAAATCCCCGCCATGCTAGGGCTCAAAATACAGCAAATCTCGCACAATTCACGGGGCTCTAACTCTTTTGCTTCATAGAGCGCACGCAAAATACGCCACTGCTGTTCTGTTAAATTCCTCTTATTTAAAATGGGGCGGAAATTTTGCATCATCACTTCACGCGCACGCATCAATAACAGAGGAATATTCCGTTGCATGGTATCCATGTTGGTCTACATTCCTTATTTTTGTATCATATATCGCTATTAATTTTGCGCCTATGCTACCGTTTTAACCGGTTAAAATAAAGTTTAAATTTTAGATTACGCAGTGACAGGCGTGAATTTAACACCCACATCAAGAGGTTTTCCGAAATAGAGTGAGGTCGTCACCAATCCATCTGCCCCTGTATTGGCATAGGTTTCAACGTTATTAAGATTGATCCCGCCCGCTGCTAAATGTACAAGTTTGGGATTAATTACCCGCACCTTTTCGATAATCGCCGCTAATACTTCAGGTGGGAGCTTATCGTACTGAATTCCATAAATGGGAAGCTCCGCGACGCTCAACGCATCGGTTTCATTAGTCACTTCCACCAAAATTGGCTTTTCGCAATCTTTCTCATGAATTTTAGGAATCGCCGTCTTAAGCCCCTCAAACCCGCCGACAAAATCGATATGTTGTTTAAAAAGGAGAATTGTTTCCGATAACCCCAACCGATGCGGGTATGCACCACCGGATAAAATCGCCTTAATTGAAAGCGCTTTCGTACCCGGAAAGACCTTTCGCGTTGTGAGCACATTTATTTTAGGACTCACCGCTTTTGCACGGCGCACCATTTGATCGGTTCTTGAGGCAATTCCACCGGCATATTCAAAGATATTTTGCAGGACTTTTACAATCGCATTGAGCGCGTCAAACCGCCCTTCCATCACAAAAAATGGCGTATGCGCTGCAATCGGATCGCCAGAATGTAAAAAAGAGATCACCTGAACGCCCTCTTTTTCACAAATATTGACCGCCTCTTCCGTGCCACACGCAATGCCAGCATCACGGGCATAAAACGCCGCACGGGCCGGCTGATCGCCAATCTCTAAAAGATGAGTGGTTAAATCAAGATGAGTGATATCTTCATTCACCCACGCAGTTAAAATGTCACCTTGAATTGCTCGGCGCATGGCATCTCCTTTTAAATCGAATTGTCTGTTAACTATTCGTTAAATAGTGTAAAGATTCGATTATACCGGATCTTGCCCTAACGCCTCGACATTTGCGGTGAAAATTTGCGTCGGCGCCTGTTTCACCTCTTTTAAGACAATATAAGAGCAGAGCTCGCGCACTTCTGGAATTCGATTTAATCGATCAATCACAAGCTCCGAAAACGCCGTTAAATCCCGCGCGCAAATTTTTAGAATATAGTTGCACGCGCCAGTGACCATATAGGCATACGTCACCTCTGGAATCGCATCAATTGCTTCCATAAAACGCTCATGGCTTTGCCCTTGCTTTTGATCGATTGTGACGTGCACCATCGCCTCAAAGGTATAGCCCAGTTTTTTCAGATTGAGTTCCGCACGATATCGTTCAATAAAGCCCGCTTGTTCAAGTGCCTTCACACGACGCAAACAAGCCGAAGGTGAAAGTTCCACGCGTTGTGCGAGATCTTGATTACTCAAACGTCCTTCATTATGAAGTTGATATAAGATGCGCCAATCCGTGATGTCCAATGCATTCATATTGCAATAATCCTCCGTTTTTTTGTTGTTATGTCGCAGAGCCTCGGGGTATTTTGGATAGGCATGCAACTTTTTATTATCTTTTAATCCTATCACAAAATAAGAGCTTCACTATAGCAAAGGAAATAAAAAATCCTCAACATCATACTCGATATTGAGGATTGATATCAGGCAACGCATGATTTTTACACAGCTTAACCCTTTTTATCTATTTTTAATCAGTCGCTAATTTATCGAGATTAAATCGAGATTAACGACCGATTTTGTTGCCTGTTATTGAATATTATTCAATATTAATGACATTATTTAACCATTAATACAGGGCAACCGACTTTCTGAATAACCTTGCTACTTACGCTACCCATCATCAGTTTTTGAACCACGTTAAGGCCACGGCTACCGATCACTAAAAGATCAAATTGGCTCTCATCTTCGTAGTCGATAATGGTCTGTGCAGGATCACCATGGAAGATGATCACAGAGTAATCGATCTCAGCTTCTTTAAGAAGCTCTTCGACGGGCGCAATGCGCTCTGAACGGATTTTTTCTTTATCTTTATCCGTAGGCGTTAAAAGCAGTTCACGATGCGTTTTAGGTGGAGCGATAACGTATACGACCTCCACATGCACGTGTTGACATAATGTTGCGATTTTAACTGCTTCTTTCGCTGCGCGAATCGCATTTTCTGAACCATCGATTGTTAATAAAATTCTATTGTACATGGACAATCCTCTTTTGATCGATTAAACACAAGGTTAAATACATTTACTAATATTTACTTCTCACCTTGAATCATAGCAGAAAACGAATATTTGTGTAGTCCCATCGATAAAGATGATTGTATCGGTCAATTTCAGCAAAAATTGAGCTGTGTAAGCTGGTAAAATATGGCATGATATAAGAGTTGTGACGAAATAATTTAATGACTTTCATAAGAGGAGAATTAAAGCGATGTCAGACACATTTCGTATAGAAAAAGACACCATGGGTGATATGAAAGTTCCGAGCGATAAACTCTGGGGCGCCCAAACGCAACGTTCATTGCAAAACTTCAAAATTTCTACTGAAAAAATGCCCAAAGCCCTTATTTATGGCTTAGCGATCGTGAAACGTTCTGCGGCAAAAGTGAATATGGACTTAGGTCATCTTGATGCTAAAAAAGCGGAAGCGATTATGCAGGCGGCCGATGAAGTGTTAGCGGGTAAACATGATACGGAATTTCCACTTTCTGTGTGGCAGACCGGTTCAGGTACTCAAACAAACATGAACATGAACGAAGTTCTTGCAAACCGCGCAAGTGAAATTCTTGGCGGCGTGCGTGGTGAAGAGCGTTTAGTGCACCCAAATGATGATGTGAATAAAGCGCAAAGCTCAAACGACTCATTCCCTACAGCAATGCACATTGCAGCGGTTTCAAGCATTAAAAACAATCTCATTCCAGAACTTAAAAATCTTCAAACAACCTTTGCTAAAAAATCAGATGAGTTTAAAGATATCGTTAAAATTGGCCGTACGCATCTTCAAGACGCAACGCCATTAACGCTTGGCCAAGAGATTTCAGGTTGGGCAGCAATGCTAGCGCACAACTTAGTGCATATTGAAAATTCCCTTCCCCATTTAGCGGAATTAGCTCTTGGTGGAACAGCGGTTGGTACAGGACTTAACACCCATCCTGAATACGCTGAGCGCGTTGCCAAAGAGATTGCTGAATTTACCGGCATTCCGTTCACCTCAGCGCCGAATAAATTTGAAGCGCTCGCTACCACTGATGCGATTGTTCATGCACACGGTTCATTAAAAGGCTTAGCGGCATCATTAATGAAAATTGCTAACGACGTTCGCTGGTTAGCATCAGGCCCGCGTTCAGGCATTGGCGAATTATCAATTCCTGAAAATGAGCCTGGTAGCTCGATCATGCCAGGTAAGGTTAATCCGACACAGTCAGAAGCGATGACAATGCTCGCAGCTCAAGTAATGGGGAACGATGTTGCCATCAATATCGGCGGTGCATCCGGTAACTTTGAACTCAACGTTTTCCGCCCAATGATTATCAATAATTTCCTACAATCGGTGCGTCTTTTAGGCGACGGAATGCAAGGATTTAACGATCACTGCGCCGTAGGCATCGAGCCAAACCGTGACCGCATTAAAGAGCTCGTGAATAATTCACTCATGCTCGTTACCGCGCTTAACACCCATATCGGTTACGATAAAGCGGCAAAAATTGCGAAAAATGCCCATGCAAAAGGCACAACTCTCAAAGAGTCTGCCCTTGAATTAGGCTACTTAACGGAAGCCCAATTTGATGAGTGGGTTAAACCAGAAGAGATGGTCGGTAGCTTAAAATAAGCTGATCTAAAACCCATCATTAATAAAAATGCCCGCCTGAATAATTCAACGGGCATTTTTATGAGACTTTAATCATGTATCTAAAACCAAGCCATCACAATCTTGCCATTAATAAAGGTGAAGATCGGATTATAAATCCTCGTCGTCCCTCTCACACTATTTTCCCAGCGTAATGGCGAAACTAATGTGTATCCTTTTCGGTTTAATCTGAACAACTTACCCCCTGCATAAATCTCTAAATCATAATCATCGATCGTTAATGGATTTGCCTTATAAACATCGGGGTTTAAATTAAAATAGTGATGGAACGTATCGGCAAAGGAGAATTCAAACTGACCTTCCGCATTGCTATCCCCATAATGCCTCGCCATATCGGAAACCCCAGGCTCAACTAATTGACGCACCGCCTTTTTATCCTTATCCGCAACGGCCTTTAAGATCTCTTGATATTTATCCCATAACCTTTTTTTATTTTCAGGCGTATTTTCAAAAGGCGTCGAATCATTGACCCAACTAAACGGTTGATAATGATTTACGATAAATGATCGTGATGCCAAGGTTTCTTGTACAGGTTTTTTGTCTGCATCATAAACATGCGGTAACTGTTGTAGCCCTACTTTATTCGATGATAAACGCTCATCTAAATTCATATTCGACTCATCAACAGAAAGTAAATAAGGAAAATTGCGTTTTAACCATTTGGGATTCTTTTCATATGAATAACGAATATTACTCACCGTTTTACGCTCTATGTCCCCAGTAGTGGGGTTTTTTACAGTGGCAAGAATATCAACCTCACAATAACTCTGTTCTATTCTATGATATGAGATATATTCCGCAATATTGGTTGCCAAGATGGATAGCTCATTTTTGCCTTGGTCTAAATATTGCGTAATATCTTGTCCAAAGCTTAACTGTTTAGGGATTTTCTCTGAATTATAAGTATCATAAATAAATACATTATTAATTCTAACTACACAAGGAATATAGTTTGCCTTAAAACGTAATTGGTACTTCACTTGTGGAGTCTCTTGTTCTTCCGCCTTAGTCATACCAGTCATCATGATGACCAAAAATAATAGGTAGTGTAATTTCTTTATTAAATCTGTTTTCATACTTTTTTATTCCTTATCCTTTCTGACTAGCCTGTTTTTAAAATAATCTTCTTTCCGCAAGAAACTCATAGCGCTATATCAAATAATATTGCCTAATCAGTCATATATTTATAGAGGCATAATCCAGTTTTCGAGCATCCACTTTAAAATTAATGAAGTAGCTAATACCAATTTGCCCTAAATAGAAAAAGAGACCAAAAGCGAGGGCTACATTAGGGGTATCGAGGAAGACTCCCCCGGTTTTCGCGGCTAAAGCAAGATAGTTCGATTCATCTAAAAAAGTAGGCGTTAAACCCAAAACAGGGATTTTTTCATGGTTGGGGGCAATTATAACGATAAGAAAGAAATAGAGGGATGCATTCAATGACGCAGTGAAAATTTGTACATTCCGCATCTCAATGCTGCGGTCTAAAATAGGTTCTATCATCCTTTGAAAAACGATAAAAAGATAGAGATAAAAGATACTATTGCCCGGAACACTCATGCTAAAAACAAAGACAAAGAGCCCATAAATTGGAATAAAGAGAAACCTAATGAGGGCTGATGGAATCACGGCCATAAAAACGCCTGAATGAACAAGAAAAAACTCGATCACCATGAGCGTTGCAAGCGTATAGATCGCCTCTCCTTGATCTAATCGGGGCGAGATCCAGAGTTGCAGTATCTCAAAAATAATTAGACCAACAAAGAATGTTGAGAATATAAATGAGATGATTCGACCCTGTTTTTCCATAACGATACTTCCAACCTATTTTTATCATTTTGTCAGAAGATTCTACCACTTATGGCAATAACATCAATCTTATACGAATTTTTTCATCATCAACATAGCTTTGATGTTCTTACAGATACGCTACTGCCTCCTCATAAATCATCTGTAATCCTTGAAAGTTAAAAAAGATCAGGTCAATCCATACCAATAAATGCAGCGTTACGATTACCCAAAAAACAAATTGATAGCTGCCTTTTGAGCTTTTATGCCGCCAGATTTTTTGAGCGAAAAACCCGCCGATCCAACCACCAAATAGCTCAAAAAGATGGAGCGTACTTTCGGGGACGCGCCATTCATCTAAAAGTGCTGAATGTTTATCACTTCGATACAATTTTAGCGTAATAAGGCTCGTCACAATATAGGTAATCGGAATCATCACCAGATAGATCGAGGGGATCGATAAAAAGGAATGATACGCCATGGATGCTTGAAGCCTACCGCTATCGAGGAGTTCATGATCGCGGAAAAGGATAAAAATCCCCACCATAACGCTAACAAACGTAATCGTAAAATAGAGATTTTTCCAAATCGAATGAACGGGGCATTTTTTAACACGACTTCCATGAATCTCCGTGGCGCGAAATCCCTTTTCCGTCATAATTTGGGTAAACGTGAGTGAATCCCCAACTTTCGGTTTTGCACCGGGAGGAAAGTCACTAATATGTGCAAATACCTCGCGCTTCCCCGATTGAATAAATCCAAATTTACGCGCCTTATCCCAATTAATCAGCGTCCCGCCGTGCCGTTCGATCATCCTTGATTTTCCTAAATTTACGCCTTCACGTTTTAGTGTTTATTTTAATATTGCCTGTTTTATCCAGTATTTATTCATATCAATCGAGCTTGGTGAGTTTAGCAAAACTTAAAACCAAGACTTTCCGCCCGCCATTTGAGAAGTTAATAACAACGCGCGTGCTCGGTCCTGATCCTTCAAAATTTTGAATCACCCCTTCGCCAAATTTAGGATGCTCCACTAAATCCCCGAGATTAAATCCTTCAATTCCATCGGTTCTAGGCGTATTAAAGGCGTGATTACTATTTGAATTAACCGTCGTTGGCGTTACCCGAATGCCCGGCCCTTCAAGCTCAACAAGCTCCAGCGGAATATCGCGTACAAAGCGAGAAACAGGGAGATAGAGCGTTTTCCCGTAGATCATTCGGCTCTCTGCCGAGGTTAAGAAAAGCTTTGTCTCCGCGCGAGTAATCCCCACATAGGCAAGACGGCGCTCCTCTTCAATACGGCCCTCCGAGAGTGAATTATCACTTGGGAATAGTCCATCTTCGAGCCCAACCATAAAGACATAGGGAAACTCGAGTCCCTTTGAGGCGTGAAGCGTCATCAATTGCACCGAATCCTCATCAATCTCCGCTTGATTTTCCGACGAATTGAGCGAGGTTTGCCCTAAAAATGCTTCGAGCTGCTCATAAAGCGGGAGCGATAATGGATCGATCTCCTCTTCAATAAAGGCAAGCTCCACCTTTTCGCCATTGGTGAAATATTCCGCCGCAGTAATCAACTCATTTAAGTTATCGATGCGATCTTCCCCGCGTCCTAAGGGCTCTTTTTTATAGTGAGGTTTTAGCTGGCTGCGCTCAATAATTTCACTAAAAAGATCTGGCAGTGCGAGATCGTTTTCCGTCAGCGCCTTCATCTCATTAATTTGCGTCACAAAACTTAAGAGCACATTGTGCGTGCGCGTTGGGAGTGCTTGGCTTTCGAGCATCATATTCGCCGAATCCCACAGCGATGCCCCGTGCGTTGTCGCAAACTCCCGAATGCGATTAATCGTCGCTTGCCCGATGCCTTTGGGCGGCGTCGTCATGGCGCGCTCGATAGAGACATCATCTTTGGGATTTACGATAAGACGAAAATAGGACAAAATGTCTTTGATTTCCGCACGATCAAAGAAGCGCAAACCACCATACACGCGATATGGAATCTGTTTGCGCATTAAAAACTCTTCAAAGAGACGCGATTGCGCATTTGAGCGATATAAGATTGCAATATCGGATTTACGTACACCCTCTTCTTTTTTGAGCAGATCTTGAATGGTTTCCACCACAAAACGCGCCTCATCATACCCATCTGTCGCGCGGTAACCGACGAGTAATTGGTCTGATTCATTATCGGTCCAGAGTTTCTTCGGTAGGCGTTCACTATTTTTAGCTATAACCGCATTCGCAGCACTTAAAATCGCTTGCGTTGAGCGATAATTTTGCTCTAAACGCACTGTTGTCGTTTCAGGAAAATCCCGATCAAAATTGAGGATATTTTCAATCTTTGCCCCGCGCCAACCGTAGATAGATTGATCGTCATCGCCAACAACAAAAAGACGCTCATGCTTACGCGCAAGCAGTTTTAACCACGCATATTGCACGCTGTTGGTATCCTGAAACTCATCCACTAAGATAAATTGAAAGCGTTCTTGATAATGTTCTAAAATAGCGCTGTTATCCCGCAACAATTCAAGCGAACGCAATAAAATCTCCGAAAAATCCACCAATCCCGCGGTTTCACACGCCGTTTGATAGAGTTTATAGAGCTCGATCAGTTGCGCTTCATGCTGATCATAAAATTCCAAATGATGCGCCCGTCGCCCCTCTTCTTTATGACCTGAAATATAATTAGCAAGCTCACGCGGTTGAATCGTTTTTTCATCAACGCCCGCTTCACGAATAATCCGGCGGCAGAGGCGCGTTTGATCATCACTGTCTAAAATCTGGAAGTTTTGTGGGAGTTTCGCTTCTTGCCAATGCATGCGCAATAATCTGTGACACAGCGAGTGAAACGTCCCCATCCAGAGGCCTTTAAGCGAGGTTTGAATCAAATCTTGAAGCCGAACTTTCATCTCAAAGGCGGCTTTATTGGTAAAGGTCACCGCTAAAATCGAATGGGCGCGACACTGTTCTGTATTTAATAACCACGCAATGCGGGAGACTAATACCCGGGTTTTTCCCGATCCGGCACCGGCTAAAACACGGACAGGACCGAGCGGTGCAGTGACAGCATCGAATTGACTCTCATTTAAGGACTCTAGATAACTCATAATCTCGCTTAATAAAAAACTTCATCAATGAAGGCGATAAAAGGATAATATTTGATATGTCTTAACAAATGTCTCTATAATATGTTCATTCACCATTATACCCATAAATAACGATAAATGAGAACGAAATGGAAAAAATGAGACAACCCACCCGCGAATTAACAATGACTGTTTTAATGACCCCTGACATGGTTAATTTTTCAGGAAATGTCCACGGGGGCGACATTTTAAAACTACTCGACCAAGTGGCGTATGCCTGCGCAAGCCAATATGCGGGAAGCTACGTAGTGACCTTATCGGTTGATAAAGTGGTCTTTAAAGAACCCATCTATGTTCAAGAACTTGTCACCTTCCGCGCGTGCGTAAACTACGTCGGTCGCACCTCAATGGAGATCGGCGTTCGCGTTGAAGCCAAAAATATCCGTACCCGTGAAGTCCGTCACACCAATAGCTGTTACTTCACCATGGTTGCGGTCAACGATAACGGAATCCCTACTAAAATTCCTGAATTATCACTCGATACCGAAACGCAAAAACGTCGTTATGACAACGCTATTTTACGCCGTAATTCTCGCCTTGCCTTTGACAAAGCGCAAATTCGCGGTAGCGATGTGGACGATGAAGTGGTAAGCGAAGAGTAATTTAAACGTTTTCAAATTAGACATTAAAATTGGCGAGTGTATGGTTTTATACAGATTTATAGACCATGACTCGCCTTTTTTACGCCCCATCTAAGCTTCATCCAATCCAAACGGCACGACCTCTTCGATTTTAGATTTCCCCCATAGCGCCATCATCAGGCGATCCACCCCCATCGCAACGCCGCTGCAATATGGTAGATCATCGAGCACTTCGAGCATCTTGTCATCAATGGGAACAGCTCTATATCCCGCCTCTTCACGGGCCCTATTTTCATTTTCAAAGCGAATGCGTTGTTCATGACTGTCAGTTAACTCTTCATAGCCATTGGCAAGCTCTAAGCCCTTCCAATAGAGCTCAAAACGTTTCCCCACTAAATTCCCCGCATCATCGGTTACAATCTTCGCAAGCGAGGCTTGTGAGGCAGGATAATGATAGAGCAGCGTCAATTTTTCAGGGTCAAACGCCGGCTCAATTAAAAATGAGACTATTAAGTCAAACGCCTCATCACGATCTTTAGGGGTAAAGCCCAGATCAATATTATGTTTCTTAATTAATGCAAGCAGATCATCCAGCGTTGCCTCAAAAGGATTAATCTCTAAAAACGTCTCAAACGCTTCACGATAGGTATAAAATTCTACTGCGAGATTTTTCTCGGTGAGCGTTTGGACAAGGAGAATAATCTCATCCATCAACGTTTCCAAGCTAAAGCCCAATCGATACCATTCGAGCATGGTAAATTCAGGATTATGGCGTGAACTCAACTCACCATCGCGGAACACCTTTCCTAAATAATAACAATCCTCTACGCCTGCCGCTAAAAGGCGCTTCATATGATATTCAGGCGACGTGATCAGGAAAAGTGGCTTTTGATGCAGCTTCCCCGGGCCATGATAAGTCGCTACAAAATTAAGGAGTGCCGGATCAGGATTACCAAATTGACTTAAAATGGGCGTATCCACTTCTATAATATTTTTTTGATAAAAATACTCACGAATCGCACGTAAAAACACAGCGCGTTGACCTAAACGCTCCTGTAGCGTCATAGCAAATCCTTTATAGAAATTGAAATTAATTGAGACAATAAAAAATGCCTAAGCTCGTTTACTTAGCTTAGGCATTATATCGCATTTAGGCTCGGTTTGAGCGCTTTGATGAGGTTATTTCACGAGCTTATTCGCCCGCGCTAATAACGCTTTTGCCTCTTCGATCTGCTCTGGAGTACCGTCCTGAATTACCTCATTAAGAAGCGGGATTGACAGCGCTGCATCAAAGTTGAGATCTAAGTACGCTTCCGCTAATTCAAGCTTCACGCGCTCACTCTCTTCTTCATCTTCATTCGACTCATCCGCATCCGCAGCTCCTGCTATTGGTGCAGCTACTTCAGGCGCTTTAGCGGTTTCTAAAGTATCGAGCGCTGCATTGAGTGAATCGAGTGATTCTTGATCATCATCGCTCGGCTCAACATCTGTTTCCTCAATCTCTTCAACCTCAACTGCCTCTGGCATTTCAATCTCAGCGACTTCTTCAAGGGGCTCAATCGCACCTTTTTCAGTTTCATGAATCTCTTCAATCCCTGCCATTAGTGCATCAAGTTCGGCCGTTGGATCAGCCTGTTCCTCATCGGCTTCGTTGCTATCGATCTCTAAATCTAAGAAAGGTTCGAGATCTTCTTTGGCCTCCTCTTCCACTGAATCAAATACAAATGATTTTGTATCCATTTCAGGATGCTCTTCTTCATGCTTGGTTTGAATCTCTTCAAGTGCAGAATCAAGATCCACCTCTGGAAGCGCTTCAGGAAGTTCCACATTTTCCGGTGTTAATTCTGTGGTGAGTTTATCAAGATCAAAGTCGAGAATTTCCTCTTCTTCAGGTTCTGCCAGTGTTTCATCGGAGATTTCAAACGACGTTGCTTCAACATCTGAAGTTTCTTCCTCATCACTGGTTAATGTATCAACAAGTTCTGATTCAAAGCTTAAACCTTCAGATGCATCGACGACAGGCTCTGACGAAACGTCTGATTCCTCTGTAACGCTCTCTTCAAGATCGGTCAGCGAATCTTCAAACGCAAGGCCATCTTCAAAAGAGAGACCATCTGCTTCTGCCGCAGGCTCTTCCTCAGAAATAAGATCATCGAGTGCACTATCATCAAAACTTAATGATTGACTCTCTGATTCTGCAGCTGGCATTTCGATCGTTTCTGGAGTCTCTTCAATCGCAATTGCTTCTGGCTCAAACTCTTGTGGCGTTTCAGAAATTTCTTCATCAAGCGACTCAAGTGCGCTTAATGCGTCTAAAAACTCACTATCTTCGTCAACCGTTGCGGGCTCTTCAGCATCTGGTAAGATATTTTGGACATGCGCATCCTCTCCAAGCTCTGACTCGGTAAAGTCAATATTTTTACCGCCATGAGATTGTACCAGCGCGACCGCTGTATGCTCATGATTTTCCTCGGCATCCGCTGTTTCAGTAGCACTATCTTGAGCCAATACATCCCCTACAGGCTGAGTGAGTTCACCAACCGGGGCAAACTCTTCTTTACGTTTACGCATTAAGACAATGGCAATCAATCCCATTAATAACGCGCCTAAGCCCACCACAATTGCAATCGCATTTTCCATGATAATGTCAACGATCCCTTTAGGCTCATCGAGCATTGGATCATGCACTACGATCGGTTTTTTAACGGGCTCTTCAGCGACAACCATCGCTTCAAGTTCCGCTTTTTTCTCAGCCGCTAATTTTTCAGCCTTCTCTTTTGCAGCAAGAACTTCTTGTTCTAAACGTGTTTTTTCAGCCTCTGCCGCTTTCGCTTCTTCTGCTAATTTAGCTTTTGCCGCTTCAGCGCTCTCTTCGGCTTTTTCCTTTGCCTCAAGCGCAAGGGCTTCAACATCTTCTTTCGCATCATGCGTGAGATCGGTTGCGATTTCCGTCACGGTTACGCCCGCCGCATCGAGTGATGTTTTCGCATCATCCGCGATATCTGTTACCGCTTTTACGGCATCATCTTTTACTTCAGTAGCTGACGCTTTCACATCATCAACCGCTTCTTTAACTTTATCCGTTGCCGCATCTACTTTTTCGGTGACTGCCGCCTTAAGGTCAGCTTGAACCTCTTCGCCTTTAGATTCGAGAGCTCCGAGAGCCGACTCTGCGCTTTTATCCTGTCCGCTTGGACTGGCATCCTGTTTAAGATCCGAAACCGCATCCGTCACGGTCTCTTTAACGGTCTCTGCCGCTTCTTTAATCGGTTCTGTAACGCTATCAAGCGCACTTGCTGTGTCAGCAACTGGAGGTGTTAACAGAGTCTCATCTGCTTTCACACTTGGCGCCGCCACTTCAACGGTTTTCGTTCCAACGGGTACGCGAAGCGTAACATTTGCAAGCAATACACCATTAGGAAATGCTTTAGGATTTTCTTTTTTGATGCGCGCAATCATATCGTTGACAGGGACTTTGTGCTTTGTTGCAAAGCCATTAGCGATGCGCCAAATAGTTTCACCCTGTTTTACCGGACCGTATTTCTCATAGACCATTTCAACTTTTGTTGTGGTTGCGCCATTTTGCGCGACTGCTTTTTCCGCCGCCGTTGCCGTCGGTGCGGCCTCTACTTTTTCTGCCGTAACTTTAGGTAAACTTGGGCGCTCATCCACTTTCGGAGCGCTTGCTTCTGCTTTGACTTTAGGCGTTTTTTTTGGCGCTGCCGCAACCGCTGTTTCCGCACGTTTTGGTGCAGGGGCTTTAGTCCGGAAGTCTAAAATAACTGGGATTTCTAATAAGCTCACGCGCTTATTTTCATCCACTCCGCGAAGCAATAAGATAAAGGCTGGATCATTGATCGGCGTATCCGTTGTGATCGACAGGTATTGCGATCCATTTTTTTCATAGAAATCTAAAGAAAGGTTGTAATCAACGACCTCGTAACCATACTGCAAATAGTCGGTGTATTTTGGGAGCATGATATCTCCCGCGCCCACCACTTTTGCTTCGATCTGTAAAGGTTCGTCAATATATGATTTGGTTTGTGCATTGGTTAACGTGATCGCATGTGCGCTGCCAAATGCTGAAATCGCGAATATGCCCGCTAAAACCTGAGTTAATTTCTTAGACTTCATCGTATTAAGTTTCTCTTGTATTCTGTAATGCATCGGGGTAATAAACGAAAGGGTTTGCATTGAAAATCAACGCCCACCCTTAACGAATTAACTACTCATAATTTGCCTATTGCAATGATATCAAGCTTTATTTAAGAGTTGCAAACTCCTAAGCCGTTTTTTTGATAATTGACAATATCCGGCGAAGCGGCTCTGCAGCTCCCCAAAGAAGCTGATCTCCAACTGTAAAGCAGTTTAAGTATTGATTACCAATGTTTAATTTACGTAAACGACCCACAGGAATTGTCAATGAGCCCGATACGGCCGCTGGTGTGAGCTCTTGCATGGTGATCTCTTTATGGTTCGGCACCACCTTCACCCAATCATTTCCCGCGGCGAGCATCGCTTCAATCTCAGGAATGGAGATATCTTGCGTTAATTTAAGAGTGAGCGCTTGTGAGTGACAACGCATTGCCCCAACGCGCACGCACGTTCCATCGAGCGACACTTGTTTTTTAAGTTGAAGAAGCTTATTGGTTTCCGCCATCGCTTTCCACTCTTCACGGCTTTGGCCATTTTCAAGTTCGCTATCAATCCACGGAATGAGGCTTCCAGCAAGCGGCGCACCAAAACGTTCGGTTGGAAATGAGGCATCTTTAAAGTGATCGGTAATTTTCTTATCAATCTCTAAGATTGAGAGCGCGGGATTCTCTAAATCGGCTTTAACGGGCGTATAAATCTCACCCATCTGTTCAATCAGTTCACGCATATTTTGCGCACCGGCACCAGAGGCAGATTGGTAGGTCATCGATGTTGCCCACTCAACAAGGCCCGCTTTAAAAAGAGGCCCTAATCCCATCAACATTAAACTCACCGTACAGTTTCCACCGATGTAGTTTTTGATCCCACGATCTAAACTCTCATCGATCACATGATGGTTCACAGGATCGAGCACAATCGTCGCATCATCGTTCATACGAAGGGTTGAGGCCGCGTCAATCCAGTAACCATTCCAGCCCTTTTCACGCAGATCAAAAAAGACCTCACTCGTATAATCGCCGCCTTGGCAGCTGATAATAATGTCTTGCGCCATAAGCGCTTCAAATGAAAAAGCATCCGCAAGCGTCGTCTCTTGAGATCCCTCAATGGTAGGCGCATCGCCCCCTGCATTTGAGGTTGAGAAGAAGGTCGTATAAAGATCGGTAAAATCTTTCTCTTCAATCATACGATCCATCAACACCGATCCAACCATACCACGCCAACCGATAATACCTAGCTTTTTCATACATTCCTCATTGTTATATATCTATAATTTTATATAAATTTTACTGTGCTTAAATCTAAAAAAGAGCGCGATTCTCGTGATGAATCAATCTATCGCAAAAATCGGCTCTTTATCTATATCGTTTAATACCGTTCGATATTGTCTCGAAGCAAGTGAAGACCTAAGATCTCCTTGCCTCAATTATACTATCTACTTAAGGGCTTCAATCACCAAATCGCCCATCTCTTTACAGCCGATCGCTTGTGATGCATCATCCGCGATATCAAGGGTACGATGCCCTGCCGCTAAGACCGATTTCACCGCATTTTCAATCTCTTTTGCGATATCGGTACGATCAAAACTGTATTGGAACATCATGCCGATCGATAAAATCGTTGCAAGGGGGTTCGCTTTATTCTGCCCTGCGATATCCGGCGCTGAACCGTGAATTGGCTCGTAAAGTCCTTTATTATTTTCATCGAGCGACGCCGATGGCAGCATGCCGATTGAACCGGTTAACATCGACGCTTCATCCGATAAAATATCACCAAAGATATTCCCGGTTAACATCACGTCAAACTGTTTTGGATTGCGCACTAATTGCATCGCCGCATTATCAACTAATAGGTGTGAAAGCTCCACATCGGGATACTCTTTAGATACCTCAGTCACCACATCGCGCCATAATTGGGTCGCTTCTAATACGTTCATTTTATCGATTGAACAGACGCGTTTATTACGCTTTTGCGCCGCTTGGAACGCAACGTGAGCAATACGGCGAATTTCAGATTCTGAATAGACCATCGTATTGATGCCCACACGCTCGCCATCACGAACTTCAATCCCGCGAGGCTCACCAAAATAGATATCGCCGGTCAATTCGCGCATGATTAAGATATCAAGCCCCGCTACCACTTCATGCTTTAAGGTTGATGCATGAGCCAGCTCTTCAAAAACTTGTGCTGGGCGAAGGTTTGCAAAGAGATTTAATTCTTTACGAATCGCCAATAATCCGCGCTCAGGGCGAATTTCACGAGGGAGCGTATCATATTTAGGACCGCCCACCGCGCCAAGTAAAATAGCATCCGCCGCTTTCGCTTTTGCGAGCGTCTCATCAGGAAAAGGTACGCCGACTGAATCAATCGCTACACCACCAATCAGTGCATGATCAATCTCTAGATCAAAATCGTGTTTTTGAGACACAAAACGTAATACTTTTTCAGCTTCAGCCACGATTTCTGGGCCGATGCCGTCCCCTGATAATACTAAAATTTTCATGAATTAAATCCCTTTTGATGATTATGATTGGTGAATTTTTTGGAGCGGTTTTTCACTTTTACTATATAAAAAGAACAAAAAACAGCCTAAAAGCAGTATGGAACTTGCGAGAAGACCCCACATAACGTTCGCATAAGAATTAGTTATATCATAAATAAACCCAAAAAGGGTTGGAATCATTGATGAAATTACATACCCGCCGAAGGACATCATCGCAGTCCAGCTCGCAATCTCATTTCCACTATGCACTTCATGAAAGGGGAGCGTTAATACAATGACAAACATTCCCGCATTGGCCGTCATTCCGAGTACGAAAATTGCGCTATAGAGAATGATGCGATTTTCAAAGAAGAAGAGGATCGCCAAGATCGAGCTGATCAACATAAATGCCGCCACGTAGATCGCCACTTCTTTACGAAACCGCGCCAATAAAAAGGGAAAGACAAAGCTGCCTAAAATCCCATTTAACATAAACAGATTGAGCAGAATTTGGCTATGCAGCGCTGAAACGCCCTGCTCTTCGAGATAAGGAATCAGCCACGTCACCAGGGTGTAGAAATTTCCCGATTGAAGCCCGAAACAGAGAACGAGTAACCACGCTTTTTTATTGCCCCACGGGAGCGGTGCTTTCGCCTCTTGTTGACCTCTATTATTCGCCATATTCCCGCTTGGCCGAAGATAATAGAGTGCCCAAAAGAGCGCAATCAGAAATATCGGCAATGCCCAAAGCTCAAGCGCTACCGGCCATTTAAGATCAAAGTATCCGCTTAAAACCGACGTACCAAACGTCCCTAATACACCACTGACGCTAATGCCTAGAGAGTAGAGAAACATCCCTCTCGATGAGAGCGTACCAAAATGACGTTTTACAAATCCCGAAGCGAGCGGCCCGACAATGGCGATCCCCGTTCCCATCACAAATGAGAAGAGAATCAAGAGCATCACCGTCGAAAAATGCGTTCTAAAAAAGGTAGCGATCGCAATCGTAAAAATTGAGAGTGTAATCGTGCGCTCAAGACCAATTCGGTTACTAAGCGGCGTTGCCAGTAGCGCGCAAACACCCATACAGAGCGTCGGGATCGTCACCACTAAACTTGCCACCGCTTTAGACAAGGAAAGGTCGTTTGAGATATCCTCTACAAACGACCCAAGTGATGTCAACGTAACCCGCAGACAGGCGGCGGCTAAGAAAATTAACCAATAAAATCGAAGCGGCACTCTGCCCGTTGTCTCTTTTGTCATCTAACTTATCTATTATCTTTATATGAATAAAATCAATCGCCCCTTTCGAGACGATTGATCGACTATTGACGCACGCTTAATTAATGCGCGCTGATTTCTATATGAAGGCAGATTATTGGCGACCGGTATGCCCAAATCCTCCGGCACCGCGCTCGCTCTCTTCAAATTCATCCACTTCTTCAAAATTCGCTTGAATCACCGGAACGATAATCATCTGCGCAATGCGCTCACCGATCTCAACGGTAAACGGTTTATCGCTACGATTCCACAGCGATACCATTAACTCGCCTTGATAATCCGCATCGATTAAACCCACGAGATTTCCGAGCACGATGCCATGTTTTACCCCAAGCCCTGAACGTGGTAATACTTGCGCCGCGTAATTTGGGTCTTTTAAGTAGATCGCAATCCCTGTTTTGACCATTTGGCTTTCACCGGGATTTAAAACCATAGGCTCATCGAGCATTGCACGAAGATCAAGCCCTGCCGATCCTGCGGTGGCGTAGCTTGGAAGCGGAAAGTCACTTCCAAGGCGCTTATCTAAAATTTTATAGCTAACTGTTAACATACTTTCGTCCGTTTTCCTTAACGTCTTGCGATTGAACGATCGAAATTATATTTGTCGTAGACTTTAAACTCAAGCTCATGAGGGAAAAGAGTCTCAAGACGGGTCGGCTCAATGCCTAGACGCGGTAGATCATTCTTTTCGGTAGTGCTCGGAATTCGCGACGCAAGGTAATGATTTTTATTAATCGGCGAGCCCCAGACCCAACCAAATAGATTGACGTAGAGCGAGGTTAAAAAGTTTGGATAACGCACGATGCCTTTATCGGTGCCTTGTAAGTTTTTCGCCATCAGCGTCACAAGATCAAAGAGCGAATAAGTTTTTGCGCCCGCGATATCAATCACGGTTTGATCGCACGAATGCTTAATTAAAAGCTCGGTCGCTTTCATCAAATCATCGATCACCACCGGCTGAACCGTTGCATCGTGCATTGGAAGTGGAAACACCGGAAGCAGATCAATAAAGCACGAAACTTTATAGCTAAAGGGATCTTCATGCCCGAGCACGAGCGATGGACGCACGATGGTTAAATCGACTTTCAGCTCTTTTGAGCGATTGAGAAGCGCTTCATCACCGCGGCGTTTTGAGTTAAAGAAAGTACTATTACTCTCTTTTTCTGCACCAAGGGCACTGAAATGGATCATTTTTTGCACGCCCACTTCATGGCAAAGCTCATAAATGGCTACGGGAAATTGATGATGGGTGACATCGGCGCGTTTTTTATTATTATCCCATGTGCCCATCAGATTGATCACGATATCGGAGCCTTTAAGCTCACGTTTGATCATCTCTAGATTATCCATATTGGCTTTCGGAACGCATTTTACGTTCGGAATGCATGAAGCACTTGTTTGAACATTTTTACGACGTGAGAAGAGCGTAATGTGGTGCCCTTTTTTTGCTAAAAGTGTCGTTAAAACCGTCCCTAAATATCCTGTTCCACCAAAGATGCTAATACGCTTCATAAAATCTTCTCCTGCTCTCCATCAAATTTATGACATGATATGTAAATGGTATGATTTCGCTTTTAGATGGCTCTTGCGCGAGCCGATCTCACTATTGTAACAGTTTTTAATCTAAATCAGCGAAAGAATGGTAAAATCGCTTACCATTATCCCGTAGAGGTTCTCCGAGTAATACGAGCTCGATCAAAATCAGAAGGAAAAAATAATGAGAAAATATTTTGGTACCGACGGCGTACGCGGAAAAGCAGGCGTTTACCCAATGACTCCCGATTTCGTTTTACGTTTAGGCTATGCGATGGGACGCATATTAGCCGACGAAGGCACACGTGTCTTAATCGGAAAAGATACCCGAATTTCAAGCTATATGTTCGAGTCCGCACTTGAAGCAGGATTGACCTACGCCGGCGTTGGCGTTGCTCTCATTGGCCCGATGCCCACTCCCGGAATTGCCTATTTAACGAGCACGCTAGATACGGTCGCCGGGTGCGTGGTATCTGCCTCACACAACCCCTATTACGATAATGGGATCAAGTTTTTTAACGAACATGGCCTAAAACTCGATGATTCCATCGAACTTAAAATCGAAGCGATTTTAGATGGTGAGATGACCTCCGCTCCTTCCGAAAAAATTGGACGTGTGCGCCGCATTAATGACGCGCCCGGCCGTTATATCGAATTTTGTAAAAGTACCGCACAGCGCCTTTCACTAAAAGGGATAAAAATTGTCCTCGATTGTGCAAATGGAGCGACCTATCACATCGCGCCGAACGTCTTTAAAGAGATGGGTGCAGAGGTGATTACGATCGGCGTTGAACCGAATGGCTTTAACATCAATAAAAATGTCGGTTCTACCTCACCGCAAGCGCTTATTGATAAGGTGCTCGAAGAGAAAGCAGATTGCGGAATTGCCTTTGATGGCGATGGCGACCGTTTAGTGATTGTCGATCAGCACGGCAATCTTTTTGATGGCGACGATATTCTCTATCTCTTAGCGCTTCACCGTCAGGAAAAAGCAATCGTTGGTACCATTATGAGTAATCTCGGTTTTGAATCGGCGCTTAAAGCAAAAGGCATTGATCTTATTCGTGCAAATGTTGGTGACCGCTATGTTCTCGAAGAGTTGAAGAAAAACAACCTTACCCTCGGCGGTGAAAACTCTGGCCACATTCTCTGCCTTGATAAACACACCACCGGCGATGGCATTATTGCGGCGCTCCAAGCGCTTAAAGCAGTCCACGAACTCGGAACCGATTTTGCGAGCGTAAAAGCCTCCATTCCGAGAAGCGTTCAAGTGATGGTCAATGTTCCGATCGATCGCTCAAAAGAGTGGAATACGGACGCGCTTCAAGAGGCCATTTCGGCAACAGAAAATCGTCTTAAAACCGAAGGCCGCGTCTTAATTCGCCCATCGGGTACAGAGCCGCTCGTACGCGTGATGGTCGAGGGTATGGATGAAGCAGTTTGCCGTAAAGAAGCGGAGGGCTTAGCCAACATCATCCGCTAAATTTCATGCATATTACGAGGCGCTTATGTATCAGACTCACCCCTTAATCTCCATTGTAATTCTTGCCAAAACGCCCGATTTAAAGCGATTAAAACGCACCATTAATTCGGTCACCATGCAGCATTACAGTAACTGGGAATGCCTGATTGAAGCGCCTTTTTTATTGCCTGATCTAGAAGAGGCTCACCAAGATCAAACCAATAATCCCTCAGAGTTTGATGGCTTTTTTGATGACCCTTATTTCGAAGCTCTATTCGACGATCCTCGTTTTATTTTCCCTAGCGAGCTCCTCGCCAACAGAGCTAGCAATAAAGAGAGTGACAAAGAGGACAATAAAAACACCTCTACTGAACTCATTCTCGCCAATCCCAATGCCTCACGTTTTACCAAAAAAGCCTCGCTCTTCTCCTTTTTAGAGCAGTTTCTCGGGGAGTATCTCATTGTCCTCCAAAGTGGGGATCAACTCTATCCTGAGTATTTAGAAAGCGTTGGCGATTTTGCACTCACGCACCACACATCACTAACCGATGCACCCTTTCAATGCCATCCGCTCGGCGCTTATCCTGAAAAATTGACGGAGACTGATGCCAAGGCTCATAATAATGCTCAAGATCAGCCTCTCTTTCTTCCCGACTATCTTGCCCGCTTTGAAAGCATTCCTCACCTCTTTCCGAGATTGCTGCTTGAACGCCATTCTCTTTTAAAGGTTTGGGAAAGCTATGCGGATCAATTTAGAGGGGGTACCGATCATAGTTTACAAAGTGCTTGGGAGCAATTTATTCTGCTCTATAGCGCCTCCGATGAGGTGACCTTTGGTCTCTGCTCGCATAGTCATAGCGGAAGCAAAAATAAAATCCTCTATAGCCTAGATGCTTCAATCTCAATCACACCAGAAGAGGAGTTTAAAAGTCATCTAACGGGCTTTGAAAACATTCTGTTTTTGCAAACTCATCTTTCTCGCAATAGTGCTCGCGGAAAAATCCTCCATCCGATTATCGCTTCGCGCTTACAAACTCACGCGGCAGTCATCATTCATTATTATTGGGCACACCTTTTTAATCGTCCGCTGCGGTTACAAATTAAGACTCAATTAAGCCCTATATGGGGCAATCTTATCAGCGTCATCAAGCAGGCTAAACTGCCCTTTACCACTCGTATTAAAGCGTGGATAATTAATCGTTTAGTGCGTTAAATCCAATAGAATAATTCAATAAAGTAGTTCTATAAAAAAGCCTCTTAATCATGAAGAAAAAGAGGCCTTATGTGTCTTTCAACTAATATCTAAATGATTCACTATTTTGCTTCTTCACGAGCAATTTGACGATGGCCAATGTCCGAGCGATAGAAAGTATACGGTACTTCGAGCTCTTTCATCGTTTCATACACGCGCGCTTGGGCGTCTTTGAAGGTCGGCGCGATTGATACCGCGAGCAAAATACGCCCGCCATTACTCAGGAGAACTCCCTCTTCCTCTTTCACCCCGGCATAAAAGACAAAGGAATTATCCGCAGGCTCGATCCGTTTTAATGGATGACCTGTATTCGGGTTTTCAGGATACCCTTCCGATGCGAGCACAACGCCGACCGCAAAATCAGAACTCCACTTAAGCTCAGGCACTTCATCTTTTGTGAGAAGCGTCATTAATACTTCAATAAAGTCAGACTCTAACAGTGGCAAAATCACCTGCGCTTCGGGGTCACCAAAACGCGCATTAAATTCAATTACTTTGAATCCTTCATCGGTTTTGAAAAGCCCGCCATAGAGAAAACCTGTATAAGGACGCCCTTCTTTTGTCATACCATCGACGATCGGTTGCATAATCGATTTTAGCGCGCCCTGCACTTCATCACTTTTAGCATCAAAGATTGGCGCGTACGCCCCCATTCCGCCGGTATTTGGCCCTTCATCATTATCGTATGCACGCTTATGATCTTGCGCCATCACCATCGGAATCACATGCCCATTATGGACAAAGGTCATCAATGAAAATTCTTCACCCACGAGCATCTCTTCAATTAAAAGACGCGAGCCGGCATCGCCAAAAAGATTTCCCTCAAGCATGTCATCGATCGTTGCTTTCGCCTCTTCGATCGTCTCAGGAATTACAACGCCTTTCCCCGCCGCTAAACCATCGGCTTTAATTACAAGCGGAAGACCAATCTCGTCCACGTAAGCTTTCGCTTTTGCGGCATCAGTAAAGCTCTCAGAGTGCGCTGTCGGTGCACCATATTTCACCATCATGCGTTTAGAGAAATCTTTACTGCCCTCGATTTCAGCCGCGGCTGCCGTCGGACCCCATACTAAAAGATCGTGCTTGATAAATTCATCGGCAACGCCCGCCACTAAACTCGCTTCAGGGCCAATAATGGTTAATCCAATATCATTTGCTTTCGCCCAAAGTGCTAACTTTTTCGGCTCAGTTTCTCCAATATCCACGAGCGTTGCCACATCGGTCATGCCGGGATTTCCGGGCGCAACAAACACCTCAGATACGAGCGCACTCTGCTTTGATTTCCACGCAAGCGCATGCTCACGCCCGCCTTTACCAATTACTAAAACTTTCATAAATAACCCTCACTATTTTACGAGTAAAGAGGTAAAAAGAGAGACACTTAGCGATAGCGCTCTCTTTTTAATAAATTTTGCTCTTTTTATAAAAAAGCGCGACCTCAATTAGCCGCGCTCTTTATCATCAATTAATGCTTAAAGTGACGCTTTTTCGTGAAGACCATGGCGATGCCGTATTGATTGGCAACGTCGATTGAGTCTTGGTCACGAATCGATCCGCCTGGCTGAATCACCGCTTTAATGCCCGCTTTCGCTGCATTTTCGAGTGTATCAGGCATTGGGAAGAAAGCATCTGAACTTAAGACTTGGCCTTGCGCTTTCTCACCGGCTTGATCAAAAGCGATCTGCGCTGCGCCAACGCGGTTCATCTGACCTGCGCCAACCCCTAAGGTTTGACCTTCTTTTGCCACCACAATCGCATTTGATTTAACGTGTTTCACCACTTTCCAAGCAAAGAGAAGCGCTTTCATCTCTTCTTCGGTCGGTTTGCGTTCGGTCACGATTTCAAAATCATTCACATCGATCACTTCGCGATCGAGCTCTTGAACTAATAGTCCGCCATTTACGGCTGTGGTTGTGAGCTTGCCCTCTTTCGCTCCTTCAATCACAGGATTTTCGAGAAGACGGATATTTTTCTTCGCTTGAAGAATGTCGCGCGCTTCATCGGTAAAGCCTGGCGCTAAAATGATCTCAAGGAAGATCTCACTCATTTTCTTCGCCGTTGCCGCATCGACCACTTGGTTTGTTGCGATAATCCCGCCAAAGATTGAGGTCGAATCGGCTTCATAGGCCTTATCCCACGCCTCTTCTAGCGTATCGCCAAGACCAACGCCACACGGATTCATATGTTTTACCGCAACCACCACCGGCTCTTTAAACTCAAGCATAATATTCACCGCGGCATTCGCGTCTTGAATATTGTTGTACGAAAGCTCTTTACCGTGAAGCTGTTTTGCAAACGCAAGTGAGTTATTTTCCGCAAGCGGTGTGCGATAGAATGCCGCATTTTGATGCGGGTTTTCACCATATCGAAGCGATTGCTGTTTTTCAAAAGTTAGCGTTAATTTCTCAGGGAACTCATCACCAAGTTGCTCAGCAAAATAGCTCGCAATGAGCGCATCATAAGCGGCAGTTGTTTGATAGACTTTAAGCGCTAAACGTTGACGCGTTGCAAAGGTAGTGTCGCCATTTTCTTTGAGTTCTTTTAGCACCACTTCATAGTCCGCAGGATCGGTAATCACTGTCACTGCATCATGATTTTTCGCCGCGCTACGAAGCATTGAAGGCCCACCGATATCGATGTTTTCAATGGCGTCTTTATATTGCACATTTGGCTTAGAAACCGTCTCTTTGAAAGGATAGAGGTTCACCACCACCATGTCGATATATTCGATGCCATTATCGGTCATCTGTTTGGTGTGTGAATCATTTCCACGTACCGATAGCAAGCCACCGTGAACCATGGGGTGAAGCGTTTTAACGCGTCCATCCATAATTTCCGGGAAGCCTGTGATATCAGAGATATCTTTCACCGCAATGCCCGCGTCTGCAATCGCTTTTTTAGTACCGCCCGTTGAGATCAGCTCAAAGCCTAACTCTACGAGTGATTGGGCAAATTCGGTAATCCCTGATTTATCACTTACACTTAATAAAGCACGTCTTTTTTTCATTGGACCTTCTTCCTTTATTGTTTCAATAATTTTGCTAAGGTTTGTGGATATAATTTATGTTCTACCTGATGAATTTTTTGAGTTACATCCTCCAACGACTCATCACCCGTCAATTCGATCGATTCTTGCGCAATAATTTCACCGGTATCCATGCCAGAATCCACATAATGGATGGTAATTCCGATGGTTTTGTCGCCCGCTTCAAAAGCCCGCTCAATCGCATCTTTCCCTTTATATTTAGGTAACAGCGATGGATGAACGTTGATAATATGCCCTTCATAGGCGTTTAAAAGCGTATCGCCAATTAAGCGCATATAACCTGCTAGAGCGATCCATTCCACCTTGTGTTTTTTAAGCGCCGCTAAAATTTCAGTCTCATAGGCCTCTTTTGAAGCGAACTCTTTTGCGGTAAACACAAAGGTTTCGATCCCTTGTGCTTTGGCTTTTTCAATCACCGGTGCGCCCACTTTATCGCAGACAAGTAGCACGGCTTTTGCCGGAATTTCGCCATAATTGATCGATTTTACAATCGCATCAAAATTAGATCCGGTTCCTGAGGCAAAAATGGCTAACTGTTTCATAGTTCAACCTTACCTGATGCGGTAATCTCACCAATCAGACGTCCTTCAGGAAGGAGTTTAAGCGCGTTTTCTTTCTCACTTGGGTCGATCACAATCATATAGCCAACACCCATATTGAAGACGTTAAACATCTCTTCAAGCGAAATGCCCGCCGTCTCTTGTAAGAAGGTGAAAACTTGAGGAATCTCCCAACTGCTCGCGGTAAATTTAGCGCCGAGACCTTCAGGCAACATTCTGGGAACGTTTTCGTAAAATCCGCCACCGGTAATGTGCGCCATTGCATTAACCTTCACCGATTTAAGAAGATTTAATACCTCTTTCACATAGATCGCGGTTGGCGCAAGTAGCACCTCACCAAGGGGTTTATCAAAGCCTGCGTAGGTTTTGCCGTAATCAAGATCATGCTCTTTTACAATATGACGCACAAGTGAAAAGCCATTACTGTGAACGCCGGTTGATGGAAGGCCGATGATTAAATCGCCCTCTTTCACATTTGCTTTTGTGATACGTTTATCTTTTTCAACCACACCCACTGCAAAGCCGGCGATATCGTATTCACCTTCTTGATAAAATCCGGGCATCTCCGCCGTTTCACCGCCTAAAAGCGCCATATCGGACTGTCTACAGCCATCAGAAACACCTTTCACAATCGCTTCGATCTGTGCAGGATTATTCGATCCACACGCAATATAATCGAGGAAATAGAGCGGTTCGGCGCCTTGGGTTAAAATATCATTAACACACATCGCCACGGCATCAATGCCGATCGTATCGTGAATATCAGTGATAAAGGCGAGTTTTAATTTTGTACCAACGCCATCGGTTCCGGAGACTAATACCGGTTTTTCATAACCGAGCTCAGAGAGATCGAACGATCCACCAAAATCACCAAAAATGTCCATCGCACCGCGGCGCATGGTGGAAGCCACGTGCTTTTTAATTCGCTCAACAGACTCATAGCCTGCTTCTAAGTTTACGCCTGCTTTTTTATATGCATCACTCATTTTACAATCCTTTAATGATTTGCGTCTTCAACCGCATCATATAATTTTGTGGGGTATTTACCTGTAAAACAGGCCATACAGTGGCCACAATTATCGCCATAACTCTCATCAAGTCCAACCGATTTAATCATACCTTCATCGCTTAAAAACGCGAGTGTATCAGCACCGATATGACGTCTCATCTCTTCAATGGAGAGCTGGTGCGCCATCAGATCATCGATCACGGTGGTATCAACGCCGTAAAAGCATGGATATTTAATCGGCGGAGAAGAAATTCGCATGTGAATCTCTTTAGCACCCGCTTCACGCAGTAGGCTCACAATTCGTTTACTCGTTGTGCCGCGCACGATGGAGTCGTCAATTAAGATCACGCGTTTATCTTTCACAATCGAAGGAATCGCCGAGATCTTCATTCGAACGCCCTGCTCGCGCATCGCTTGGTTTGGCGCAATAAAGGTACGCCCAATATAACGATTTTTAATCAGGCCCATCTCGTTGGGAAGCTTCGCCGCTTCGGCATAACCGTTGGCCGCTGAGATAGAAGAATCCGGCACACCAATGACGATATCGGCATCAACGTGTGTCTCTTTGAAAAGCTCAATTCCTGAACGCTTACGCACACTATGGACGTTGCGCTCAACAATGTCACTATCGGGACGGCTAAAGTAGATATACTCCATCATGCACATCGCGTGGGTCGTCTCATCGGTATAAAATTCCGAGACAAGCTTGCCATTTTCAACATAGACCACTTCGCCTGGCTCAACATCCCGAAGGAACGTCGCCCCGACGATATTAAGCGCACAAGTTTCTGATGAAAAGACATAACCGCCATCTGAGAGTTTACCGATCGAAAGCGGACGAATGCCGTAACGATCACGGGCAACGTAAACGCCACTATCGTGCAAGAGCACATAACAGAAAGCGCCATCAATCTCTAATAAAGACTCTTTAAGACGATCAACAAAGCTCCCTTTTTTACGACGTAAAATATGCCCGATAATCTCCGCATCGCCCGAGGCGTGAAAGATCGATCCTTCCGATTCGAGCGTCGTTTTAATCTGCTCTGCATTAATAAGCGCGCCGTTATAAGCAATGGAGATCTTTTCCGTTGTCGCGGTTAAATTGATGGGTTGCACATTTGCCGGGCCTTCCGCGCCGGTTACCGGATAGCGCACATGGCCAATCGCGTGTGAACCGATCAATTTTTTAAGATGGCGCCGATCTTCAAATACCTCCGTCACCAGGCCCTCGCCTTTATGCGTAAGGAATTTATTATCGTCTGAAAGCACCGTAATCCCGGCACTTTCCTGCCCCCGATGCTGAAGCGCATGGAGGCCATAGTAAGTCAATGAGGCAGCACGTTCGTTGCCGATCACAGCGAACACACCACACTCTTCATTTAATCCTCGATCAAACATTAGTTTGCGCCTCTCGCTTTTAAGCGTCGGTGAATTTCGCGATACGCGTCCATCACATTTCCAAGATCTTGACGGAAGCGATCTTTATCGAGTTTATCATCAGTTTTCGCATCCCATAAACGGCAGGTATCGGGGCTAATTTCGTCCGCAAGTACCACTTTACCGTCCGGATTTCGGCCAAACTCAACTTTAAAGTCCACGAGCGTAATGCCAATCTCTGCAAAAAGTTTTTGTAAGAGACCATTAATTTTCGCCACTTCCGAGTAGATCACATCTAACTCTTCTTGCGTTGCTAAACCGAGCGCTAAGGCATGATCGTTATTGATTAATGGATCGTTAAACTCATCTTTTTTATAGCAGAGCTCATAGATCGAAGGATTGAGTTTTGTACCTTCTGCAATGCCGATGCGTTTTGTGAGCGAACCGGTCGCAACGTTACGCGCGATTACTTCTAATAAGATGATATCGATCTTTTGGCAACGCACGTCACGATCGTTAATTTGCTCGATAAAGTGGGTCTCGATGCCATTTTCTTCAAGATATTGGAAGATCATGGTAGAGATTTCCGCGTTCATCACGCCTTTATCGTTAAATTGTGCTTTTTTCGCGCCGTTACCTGCGGTTGCATCATCTTTGTAGTGAATGATTACTTCATTATCATTCTCTGCGGTGTAGATCTGTTTTGCTTTGCCTTCATATAATAATGTTGCCATGATGTGTCCCCTAACCTTTAGTTAAATTGTCCTGTTACGAACTGAACGGCACTCTCGAAAATCGGAAGCGCTTTGTTGCCTGCAATGTTAATAAATAATCCTGATTCATAGCGATCGACATTCCCCATCAGCCCTAAAATTTGGCCATTAGGAGATGTGAGTCCATCGATATTGTGCGTTGAGCCTGAGATATTGGCCTCTTCTGAGTCGATTGCATTGCCTTTTCCATCGACCCATTGTGACACCACTTGTCCGTTTGCAATCAAGGTTTCAATTAATGCTTGATCACCAGTTAAACGGCCGTATTGTGTCGCAAATGGCACGGTGTAAAGATCGCCGGTTTTAATGGTATTTAACCAAGCCGATGCGCGGTTAACAATCTTCATTTGACGAAGCGCGGAGATAAGCTCGCCACCTTGGTTTAGCGCCATAGTTAAGCCTGCTTTTTTATACTCACCAAATGGAAGTAGACCGGTATTAATGAGCGCACTCATACCGCCATTTAAGCCTAAAATCAGGCCGCCACGTGCGATAAACCGAGTGACCGCTTGTTTTACTTTCGCATTTTCTAAAATCGTTGTCGCGATACCTGCATTCATTGGCTCATCAGTGCTGATAAACCCGCTTGCGAGCATGAAGATATTGGCTTTTTTAAGCTCGGCAACCATCTCATCAATGGATTCTTCAATCATCGCTTCTGTGAGCATTCTAAAGGGTTTAACCACCACTTCAGCGCCCGCTTTTTCAAAGGCTTTTGCACTATCGTATTCGCTGTGAGTGCCGGGGAATACAGGAATGAAAACACGCGCCGCATCGGCAAGTTTAACGCCTTTAACCGTCTCATCTTTAACCGTTTCAAGGCTCTGATCCTCTTTTGAGTAAACGATTGAATTCACATCGCCAAACACCGATTCAAATTTACCGGTATAGGCCGCTTCAAGCGTTGACCCTAAGATCACTTTATCTTGATATTCCACATGATATTCGCTGCGGGTCGTTCCGATATTGATGTAACGATCCGACTCTGGCAGCGGTTTTTTCGTCGTAATGACAAATGCACCGTATTGCGGTCTGAAAAGATCGCGGGAATCGATATTTTCTAAGCTAATGCCGATGCGATTACCAAAGCTCATGGTCGCTAATACTTCCGCCACCCCACCTTGACGCACCGAGCTTGCCGCGGTAATGCCGTACTCATTACGCACCGATTCAAAGGTCTCAAAGTTGCGTAAAATCTCAGCGTAATTTATGGTGTTCGTTGCACATTCTGCCACCGGTAAGAGATAGATATACTCACCGCTTGCTTTAAATTCTGGTGATAGAATTCGATCAACCTGGCTAGAGGTAACCGCAAATGAAACGAGCGTTGGCGGTACATCAATATCATTAAAGGTGCCGCTCATGCTGTCTTTCCCGCCAATCGATGGAAGGTTAAACATTTTTTGTGCTTGAATTGATCCTAAAAGCGCCGCAACTGGCTTACCAAATTTCTCTGGAATGTTGTCTAAACGCTCAAAATATTCTTGGAACGTTAAGCGAACGCGCGTCCAATCAGCACCGGTTGCCACAATGCGCGCCACCGATTCGATCACCGCGTAGGATGCCCCGTGGAAGGGAGACCATTCGCCAATATAAGGGTTATAGCCGTGAGCGATAATCGATACCGTATTGGTTTCTCCGCTCATGGTTTGAATTTTTTGGACCGAACTTTCTGCTTGCGTCATCTGATACTTACCACCATAAGGCGCAAGTACGGTTGAACGGCCAAGCGAGAAATCAAATTTCGATTGAAGCCCTTTTTGTGAAGCGTGTGCATATTGCTTCATCAGCGATACCCACGTTTTCTCATTATCGTCTACCACGGTGCGCAGTAAAAGAGGCGATGGAAGATCTGAATCGACAATCACCGCTTCATTTTCCTTACGAATCCCATTGGTATCTAAGAATTCACGGGCAATATCGACGATCTTTTGCCCTTTCCAACGAATCACAAGACGAGGAAGCTCTGTCACTTTTGCAACTTTCACCGCTTCGATCGATTCTTCTTCACAATATTGGATAAAGGTATCCGCACCGCTTGCAGCAACCACAACGGCCATACGCTCTTGCGATTCAGAGATCGCGAGTTCCGTTCCGTTAAGGCCTGCGTATTTAGTCGGCACCACATCAAGATTGACATCAACACCATCAGCCAACTCACCAATCGCAACGCTCACGCCGCCAGCGCCAAAGTCGTTCGATTTTTTAATCAGTTTGGTCACTTCCGGTTTTCTAAAGAGGCGCACAATTTTACGCTCTTCAACAGGCGAGCCTTTTTGAACCTCTGATCCTGCCGTTTCGATCGAGCTTGCCGTCTGCACTTGAGATGAACCCGTTGCACCACCAACGCCATCACGGCCTGTTTTACCGCCAAGCATAATGACGATATCACCAGGAATGGGGTTTTCACGCACCACTTGATTTTCAGGCACAGCGCCTACGACTGCCCCAAGCTCCATGCGTTTTGCCGCAAAGCCCGGGTGGAAAAATTCTTTAACAAATGCCGTTGTTGAGCCGATTTGATTACCGTAGCTACTGTTACCGCGCGATGCATCTAAAGTGATTTTGCGCTGTGGCAATTTATTTTCAAGGGTTTCATTAACGGGCTGTAAAATATCCGCAGCGCCAGTAATACGCATCGCTTGATAAACAAATGCTCGGCCCGAAAGCGGGTCACGAATCGCACCGCCAACACAGGTAGACGCGCCGCCAAAAGGCTCGATCTCCGTTGGGTGATTGTGCGTTTCGTTTTTAAACATTAATAACCAAGGCTCGATTTTGCCATCGACATCCACATCGATCTTAACGCTACACGCGTTGACCTCATCGGAGATTTCCATATCCGCAAGCTCGCCGGTTTGACGTTGATAACGGCCAAAAATCGTTCCCATATCCATTAAGGTTTCAGGTTTTTCTAAACGATTCGTTTTCTCGCGAAGCGCTCGATAAGTATCGTACGCCTCTTGAATTTGCTCTTGGAATTGGCTTTTTTCAAAGGTGATGCTGGTGAGCGCCGTTTCAAATGTAGTGTGACGGCAGTGATCTGACCAGTAGGTATCGAGCACTAAAATTTCCGTTTCGGTCGGATTACGTTTTTCAACATCGCGGAAATATTTTTGAATAAATTCAAGATCCGCAAGTTCCATCGCTAAACCGCCGTGGAGACGGTATTCAATCAATTTACTGCGGGTCATGTGAATGAAATCCTTCACAGAAGGGACTGCTTCAGGCTCACGGCTATCGACATAGCGCATCGGATTCACCGGTTTTTTCGGATCTTTTAAGCGCGTATCGATGGGATTGAAGAGATAATTTTGGATCGTTTTCAGATCTTCATCGCTTAAGTCCTCATTAAAGAGATAGAGCGTTGCAGTGGAGAGTTTTGCCTCCCGTGACGCGCCTTCTAAATAGAGTGTCTCTTGGAGAGAATCCGCACGCTGATCGTATTGACCGGGTAGGCTCTCGATACAGATCGATGGGTGCGCCTCGAGCTCTTTAAACAACACTTCTTCATCTAATACCGTTTCAATCAGCTCGGTGTGAAGCGCATTTTTGATCGTGCCCGCTGAGAGTTCATCCTCAAACTTAAACAGATCATAGAGTGCAATCACTCGAACCGACTTTAGGGTCGTAACATCAAGTACGCGGGTTAACTCATCGAACAGAAGGGTCGCTTTTGTTTGATACTCTGGTTTCGCTTCAACAAAAATTCTATTGTTCATACTTTCCTTAGATGCGTTGTTGTGTCGTTTAAAAATAGTTAAAGATTAAAAAACTGCTGCTCAAATTCTGCTAATATTTCGGGATCAAAAGCATCGAGCGTAAAGGTAATGTGCCCCATTTTGCGATTTTCCTTATACTCTTTTTTACCATAGAGATGAAGGTGTGCATTCGGGTGTAAATTCGGCAGATACTTAAAGAGTGCATCGCGATGCTGCCCTAAAATGTTATACATCACCGTCGTTGTTTCAAGGGATGTATCCCCAAGCGGTAATCCGCAAATCGCGCGCATATGCTGCTCAAATTGAGAGGTATAACAGCCTTCAATGGTGTAATGGCCTGAGTTATGGGGGCGCGGTGCCAATTCATTGACATAAATTTTATCGCCCGCAATAAAGACCTCCATCGCCAGCGTCCCTTTCATATCGTGCGCTTCCATGAACGTTTTCAGCATGGTGTGCATCGTTGCTTGCTGCGCTTTATCGATCAGATCATAATCGGCGATCGATTGATGCAAAATATTATTGATATGCAAGTTTTTCGCGACAGGGAATGTTTTAAATTCACCTGAAGTGCTGCGCGTCCCAATAATCGACGCTTCAAAATCATAGCGAATAAATTGTTCTGCTACCGAAGGAATTCCGTAAAGAATCGTTAAGTTCGGTAAATCCGCTTCGCTTTTTACCACCACTTGACCTTTACCATCATACCCACCTTCTTGCGTTTTCACCACAAAGGGGTATCCGAGCGTATCGACTGCTGTTTGAATCTCAGCTTCGATATCGGTCAAGATGACGTAAGGGGCAACCGGTAGATTGGCGTGGGTGAGTGCTTCTTTCTCGCGTCTGCGATTTTGAGCAATATAGAGTGGCAGATGGCCTTGGGGGATTTTATGAGTTTTCTCGTTAAATTGCTTAACAAGATTGGAATCGATATTCTCGAATTCGTAGGTGACAACATCGCATCGGGAAACGAGTGTTTCAAATCCAGATGGGTCATCAAAGGGTGCAACGATATGATCATGAGCGGCTGAAAATGCTGGTGCCTCGGGAGAGGGGTCTAATACGCAGATGCGATACCCCATTTTATTCCCAGCTTCGGCTAGCATTTTACCAAGTTGCCCGCCTCCGATAATGCCGATAGTTGCGCCTGGTAAAATGTTCATATAGTTTACTAACCTTTACTTTTATTGCTTGTTGTTAGCTAAAACACTTTCTTTTTGCGTATCGCGAAAGGTTTTAAGTTTTAAAGACAGATCGCGGTTGGATAAGGCTAAAATTTGCGCGGCTAAAATCCCGGCATTTTTCGCACCTGCATCCCCGATGGCCATAGTAGCAACGGGTACGCCGCCTGGCATCTGTACAATTGAAAGTAAAGAATCCTTTCCGCTTAACGCTCGGGACTGAATCGGCACACCAATCACGGGAAGTGTCGTCAGCGAAGCAACCATGCCCGGTAAATGCGCAGCACCGCCTGCCCCAGCAATAATAACGTCATAACCGTTATCTTCCGCTGTAGTGGCAAATGAGAACATAAATTCGGGGGTTCGATGAGCTGAAACGATCTTTACATCGTGAGGAATTTCAAACTGAGTGAGCATGTCGACCGCCTGTTGCATTGTAGGCATGTCACTCGTGCTACCCATGATAATAGCGACTTTCTGTTTTTTCATTGAGAAATTCTATCTATTTGAAGTTTTTATAATCAGATAAGCAAAGATTGCTTGTCTATGAAGTGAAAACTTTATAGCACGCCCCCTTTTTTGTCAACTCTATTTTCTCCCAAAATTAAGGGTTTTACCTGCTTTTTCAAGGATAAATCTCTTCACATTAAGATAAATTATTTTGAATCTTTCCATCAATAAATCTGATATTTTAAGCCCTTTATCTCACCGAAAAGAGACCTGATTTTCGCTTAAAAGGCCGATTAAGCGCTTCAATCTATTTAAAATATTTATTACAACAGAACTACAACGCCAAAATATCGCCTAAAAAGTCACGGCCCCGTCACACTCATTTGCTAATTAAAAAGGCGTAAATTAGGGTGGAAAATGCATAAACTTGTCGCAATCCACCCTGTTTTTATCTTTAAGTAAAGATACTTAGCATTAAGAACGCGCAGAAATTACTCAATGAATTCCCGCGCGATAAAGCTATTTTGTCGGACGCGTTCCAGCAAAGGATCCGATCATGCCATCTTTTTATCGCATTCATAGCATTCGTTATATCTATGAACTATAGAAATAAAATAGTTTTCTTCACGATACCCGCAAACCCTATATTTAACAATTACTTATCCACCGTCTTTTTAATGCCCATTTATTGCATGTCATTTCATTAAGGATTAACAATCGCTTACATAAATTGAATCTTCCCGCAACTGTATGAGCGTGATAGTATATAAAGCTTGTGTTTGTTTAATAAACACAGCTATTTTTACACTTAAAATCGAAACGTTTGCAAAAGGATAACACCGATGAGTAGCAAGAAAAGCCCAAGCGTGATTGGGGGAGCCATGATTGCGGCGGGAACGATGATTGGAGCGGGCATGCTCAGCCTTCCGATCGCGTCCGCGGGAATGTGGTTTAGCTGGACCTTAGTAATTATGTTATTAACGGTCTTTTTTATGTATATCACCGCAGAACAGATTCTCGAGGTCAACCTAAATTATCGCCCTGGCGCGAGTTTTGACACGCTTGTTAAAGACAATCTCGGGAATGTCTGGAGCTACATTAATGGATTCGCCGTCTCATTTGTGCTCTACATCCTTTTATATGCCTATGTGGTCGGCTCGGGCTCGGTGATCAGTGATACAATTCACGCAAGTACCGGCATTAAGGTCGCTAACCCCATCTCATCGCTTGTCTTTTCTGTGATTTTTACCGCGATTGTCTGGTGGAGTACCCGCGCGGTAGACCGTCTTTCAACAATTTTACTCGTCGGGATGTTTATCACCTTTATCGCAGCGCTCACCGGAGTTTTAGGCTCGCTTGATGTACCGCGACTCTTTAATCCAAGCGGTGAGAGCAAATTTGCGATCTATGCCTTTGCAAGTCTGCCCTTCTTTTTAACCTCATTTTGCTTCCACGCCAGTGTCCCAAGCTTTGTAAAATATTACGGCATTGAAGGTTCGAAAATTCGTAAAGCAATCCTTATCGGCATGGCGATCACCTTCGTATTCTATCTCTTTTGGATGATTGCAATCATGGGGAACATCGATCGTTTAGCCTTCTTATCGAAAGGAAAAGATGAAGTGGCGTGGTTATTAAACCAAGTGAGTGCTCCTGAAGCCGCGCGTTATGCCCTTCGCTTCTTCGCATTCTTTGCTGTTGTTACCTCATTTTTGGGTGCAGGTCTTGGCCTTTTTGATTATATGGCCGACCTATTAAAATTTGATGATTCGCGCGGTGGGCGCTTAAAAACGGCAGCGGTTACCTTTGTACCACCGACGATTTTAGGCATGATCTTCCCAAATGGATTTGTCATGGCGATCGGTTATGCCGGATTATTTGCGGCGATCTGGTCAGTCATTATTCCGGGAATGATGGTGATCACCTTCCGCAAAAACCAAGCGGCATCCGGTAAAATCCCGATCTTTAGAGCCGTTGGCGGCAAAATGATGCCTTATACTATTATCGCCTATGGTGCGATTGCAGCTATTTCACACATCTTAGCGGAAGTTTATGAGCTTGAGGCACTCAACTTCTTTGCCGGTTAATCGCCGATTTATATAAGAATTTAAATCTTAAAACTTAAAAACCAGTCACTGATCTATTTCAATCAATCTATGACTGGTTTTTTATTGCCTATTGGTTTCTTAATAATATGCCCAATTGATTAACGTTTTTCGGCAGCAAACGATCCCACCATACCATTTTCTTTAGAACTATTAAACGCGCCCGAGAGCTCTTTTGCATTGTTACCGTTAAATTGCCCATTCAGCGTTGCGGTATCACTCGCGGTAGAGGCCGTTCCATCAAATTTATTCCCCGTAATCGCGCCATTTAAATCGATTTTACCCTGATTTCCCGGGAGCGTAATATCCCCTTTGAGCGAACGATCTCCAAAATCAACCGTTAGCATCGTCTTGCCCTCATGAATTTGATTGGGATATTGCCCGATCGAGCCATAATGCTGACTTTTATCCATGACAACGCTCGCGAAACCTGAATAAGTTGCCGCCCCCTGTTTTGGCATCTCCGATTTTGGCGTGCTTACCCCGCCGCCATAAGCCGCCCAACGATTTTTTCCGCGCCCTTCATCAATATTAACAAGCCCAAAAAACGAGCTGGAATTCGCCTTACCATTTCGATTAAGCGAATTATCCACGCGCCAGAGACGACCTTGGTCATCACCAAAAGTTGCCACTCTATTATGCCGCTCAATCACCGTTTCTCTGCCCGATTCATCAATCAAAGTGACTTTTAGCGGTTTACCACTTTGCATGCTTTCATCAAGGAGTTTTTGCGGGATTTCAACCAGCGGAAAGGATTGTGTTTCCCCTTCAACCGGAGGCTTGGGTACATCAATCACCGGCTTATCCGTATCGCCCCATTGCACCGAAAGCGACGCATCCGCGCCACAACTCATCAAAAGTAGCGCGCTACCTAAAACGCCGATTTTAGCGAAAGGTGATAACAATTTAACAGGCATGGAAATCCTCCCTTGATATAAAAAACGCCCCAGATCATCTCTCTGCGGCGCTTTGTTTTATGATGTAAATGATAAATGCAATACGATTCTATCTTCAAGAACCTTTTAGCTTATAGAGGTGAGACGTTGATGCGATTGCCACTTCCCACCATGCGCACACGTTGCCCAACTTGGAAAGGGGTTGGTCCTTGCGTTTGCACTACCGCGATAACGCCACCGCTATCCCGTTCGATCTCTAATTCAACGGCACTTGAGGCTCCAATGGCAGCGCCGGCTTTATTCCCTGCAAGACCGCCTAAAATCGCACCGCCAGCAACGGAAATTCGTTTACCTGAACCACTTCCCACCGCACTTCCGAGCACACCCCCTAAGACCGCACCCGCTGCAGAACCGACTTCCGCATCCGATTTATCTTTCACCGTCACAGGACGCACCGCAATTAGGCGACCATAACTCACATTTTTCACCTGTTTCGCATCGCCTACGGTATAGACATCTCCCGAGTAGAGCGATCCATCGCTGCATGCGGCCAACACAAAGAGCGATAAAGGGAGTAACAATAATTTTTTCATGAATATCGGTTCCTTTTAATGACTATTTTCACTATTATAACTCATGGTTATCACAATTAACCATATAAACCTAGCTAAATGCACCACCTAAAGCAGATAGCATAGTCCATAATTTCAAAAGGATCATTCCATTTTATCCCGCGCCACACCCCCGGATGCGTGATAGCGTGCGCTCAAAAAGCCGACCAATCTGAACGACCTTCACCAATTAAATCCATCATTTAACGCTAACGGGAATGCTACGCGCATTCATTTTATATCTATGACGACCGATCGACTCAGTACTAACGCCAAATTAAATCAATTCTCCCCCGCCACCTTTAAGATGGCGCTTTCAATGATTATCTTCGGCTCTGTGGGATTTTTCTCCCAGCATACAGGGCTTCCCGCGCTTGAGCTCGTCTTCATTCGCTGCGTTGCCGCATCACTCTTTTTGGGCTTTTTATGGGTGGTGACCGGAGGTGCAAAACGGGAAGTTTGGCATAAGCGCGAAGTGATTCAAATTATGATCTGCGGTCTGTTTTTAATTTTAAACTGGGTCTATCTCTTTAAAACGATCGAATATTCAGGCGTCACCATCGCCATTTCGCTCTACCATCTTGCGCCGGTCATCGTGCTCTTTTTGGGGGCATTTATCTATAAAGAATCGCTCACTCTGCCCGTTGTGCTCGCGATGCTCTTCTGTTTTATCGGCATTATTGCGATCGCTCTTGATAAACCAAGTGGCGGCGTTCAGACAGAATTTTTGTCAAAAGGGATTATCTGGGGTATTCTCTCAGCTGTTTTTTATGCGCTTTTAACCTTGACGGGAAAAGGCATTCATAAGATGAGCGCCTATGCCACAACGCTTCTGCAAGTGATGCTTGGCGTTGCAATTCTTAGCCCTTTTGTGGATTTTTCCGCTTTTCATGATCTCACTGCAAGCAATTGGGCCTACATTACCGTCACCGGCTTTTTGCATACCGGCATTGTGTTTTACCTCTTCTTTGCGAGCATTCGTGAATTATCAACGCAAACCATCTCAATTCTCGTCTTTTTAGATCCACTCGTGGCGATCTTTATGGATCTCTTTATTACCGGATTTATGCCCTCTTTCTACCAGTGGATCGGCGTATTACTGATCTTTGGCGGAATGGCGCTTACCCTACTTCCGAAACGCTACGGGCAATAAAATCATAAATTTAAGAACTTAAGAATTTCAGACAAACAAAAAGCTATTCTCTCTAATAGATGAATAGCTTTTTTCATTCGCGCCGTTATTATTTCGATTGACCTGTCCTAAAGAGGATTTACAGGGACTCTTAAATCTCAAAATAATAGAGAAGATACGCGATCACAATCACGGTAAGCACAGCGCCTAATACCACAGCTGTATACTTTAAAAATTGCATTCTACACTCCCTACAATGCAAGGTGCCGCTTTATACCATGCGCACGCTTGCTGATTTAATGTCTAAATTTATTGAGACCCTATTGTACCCTGCTCTTCCTCGTTTTTAAAGGAAAAATCGTTTCTAAATGAAAGCGATTCCCATTTATTCATTGACTCTTTGCCCTGCCCAAACTACAATTACTCCATAAAACGACATCTGTAGTCATACTGTAAAAGGAGTGCTTATGGCCGCCGATCTAAAAATCGACATTACCGATTCTGAATGGGAAATTATGCGCGTGCTCTGGACACAAAAAGAGTGCACCAGCAACGATGTGATCCGCATTTTAAAAGAGAAGATGAACTGGCAACCAACCACCATTAAAACCCTGCTCGCCCGCCTGGTAAAAAAGGATCTCGTCGGCACTGAAAAAGAGGGAAATCGCTATCGTTATCGCCCGCTTGTGTCAGAATCTGAATCGTGGGAAGCGGCAACGGATTCGCTGTTTGAGCATATTTGCGCGCAGAAAATGGGCCGGAAAATTGCCTCGATGATTCGCGCCTCAAAACTCTCGTTTGCCGATATTGAGATGCTTGAAGAGACGCTTAAAAAGAAACGCCAAAGCGCCGTTGCCGCCATTGATTGCGATTGTACGCCAGGGCAATGCGGCTGCGAGCCCGGAACCTGTAGCGCAACGCAGACGATCGAGCCCCCTAAATCCATTAATTAAGGAGACCCCATGAGCCAAACAACGACTCCCCAAAAAACCGTCAGCGCGGATGAGCGTATTCGTCTCAACGTGATCGGTATGACCTGCACCAACTGCTCTGCCGGCGTTGAACGTGTCCTCAATCGTGATAAAGGCGTAGAAAAAGCCTCGGTCAGCTTTGCCAATAAACGCGCCATGGTCTCGTTTGATTCCACTAAAACCGACATCGACACCCTGATTAAACGCATTCAACGGGCAGGATTTGACGCCATTGTCGATGATGAGTTTCACCGTGAAGAGATGGAAGCGGCGCAAAAAGCCTCCCTCCAAAAACTGCAAAATAGACTCATTATCAGTGCCCTTTTAAGCGCACCAATGCTTCTTGGGATGATCTTCCAAATGCTCGGCAGTAACGCGGGCTGGGTCAATTTCGTCCACACGCCTTGGGTTCAATTGCTCCTCACAACGCCCGTTCAATTTTGGATCGGTTCGCGTTTTTATAAAGGCGCCTACACCTCCCTTAAAAATCGCTCGCCCAATATGGATGTACTCGTTGCCCTTGGCACCACCGCCGCGTTTCTCTACAGTTTTTATAATGGGTTTCTCGGCGGCAATCCGCACCATCTCTACTTTGAAAGTTCCGCGGTCATTATCACCCTAATTTTACTCGGGAATTTCTTTGAAGAGCGAGCCAAAAGTCGCACTGGCGCGGCCATTAAAGAGCTGATGGAGCTCCAAGCAAAAACGGCGATTCGTATTGATGCAGAGGGGAATGAGAGCGAGATCGCCATTGAAGAAGTGGTAATTGGTGATCTTCTGCTAGTTCATCCGGGAAAAAATATTCCCGTCGATGGCGTTGTGGTCAAAGGTCACTCCACCATTGATGAAAGCATGCTAACCGGCGAATCAATCCCGGTTGAAAAAGGGGTTGAGAGCGAGGTGTTTAGCGGAACGATCAACCAGAGCGGCATTATCACGCTTCGCGCCACCAAACTTGGCCATGAAAGTACGCTCGCGCGCATTATTAAGATGGTAGAAGAAGCGCAAGGAAGCCAAGCGCCCATTCAAAAAATCGCCGATCGCGTTTCAGCAATCTTTGTCCCGACCGTAGTCACTATCGCACTCTTAACGCTCGTTATAACATGGTTTATCACGCACGATTCCGCTAAAGCGATTATGCATAGCGTTGCGGTATTAGTGATTGCTTGCCCTTGCGCGCTCGGTCTTGCGACGCCGACCGCCATTATGGTAGGAACGGGGCTTGGCGCTCGCAACGGGATTTTAATTAAAAATGGCGAAGCCCTTGAGCGAGTCTCAAAAACTAATGCGCTCATCTTAGATAAAACCGGCACCATTACCGAAGGCCAGCCTGAAGTGACCGATTTTATCGCACTTAATACAACCTCCGAGCAAGAAGCGTTAACCATTTTAACCGCGCTTGAGCGTAACTCAGAGCACCCCCTTGGGAAAGCGATCTATCGCTACGGATCGGCTCAATGTGACTCCCTTCCGGAGGTGAGTAATTTTAATGCGCTCGTCGGATCGGGCATTGAGGGAACTATTGACGGAAAACGCTACTTTGTCGGCTCGCCTCGCTTTATGGCCGAACAGTCGATCAATCTTAACGCACACGAAATGGCGCAAAATGAGCTTGAAGCGATGGGAAAAACCGTCATGCTGTTAAGCAGTGAAACCGAATTAATCGCAATGGTTGCTGTGGCTGACCAAGTCAAAGCCCGCTCAAAAGAGGCGATTGCTTCTCTTATGGCTCGAGGAATCGAGGTCTATATGATGACCGGCGATAACAAGCGCACCGCAGAGAAAATTGGCGCCGATGTTGGGCTCGATTCCAGCCATATTTTTGCCGAAGTATTGCCGGAAGATAAAGCGGCGCACGTTGAAGCTCTGCAAGCAGCGGGGAAAAACGTGGCCATGGTGGGCGATGGGATGAATGACGCGCCTGCGCTAGCGCAAGCCGATACCGGCATTGCCATGGGAACCGGAACAGATATTGCGATCGAAAGCGCCGACATCACCATTATGAATGGCGATCTTATTAATCTCAATCGCATGCTCAATCTCTCCCATCTCACCATGCAAAAGATTAAGCAAAATCTCTTCTGGGCGTTTATCTATAACTCCATTGGGATTCCCTTTGCGGCGCTCGGGTTCTTAAGCCCGATTGTCGCCGGTGCTGCGATGGCCTTTAGCTCGGTCTCCGTGGTCACCAATAGTCTTCTCCTCAATCGAAAAAAGATTTAGCCTAGAAATCGTAAAATTATTTAAACGCCCTCATCATGAGGGCTTTTTTGCTCAAAAAGCATGCGGTATTTTTTAACGAAAATCTTATAATAAATGTGAATAGCGTTTAGCGTTAATGACAATAAAAATCCATACAAATAATAATACACCTTGAGAGCTTCATTATGACTGATACCAAAACGTACTTACAAACCCTACTCAATCATGAAATTCCGTTAACCCATGCCCTTGGAATCGAAGTGGAATCGTGGCGCGACAGCCGTCTTACCCTGAATCTCCCCCTTAAACCGAATATGAATCACATGAGCACTGCCTTCGGTGGAAGCATCTACTGCGCAGGCGTTATTGCCGGCTGGAGCTGGGTGCATCTCTATCTAAAATCCCATGACATTACCGAGCCACATATCGTCGTGCATCACGCTCATATCGATTACCATCTCCCCGTTAAAGCCAATGCGCTTGCAGTCTGTAATCCCCCTGAGAGTAAAACACTTGAGAAGTTTACCAAGGTATTTAAACGCTATCAAAAGGGACGTTTAGAGCTTGTTACCACCATCGAGGTAGATGGCGAGATTGCCGCGACCTTTACCGGACAATTTGCCGTTTATTGTGATTAATAAGTGATTCAATTATTGCGGGCATAAAAAAAGACACCCCGGAGGGTGTCAAATAACGATCGTTAAATTGAACGATCGGGGAGGAAAATAATCTCCTATAGTGTAGGAGAGTTTCATCATTTATTTGTGAAAATTTTCAACAGCCCCGATATTTATCGTAAATGACGCATCAATTGATGCCATCAATTAGTCATTCGTTAAGCCGTCACCTCAAAATAATCGACGATCATTTGAAAGTTTCTCCGACCCATCCATTCGTTCACATCAAGCTTAAAGGCACAATGAACACGCCTTGCATTATCGACGATTTGATGAGCTTGGAAAAAGGCGATCGCATCGAAAATCTCACCAAATTGCGGGTGTTTCAACGTCATTTTAATGTGCTGATCTTTTAAAATGCGATAGTTCATCAATTCAAATTCCGCATCAAAACAGGGCTCGGGAAATTCTTGTCCCCACGGAAATGCAAGCCGAAGCTGATCGGCAATCCGCGTGCTATAGGCTTCTATCGGAAGCTCGCCATCACTGTAGATCACCTGGTTAAAGGTCTCATCGCTCACAAAGCGCGACACCTCCTCCTCAAGTGATTCACGAAACTCATCAAAATGGCGCTCAAGGAGCGATAATCCCGCCGCCATCGCATGCCCACCAAAACTTAAAATCATACCCTGATGTTTTTGTGCCACATTGCTTAAAATATCGCGAATATGGAGACCTTTAATGGAGCGCCCCGAGCCTTTTAAAACGCCCTCATCATCATAGGCAAAGATAAAGGTCGGACGGAAATATTGCTCTTTAATGCGCGAGGCAACAATCCCGGTAACGCCCTGATGCCAGCTCTCATCATAGAGTGCGATACTATTGGGAAGCGTCTCTTCTTTGAGTTTCAATGTCGATAAAATCACATCGGCCCGTTCGCGGGTCTCCCCTTCAATCTGCCGGCGCGCTTGGTTTAATTCATAGAGCTCAAAGGCATATTTTCGCGCAGTGGGATAGTCATTGGCGAGCAGACATTCAATGCCGATCGTCATATCATCAAGACGCCCTGCCGCATTTAAAAGTGGCGCAAGCCCAAATCCGATATCACTCGTTGAGAGCGAATCACGATCTTTCGAGGAGGCTTCAATCAGCGCATTAATCCCATGAATCGTGCGACCATGACGAATCCGCGCGAGTCCCTGCTGGACAAGGCGTCGATTATTGGCATCCAGTGGCACCAGGTCCGCAACGGTGCCGAGCGCGACAATATCGAGATATTTACCTAAATTGGGCGGATTTTCACCAAAATACCCCTCTTCATGAAGCCGTGCCCGCACACTTAACAGGAGATAATAGATCACCCCAACGCCCGCAAGCGCTTTACTTTCAAAGGGGTCGCCCTCTAAATTGGGATTCACAATCGCGTCTGCCTCGGGAAGCGTTTCTGGAGGTAAATGGTGATCGGTAACAATCACCTTCATTCCAAGGGATTTCGCAAGCGCCACCCCTTCAATATTCGAGATCCCGTTATCAACCGTAATTAAAAGATCCGGAACCTTATCATAGGCGAGTTTATTGACGATACTGCGGGATAAGCCATACCCATCAAATACGCGATGCGGCACTACATAACGGATATTTCGGTGCCCAAATTCATGGAAAATCCGCATCGATAACGCAATGCTCGTCGCACCATCGACATCATAATCGCCCACCATCACAATCTCTTGATTCTCTTTAATCGCAGTGACCACGAGATCGGTGGCTTTTTCAATATTTAAGAGTGAATGGAACGGTAAAAGATGGCGAAGCCCGAGATCAAAATCCTCTTTTGAGGTGAGTGGACGGCGCTGTAAGATGGTGTTAATAAAATCAGGATAGAGCTCGGATTGAAGCGAATGCTTCGGCTCACGACGAATAATTTTCATAGATACGATTTAAATGGAGGTCAAAATAGAAGTCAAAATATTAACGATGAGTAAAATGATAGCTGACTTTAGGACGGCGCAGGCTAAATCTAAAATTAAATCTCCGCTCATATTGGTATCGGCATCCTAATCCATCATCAATAATGAGGCGCCCTACGGTTTTATTTTCAACTGCCCGCATCACTGGTTCAAGATATTTCGCAATTAGGCGCTCACGGGCCGCTTCCCACAGCGAAAAACGCTCATAGGAGAGCTCGTGCAGGAGCGTATCATCAATAATGCAGATATGTTTATGATTTTCAATCATCTGATCGATATCGGCAAGCCCAACGTCCAGATCAAAATAGGCCAACCCTAAATGCTCCGCAAGTCCGCGATAGATCGGGTTTTGCGCAAAGATTGCCGTGTAGTGATAATCTTTTACGAGCGGGATCGTGCCGCGATTTCCCCAAGGCCAAATGTATTGAATCGGTTCTTTTTGGTGCTGATTGAGCGGTAAATTTTGGAGCCAATTGCGCGCTTCTTTAAAACGCAATTGCCATAACGGCGCATCACTGCCTGATAGGCCAATTGTCCGTAAACTACGATCTTGAATCAACCAAGGAACCGTTGACGAAACGTCCGCATAATCCCCAAGTGAGAGATACCAGTCCCCCTCTTTGGTAATGATGGAATCTTCCGCAAAGGAGAACTCAGCCGCAAACGCACCAGCGATTTCGTGGACAATTTTAGGGTTAAAGTTAATCCGATTATGCCGATTAAGCAGGCTTAATTTAAACCAATCAGTGGTTTTAGAGCGAAACCCAATCCCACGAATTCCATACCATGCCCACGGCACCTGATCAGAGATGCTAAAAAGCTCCGTTAACGTCGCTTGAAATGATGCAAATGGAATCGTTTCATTGAATGGCTTAACCGTTTTCGATGAACGACTAATAATCTTATCGAGTGATGAGTTCGAACTGTAATTTTCCAGCAACGGCTTCCAGTCAGCATCTAAAATTCCGCTAAATCCTGGCAATAAGAAAAAAAGAGTCGGCTTCATACTTATTTTTCAATAATAAAAGTGTAGATTCCATTTACTTCAGACAGCTCTACAAGTGTGGAAGTTGTACGACTCAAATACGCTTTGAAATCGATCTCGGCATGAGCATCGGTTGCGAGAACTTTAATGCGCTCGCCCTCCGCCATATCACGCAGTGCTTGTTTGGTTTTCAAGATCGGCATTGGACAATTTAAGCCTGTTAAATCAAGTTCTTTCACGCTTGTATTTGCTCCATTAAAATCACCCCTGCATTTTTCGGCAGCGGATGAGGTCATCTGTCGTCAATTTATATAATGTAATTAAAATAATTGAGTCATCGTATCATAAAAAGTGTACGCCATCACGATTGCATCTTCCCGCTTTTCTGTTTCCGTCGGATAATAATTTTTCCGTAAACCTATCTCATTAAAGCCACGTTTTTCATAGAGTTTTATCGCTGGAATATTGGATTTTCGCACCTCTAAGATCATCATCGAGATCGGCGCATTTTTTGCGCTTTGTAAGAGATAATCGAGCAAAAAGCCACCATAGCCACGCCCCTGAAAAACGGGGTCTACTGCAATATTAAGCAGGTGTAATTCATCGGCAATCTGCGATAAGAGCGCAAACCCCACGATTCCCTCTGTATGACTTTTCAAGACAACTTTCGCCCCTTGAAAATGCATCGCAGCATCAAATGTTTTCTGATCCCACGGCACTACATGCGCCGCCTGCTCAATGCGATAAATTTGATCGAGATCATCTTTATTAATAGCAAACACTTGAAGTGCACCATCGTCACTTTCAAAGAGCAGCTCCTCTTTGTTTGATTCTCTCGCTGCATCACTTGAGTCCATCATGCGAGTGCTCCTTTAATGCGTTTTAATTGTCGCCAACTCGCCGCTTTTAGACGAATATTTTGCGAAATAAGTTCAGGTCTTGAAAGTAAATATGTTGGATACTGCTTACCGCCTAATTCAAGTGCTTGAGGGCGTGAGGCGAGCTGATCATAGGGAATCTCTTTAGAGAGTAAATTCCGCGCAACATCGCGCCCAACGAGCACAATCACTTGCGGATTAATTGTTTCAAGCTCTGCAATTAGATGCGTTTGGCAGCGCTCTTTTTCGCCCTCACTTACCGGCGACAGTTGCGCAGGCATGCATTTTACAAAGGGCGTGATATAGAGCGATTCAAGTGGCAGATCAATGGCTGAAAACAGCTTGGCAAAAAATGCACGATCCTGCTTAATAATCACTTCCCCCGCCACCGCTTCACTTCGAAGGGGCGCATCGGTAATGATAAAAACTCCGCCCTCGCCACTGCCAAAACCCACCACCGGTTGTGGGCGCGTTAAATGAAGCTCACACGCGGTGCAATCATGAATTGCTTGTTCAAGATCCGATAAGTTCTCTTTTGGTGGCAGAATAAACCGTTTAGGCGGATCGATCAACGCCTCTAATGAGACCGTTACCACCGAATCATCTCCCTCCTCGATCACTTGATTAGAGAGTACATGCGCCTTACCAATCTCTACTTTCATCTGCTCCGCAATAGAATATTGAGGCTGCGCGTTAGACTGAGATTGCGACGATAACGCCGACGGCTCCACTGCTGGCTCATTATTTCCCAAAGAGGCCATAATTGCGCGTACACTTTGCGGTGCGCCTCTTGATTCACTCGGACTATATGACGAACCCTGCGATTCACCAAGCTGACCATGCTCACCATACTGACCATAGGGATCTTGCAATTGCTTGGCACTTTGACGCATCTCACGATATTCCACCGCAAGCGTTTCAGCTTCTTCACGGCCATACCAAAGCGGTATCCCCATCGCATTAAGATAACGATATTGCTCTAACGGATCGTAAGGTGTCATCTCAATCTCATCCATCTCATCCATCTCGCTCTGCTCAGCTAAATAATCAGGCATTATGACCGATTACGACGCTTTAATTGCGCACGACGATAACAACGGCACCCCATATAAACAGGGCCTGAAAATCCATAAATCAACATAGTTAAAAAGAGTGTTTTTGCTGGAGATGCCAATAAAAATCCGCTATAGACGACAACGGGGATCAGTGCAAAAAACTTCACCTGTTTATTCATATTGATGGTTTTAAAGCTGTAAAACTTCACATTAGAAACCATCATCAGCGCCGTATATACCGTTAAAATAAGCGCTACATATTCCATCTGTTCGCCGGTTAATCCCACCGCCATAGAAAACCATACAAGGCCCACCACGATCGCTGCCGCCGTTGGACTTGGCATCCCGACAAAGAAACGTTTATCAACGCTCCCAATCTGCACATTAAAGCGCGCTAAACGTAACGCCGCACAGGCAAGATAGAGATAGACCGCAAACCAGGAAAAATTCGCCACAATCTTAATTGTCGCATCATTCATTAACCCTTTAAGCGACCATTCATAGATAATAATCGCCGGCGCAACGCCAAAGGAGATCAAGTCCGAGAGCGAATCATACTGCTCGCCAAAGGCACTTGAGGTATTTGTCCAGCGTGCAACGCGTCCATCCATTCCATCGAAAATCATAGCGATAAAGACCAGCATCGACGCTTTAATATAGTATCCATCCAGCGCTAATAAAATCGCCGAGAAGCCTGATAAAAGCGCTGCTGTGGTAATTAAATTAGGTAAAATATAGATAGCATTACCTTTGGGTTTATTTGTGTGTTCTGACATAATAAATCGTACTGAAATTCCGAAAATGGGAGGAGTGATTAGTATAAGGGCTCTCGCTTGATATTTAAAGCGCGAACCTTTATCTTACTACACTTCGGCCTCTTCTTTACTACTTGCGAGTCAAACTTTATGTCAAAACCGATCGTCTCTTTAATTTTAGCCATGTCTGAAAATCGCACCATTGGGGATAATAATGCACTTCCTTGGCATCTTCCCGATGATCTTAAGTTTTTTAAAGCGCACACTACCGGCAAAACCGTCATTATGGGGCGTAAAACCTTCGACTCGATCGGCAAACCGCTTCCCAAACGCACCAATATTGTGCTCTCTCGCAATGAAAAACGTGAGATTCCCGGCACGATCTGGGTCTCCTCGATTGAGGAAGCCCTTGAATATGCAAAAAATGATGACGAGGTGATGATTATGGGCGGCGCGAATCTCTATAAGCAGGCGCTTCCCTATATGGATCGCCTCTACTTAACGCGCGTTGATGCGGTGATTGAGGGCGATACGCAGATGCCCGAAATTGATCTAACCGGGGCAACCCTCACCTTTGAAGAGCATCATCAGAAAGATGAGCGCCATGCCCATGAATTTACCTTCCAAATTTGGGATTTTAATCGTGCTTAAATTTAAGTAAATATTAAAACATTAATCCATCAGACAATACAAAAAAGCTCCAACTCGATCATGATCCGTTGGAGCTTTTTGTATCAATTCAATAATTACATACTAATGCATTACATCAAACGCGCTTAGTCGATCGCTTTTGCGAGCTTCTCAGCTAAACCGGTGTATGTGCCAGGCGTTAACGCTTTGAGTTCTTTTTTCGCATCGGCAGAGAGTTCGAGTGAATCGATAAATTCATCTAATTGTGGTTTGGTGATGCGTTTACCACGCGTGAATTTTTTGAGACGCTCGTATGGACGATCGATTCCGTCACGGCGCATGACCGTTTGAACTGCTTCACCCAATACTTCGACGTTTGCGTTTAAGTCTGCCATAAGCGCTTCTTCGTTCACTTCAAGTTTTGAGTGACCGCGGAGTAAGCTCTTATAACCAATGAGTGAATAGCCAAATGCTGAGCCTAAGCTACGTAGCACCGTTGAGTCACTTAAGTCACGTTGCATACGTGAAATAGGAAGTTTTTCCGCAAAGTGATTGAAAAGTGCATTGGCAACGCCTAAGTTTCCTTCTGCGTTTTCAAAGTCGATCGGGTTAACTTTGTGAGGCATTGTAGATGATCCCACTTCATCGGCGATCATTTTTTGGGTGAAGAAATGATGGCTAATGTAGTTCCATGCGTCACGCGCCCAGTCGATGTAGATGGTGTTGATGCGCGCCATAATGTCACAAAATTCTGCGATATAGTCGTGGCATTCGATCTGCGTTGAGTATGGGTTAAAAGTTAAGCCTAAATCGTTTTCGATAAAGTCTTGAGCAAAGCCTTCCCAATTAAAATCAGGATAGACCACTTTGTGCGCGTTATAGTTACCCACCGCACCGTTGATTTTACCTAGGTATTCTTGCGCTGCGAGCTGCTTCATTTGACGGCGAAGGCGATAGATTACGTTGGCGATCTCTTTACCTAATGTGGTTGGCGTTGCAGCTTGTCCGTGTGTGCGTGAAAGCATTGGGACAGAGGCATTGTCGTGCGCCATTTTTTTAAGTGAATCGATCACTTCTTCAAGCTCAGGAAGCACGATTTCATTGATCGTTTCTTTAAACATTAAGCCGTATGAAAGGTTGTTAATGTCTTCTGAGGTACAGGTAAAGTGAACAAATTCTGATGATGCCGTTAACTCATCATTACCGTGCGCTTTAACGCGATTTTTGATCCAGTATTCAACCGCTTTCACGTCGTGGTTTGTTTCGCGCTCGATCTCTTTAACTTCCATCGCATCATTTGGTGAAAAGTTTTTCGCAAGATCGATTAAGAATGCTTTTGCATCATCACTAAAGTTAGGAATCTCTTTGAAATGGGGCTCTTCAGCGAGTTTGATGAGCCATTTGATCTCAACAAATACGCGGAATTTGATTAAACCATACTCGCTCACCTCGAGGGCTAACGCTTTTGTACGGTTCGCATATCGCCCATCAAGAGGTGATACAGCTAAAATTGAATTGATACTCATTACATCTCCTTTACTTATGACTCAAAATGTCCACTTTAGACGTGAGCACAGCTGACAAAAATAATCCCCAACCAATAATAAAGAGTAGACCACCTATGGGGGTAATGTAACCTACGTTTTTAACTTGAATTAGACCGATCGTATAGAGGCTTCCCGAAAAACAGAGCGTCCCTAGAATAAAGGCGATCCCCGCCATTTTCAGCAGGCGACGATTCGATAAAAAGACCATCAACATGCCCGTTAAAATGATCGCAATCCCATGAAACATCTGATATTGAACGCCGGTATGCCACACTGGCAGTTTCGCCCCTAAATGTGGCGCTAACGCGTGCGCGCCAAACGCCCCTAAAATAACGGCAAGGAGTGAAAAAATTGCTCCGATTGAGATTAAACCTTTCATAGCCTTCCTTCTGTTTTTCTTCTCTATTAACGTGCTTTCTGCCTTAACCGGCCCAAAACTAATCAATTAATGCTGCGATCAAATCCGCCGTTGGGCGCGCAATTACGGCCTTTTTACCATTAGACACGATCGGACGCTGTAAAACGCGCGGATTTTCCGCAATAAAGATAAATTTCTCCGGCGCCGAAAGCGAATGCCATGAGCCTTCAATCACTTTAAATTCATCTTCACCCATGCGCACCATCGCATCAAGATCGCCCCCAATTAAGGTATAGAGCGCTTGAATATCGTCTGCCGTGAGCGTTCCTTCGAGATAATTGACCGTTGTAAATTCAATCCCATTTGAAATTAAAAACTCACGCGCCGCACGCGATTTTGAGCAATCACCGTTGTAATAGATCGTCCACATGATCGAGATTCCTTCTAATATTTGATTCTATTTACTAAATTAACAATTATTTAATCTATCTTTAAATTATAACGTATTTTGCTGGCCAATTTCAGCCTATGCAACGGTTTTAGGTGGCGGCGCATGATAAAGCCAACCGCGCCCTGCTTGGCACGATGCCTTAATTGCCGTTTCTTCTGCTTCATTACTGATGGAGAGCCCAAATCCGGCATTTAAATCCGCATCTTGTAGAGGCCATTTTGTGCCTGTAAGCGTAACGCCCGTTAAATCTTGCAGTGGCAAAATACTGATGAGATCACCTTTTTGAGCAGGAAAAGTATGGGAAGAATCGGTAAGCGTTTCTAGAAATTGAATGCCGTCAGAATAGATAAAATGCGTGGCTGAATATTGGAGCGGCAGCATTAAGAGCGCCATTTGATGATCGAGCCGCCCGCCCATACCGCCGAGCATAATAATGGAGTTAAATCCGCGCCGAATCGCTTCGCTTATGGCAAGTTCAGTATCAACTTCCGACTTTTCTCGCGGATGCACAATGTGCGGAATCGAGTGATAAAAGGTTTGATCATCATGGCTTGAGGAATCAAAATCCCCAATCCAAAGATCGGGAGTCATATTGAGCGTTTTAGCATGTTCAATCCCCCCATCCACTGCAATAACTAGCGCTCGATCTTTAATAAAATGAGCGATTCGCTCGGTCATCACCAGCGTCCCTGGAAGCAGTAAAATCGCGGGGGAATGAGTCATATATTACGCCTCGACCTCTCTATTTTTCTGCTCGCCCGCCTCTTGCATGGCGAGTTTCAAATCATCGAGATTTGGCAGCGCTTTAATCACCCGATCGGGTTCAATGTCCGCCACATGATGGCGTCGTTTTTCATTAAAAATGACGATACTATTTTTAAGATCGATCGGCACCCACTCCGGCGTTTTAAGACGCATTAGCGCAATCACCGGTACTTTCACCGCGTTCGCAAGATGCATAACCGCCGTTTCAACCGAAATAATAAGATCCATCACGCCAAGCATCGCCGGCAATTGGAAAAAGTTCTCCGTCGCGCTAAAGAGATGGACATTTTGAATATTGGCCGCATCGAGCTCCGCTTTTGTCGCCGCAAAGGCCTCGGGAACCGAGTTCACCACAAAGAGCGTATCGCGCCACTCCGGCATCTCATTCATTTTTTGGGTCAATTCGATCACATGGGTCATTGGCCAGCAACGTTTTTTATTTTTCGCAAATGAGTTGATAAAGACGCGCCGTTTTTGCACAGCATCCAAACGAATCATCTCATCACTGGCCCAGGTTTTCCACGTCTCGGGAATCTCAATAAAGGGATATTTCTCTTTTTTTGTGAGCTCAATATTGCCGATCTGCTTAAACCAGTGACCATATTCATCGCTCACGTGATGTTCAGGGCCGCGTTCAGCCGGTTTTACCTCAATGCACGCATCGAGCGATTTACGAATCTTTTTCGCACTTAGCTGGAAAAGTCCCGGCTCAAAATCCATCGCACAAGCAAATCCTCTATCGCCAGCAATTTTTCGCGCAAGCGCTGCATAATGAGAGGGGGATAATGTCGCAAGAGAGACCACCGCATCATACTGCTCCGTGCGTGCTAAATTAATCGCCGCTTCATAAAGATCGGGACGATAATTTTCGCAATAGACCGTATTGTAAAACGGTGTTGCTTTGATCCAGTCGTAGAGAGAATAATTTTTTAATGCCTCCCATTTGGTCTCATCGGAGGTACGGCGACGATCATCAATAAAGAGATCAATCTTAATGTGTGGATAGGCCTCGTGAAATGCCTTAAAGCAATTTTGTAGATAGGTGTAATCACCGATGGCGAGATGCACAATAAAGAGGATTTTATCGGCGTTTTGAAGACGTTCGAGCGGGATAATTGGGTTTATTTCAGCTGTCATAACATTCATTTAATCGATTTACGGAGCCAAGCTCCTATTTATACCACTAAAGAGCGATCGCTTGGGGATTTATGCTAGCAATTGTACAGTTTTTATAGATTAAATGTGTTTTTAATTTTTAGCAGGTATAATTAAAAGTCTCAAATTGAGCAACCAAATTCATTCAACCATATGAGGTTTTATAAAGATATGAGTTTTAACAACGTTCCTGCAGCGAATGATTTAGATAAAATTACCCAAGATTTCAACTGCATCATTGAGATCCCTGCTGAGTCTGATCCTGTTAAATATGAAGTCGATCACGATACAGACCTAATCTGGGTTGACCGTTTTGTCGGCACCAACATGCGTTATCCCGCCAACTACGGCTACATTCCACAAACATTATGTGATGATGGCGACCCGCTTGATGTATTAGTGATCACCCCATTCCCATTAATTCACGGTTCAGTCGTTCGTTGTCGCCCACTTGGCGTTTTAAACATGACTGACGAATCAGGCGGCGATGCGAAACTTGTGGCAGTGCCAATCAGCAAGCTTTGCCCTATGTATAACAACATCCAATCGTTTGATGACCTGCCAAAACTTCTTGTAGATCAGATCGAATTCTATTTCGCAAACTACAAAGGACTTGAAAAAGGCAAGTGGGTAAAACTTGATGGTTTTAGCGATAAAGCAGCGGCTGAAGCTGAAATTATGAACTCACTTAAACTCTTTAACGAGAAAAACCAATAAACGTTTCCCGTTTAAATAAAAGTGATAGAAATGAAAAACCTCTTAAGTGTTATTCACGCCTAAGAGGTTTTTTTAATACATCATGTTTACTGCATCAATTTGTGTCACAACAGCCATTAAACTTAATACTCAATTTCGTTATTTAAGATGAGATCTTCATCTTCAATCTCATGGTGAGCTTCTTCGCGGATCTTCTTATATTGTTCAAAAAATTGATGCTGAAAAATGCACATGCGGATCGCGTTACGATATTCCCCATCGCTGAAGAATTCATGTTTTAGTACGCCCTCCACCTCAAATCCAAGTTTTGAGTAGATATGTTTTGCTTTTTCATTCGCCTCATCGACAACAAGATAGAGCTTGTAGAGATTGAGCGCTGAAAATGCATAATCCATCGCGAGCATCGTGGCAATTGAAGCATACCCATGTCCCTGATGATTTGGCGCGATAATAATCTGAAATTCTGCCCGGCGGTGCGCGTAATCGATCTCCATCAATTCAACGAGTCCAACCTTACTCTCGCCCAGCACTTTTTCAAGCACAAAACGGCGCTCACTCTTGTCGTGAATGTGTTTATGATATAGATCGGATAGCTCTAAAAACGACTCATATGGCTCTTCAAACCAATAACGCATAATCATCGCATTATTATCGAGCTGATGAACAAATCGTAAATCTTCCCGCTCAAGCGGTCTAAGCTTTAAATAACTATCACGAATCATGGTTTACTCTCTTAATCACACAAAATGACAGATAAACAACGGGAGTCGGCGCTCTATTTGACCTTTGATAATTGATCGTTTGAATCTCAATTATTTCTCTTGAGTCGCGTTATCGTCCGCATCTTTTTCGCCCAACTCGGGCTGGCAGAAAAGCTCATACATACATTGCAGTAACGTCAGTACTTTCGGACTTTTGATGGAGTAGAAAATACGTTTTCCATCGCGACGGGTATCCACTAAATCTTCATTGCGCAAAACGCCAAGCTGTTGGGAAAGCGTCGGTTGCATGATGCCAGTTTTTTCTTCGAGCTCACTGACAGAGTATTCCCCTTGGCTCAAATAGCAAAGAAGCATTAAACGGTCTTCATTGCTCATACTTTTTAAAAATTGTGACGCATCACACGCTGCTACGCGCATTTCACCAATATCCATATTGTCTCCTTAACTAAACACTTTACCCTTTGCCAATAGTATCAATCGATTAACCAATTGTCACAATATAGGGTGATAAAATGTCGTTATATTACTTATTAAATCAATCAATAGCCAACTACACAATCGTTTAACTTATTTAAAATACTCCAGATATTCGCCATACCCTTCGCGCTCAAGATCGGCTTTGGCAATAAAGCGAAGCGCTGCGGAATTGATGCAGTAACGCAATCCGCCAAGCGCCTCCGGCCCATCATTAAAAACGTGACCTAAATGCGAATCAGAATCATCACTTCGCACTTCGGTACGATGATACCCATAGGAAAGATCATCATGCTCGGTGATTTGCGAGTCTTCCACAGGCTTTGCAAACGCGGGCCAACCACAGCCTGCGTCAAATTTATCATGGGAGAGAAAGAGCGGTTTACCGGAGACAATATCCACATAAAGCCCCTCTTCAAAATGGTCATGATACTCATTTTGAAACGGTGGCTCAGTGCCATTTTCTTGTGTGACGTGATATTGCATTGCCGTTAACTTGTTTTTTAAATCACTCATCTCAATCTCCTAACCTGCCCTCTATTGAACCTACTCTATGAAATTTGCAATGATTCGATATCAATCTGAATTAAACCTGCCACTCCAACCCTAGATAAAGCGCTAAGGGGCAAGTCATTTGCGTTAAACGATAACGATTCTCTATTATTATATCCAACTTTTATTTTTTCGGGAAACTATTGCCCATGAAAAAACCCTGTAAGGAGATTTAGGCCTCCTTCAGGGCTAATTTAACCATCAAAATCGATATAATATCGTGCGGTATTCCTATTTAATCAATTGAATTGATTAATCTTACATCTAACAATTAAGACAATTCAGATACAAGAACGCTTTCATCAATGATTTTCATACCTAAACACTTCTTTACACAAAAGTGACCATAAAAGCGATGAAAATCGTGATGTGGATAAACCTACCACCAGCGATAGAAATGATGCGTCGGACCAATGCCTTTCCCCACCTCTAAACGATCGGCATGCTCAAGCGCGCCGGTAATATATTCTTTTGCTAAACGGACTGCTTCGACTAAGCCATGCTCAGGATAGAGCGCTGCGATTGCTGCCGATAAAGTGCACCCCGTCCCATGGCAATTTTTCGTTTTCACACGTTTTGCATCAAAACGGATGACCTCATCGGCAGTGACGAGCACATCAGGACTCTCATCACACGCTAAATGCCCGCCCTTCATCAAGACCGATTTTGGCCCAAGTTTAAGGAGCGCTTGTCCCTGCTCGACCATCTCTTCATAATTTTGCGCCTCGCGCGTTTCTAAAAGCGCCGCCGCTTCCGGTAAATTGGGCGTAATAATGCTTGAAAGAGGCAACATTTCATCGCGAATGGTATCCACCGCTTCTTGTACTAAAAGGGGATGCCCACCTTTTGCAATCATCACCGTATCAAGCACCACAAACAGTTGTGGATGATCACGCAATAATTTTGCTACAAGCGCTACAATCTCAGGATTCACGAGCGCCCCAACCTTGACACTATCGACGCGCACATCATCAATCACTGAAAAGAACTGTTTTTCCAGAAAATCGAGTGGCGTAGGTAAAACCGCCTGTACCCCTTGCGTATTTTGCGCAACTTGCGCGGTAATCACCGACATTCCATACGCTCCAAGCGCCGAAAACGTCTTAAGATCCGCATGAATCCCCGCACCGCCGGAAGGGTCAGTCCCTGCAATGGTTAATGCATTAATCATTCTTCTCTCCTTACGTATATGGGTTTTATCTGTTTAATACTTATCTACTGAACTGTGATCTAGTTAACACGATGATTCCTCAAGTACACGATCGATTGCTGTGCGTAATATTCTTGTTGCCGCCTCGACATCTTGTTGACCACAAATTGCTGACACTACCGATACACCCGAAACACCCGCTCGCATCACCGATTCAACATTACTTGTTTGAATTCCCCCAATCCCAACCAATGGAAGCGGACTCAGTTCAACTAATTCTACAAGTTTCTCAGGCCCGAGCATCGCGCGCGCATCAAGCTTCGTACTTGTTGTAAAGACAGGGCCGACGCCAAGATAATCCACCACATTTTGATCGGCCGCTAAAATCTCAGACGCATTGCCCGCTGAAAGTCCGACAATTTTATCCTCACCTAAGAGCTCACGCACCACATTTGGCGGCAGATCCGACTGCCCAACGTGCACTCCATCGGCATCCACCGCAATCGCCACATCCACCTCATCATTAATAATCAGCGGCACGTTATACGGTTTTAACAGCGCTTTTAGACGGAGCGCTGCATCGTACCAAATTCCTTTATCGGTCTTTTCTTCAAAACGGAGTTGCACCATCGTCACCCCCGCTTTCACCGCTTGCTGTGTGGTCGTAAGCATTCCATCAATGCCGCCGCACAGTGTGGGTTCAAGTACCAAATAGAGACGTAAGTCATCGGCGTTAAATTTTTCGCGACTTGATAATTCGCTTTCGTTTTGAATGGTTTTATTTAATTCATCCATGCTCAATCTATCAGCCGAAAGCGTTGATAATTCATCAAGTAGCGCTACTGAAAATGATCCCATGCCGCCCGCCATCGACATCTGCTTCATCACCGTCAGCTGATCTGCCTTCATTCCAGAATAGGCCATCATAAAGCAAGCACTCGTCGCGGCTTCTAACGGTGCGATTCCTGCCCCCACAAATCCGGCGACTAATGCTGAAAGCGAACACCCCGCCCCGGTCACTCGCGTCAGTTTTTCGCTCCCAACATTGATGGAATAGGTTGTTTCGCCGTCGGTGATGTAATCAATATCGCCCGTCATCGCCACAACAGTATTAAGCTTTTTCGCAAGAGATTGGGCGGTTTTTAAGGCGCTAAGTGGATCATCCATTCCATCGGGGCCTTTCGCGCTCGATTTTTCACCGGCAAGGGCTAAAATCTCCGACGGATTTCCGCGAATAATCGTTGGTTTATAGGCAAGAAGCTCATCACAAAAAACGGTACGAAATGGCAAAACTGGGCCAATCGCCACCGGATCAAGCACCCACGGAATCCCTTTTTGATGCGCAGTTTTAACCGCGATCGTCATCGCCTGCATAAATTCTTCGGTAATGGTGCCGACGTTAATGAGAAGCGCATTTGAGACCGAGACAAATTCCGCCGCCTCCTCTTTTGCGATCACCATTGCGGGAATGGCGCCGGAGGCTAAGAGCACATTGGCGGTAAAATTTTGCACGACATCGTTGGTCATACAGTGAACTAAAGGACGTTTGGCATGAAACTGCGCAAGATGGGGAGCCATTTCGCGGGCTCCAAAGGGAATGATATTGGGCATGATTTTCTCTCACATAACATGTAGGAAACCCGATTTTGATGGCCCAACGTGATGCGTTGTTATGTCAGAAAAAGGACTTCCTACGCTGGTTTTAACCAGATCAGGTTCTACGGGTAACTCTCAGCCAAGATGCGATAAATGATCGCATCCTCGGGCACCCCGGTCATGTCTTAGCGTATCAAAACGCCCCTCTTTTTTCAATCACTCCCGCCTCTTTCCCCATCTCTTTCACTCACGGATAAGCATCATAATCTCACATCAATTTCACCGATGGATCGCGCCGATAAAATGATGGTTAAAAACTCACTAATCGCTCGGTAAATTTGCTATAGTTAAGGGCTTATTCACCTTAAAATCCACCCAAAACATTTGGTTAAAAGAGTGCATTATGAGTTACGTTGATTCCGTCATCACCCCGCAAGAAAAAATCATTATTGTGGCGAAAACCCACTGGTTTATCTATATCAATCCGGCCATTTGGTGCATCATGGGGCTTCTCATTTTAGGTGGCCTTTATAAGATCGACGAGCTCTATAATCTTAATCTCTACGGAAAACTCTGGTATCTCTCCCTCCCGATATTTGCGATTGCACTCTACTTTTTTCTGCGTGCTTGGATCTATTCGATTTCAACGGAACTGGCCGTCACTGATCGCCGTGTCATTGCGAAATTTGGTTTTATTCGCCGCAATACCACTGAACTCAAACATTCAAAAGTTGAGAGTTTGCAGGTTAAACAGAGTTTAGTTGGACGCATTTTTGACTTTGGCACGCTGACCATTATCGGTTCCGGCGGTACGAGCGCCCCAATTCCCTATATCCGCGACCCGCTCTCCTTTAGAAGTGCCGCACTCACGCAAGATGAAGCGCAAAAAGAAGATGACGATTAATCAATAAACGTCTATTTAAGCTGATAAAGAGATTAAATCAGGCAGCAAGAGTCGCCGTGCTATGATTCTTTTCTCTCGATTCCTTCTATTTTGCCCACGATTTTACTAAAGCAAGGAGCCCTATATGCTGATCATTGATGTGCGCACACCGGATGAATTTAATGCCGGACATTTAGCCGATGCGATTCATATTGAATATCAATATATTTTAATGATGATCGATCAATATGCGCCGGATAAAACTGCTGAAATTGGGCTCTATTGCCACGCCGGCATTCGCTCAGCCTATGCGCAATATGCGCTTTTAGATGCAGGCTATGTCAATGCCATCAATCTTGGCGGATTTGATCAGTTAAAACGGCATTATCCCTTTGTCTAACCCTTAAAAAAGTCCGTTTAATCCTCACTATTATTCACAAAAAACTTTCCTTTAAAAACAACACCAAGCCCGCTTTAAGTGTCGCTTTTCCCTTGAATCAACCTCATAATGCGCTAAACTGAGTCAAATTCCTTCTTTCCCACAGCATAAGGTTTCGCTATGGACGTTTTACTCACGGTCTTACTGCTCATTTTAATGGCAGCCTCTTCCAGCATTATCCAGACATTTATTCCGATCAAAACCCCGCTTCCGATCTTGCAAATTGTAATCGGTTGCGCCGTTGCGCTCATCGGGTTTGAAGTAGAACTCCGCCCTGACCTTTTTCTCATTCTCTTTATCCCGCCGCTTTTATTTGAAGATGCGCGGAAAATGCCGATTTATGAATTTGTGCGCTCGGGAAGGGAGATTCTCAGCCTTGCGCTCACCCTTGTCTTTATTACCGTGATCGGGCTTGGATTTTTGATCCACTGGATCTTGCCTGAGATGCCGATCTACGTCGCTATTGCGCTTGCGGCGGTTCTCTCCCCAACGGATGCGGTGGCGCTTTCAGGCATTGTCGGGAAAGGCCGTCTATCGAAAAAGATGATGCGGATTTTAGAAGGTGAAGCGCTTATGAATGATGCCTCGGCACTGGTCTCCCTTAAATTTGCGATTTTAGCGGCGATCGGGACAATTTCCATTGCTACCACCAAGGATGTCGCTACGATTGGGCTCGATTTTTTAAAGCTTTCCGTCGGCGGATTGATAATCGGTGCTGGCGCCACTTGGATCTACCTCAAACTCGTCCAGCTCTTTAGTAAAACAAAAGATGATGATCCGGCGGTACAAACGATCTTTTTAATGCTGGTGCCCTTCTTTATTTATGTAATTGCCGAAGAGGCCGGTGTATCGGGAATTTTGGCCGCGGTGGCCTCCGGGATGCTTGTGGGGCACTCAGGGCTTATGACCCGCGCGCCGATTCAGATGCGATTTCGCGCCAATAGCGCTTGGTCGCTCCTTGAATATGTTTTAAACGGCGTCGTATTTATTCTGCTAGGCCTGCAAATCCCGGGCATTATTGAATACTCGATGGAGCGGGCAAATGCGGAAGTAACGATCAATTTTATGACGCTCTTTATCGATGTTTTTTGGATCTACGCATTTTTAATGCTGCTTCGTTTTAGTTGGCTGTTGACGATGAAGCTCTTTAGCCAATTTGTGTTTAAACGCTTTCCCATGCAATTTCGCGATTTTAGCGTGCGCGAGCTCCTCATTCTCACCTTTTCCGGCGTTCGTGGTGCGGTCACGCTTGCGGCAGCGCTTTCAATTCCCCTTATTATTGGCACCCGCTATCAAGTGATTTTTTTAGCGGCCGGCGTGATTGTTCTCTCGTTAATTGTTGGGGTGATTATTTTGCCGATTCTACTTAAAGGGTTTACCCTCGATCTCGCCTTTCAAGTGGAAGAGGAGACGAAAGCCAAAGAGCTGATGACCGTTGCGGCGACCCACGGCGTGCAGACTCTGCAAGAAAGACTCTGCAACAATACCGAGAGTGAAGAAGAGCAACAACATATTAAGCAAGTCGTTGGGCAAGTGCTCCATGAGGTTGAGCGTTATAACGGACAAACCGATTACAGCCCCGAGGCGCAAGAGCTCGAGCTTCGTATTCGTCTTACCGCCCTTCAATCACAGCGCGGGGAGGTTTACCGGTTAAAAGCTGCAAAAGCGATCAGTTTAGAGACTGCCGATAAGCTCATTTATGAGATCGATCTTGCGGAAACGTGGCTCCAAGGCAAACGTCGTAAAGGGGAAAAACCGTCCCACTAATCGCGCCGCTTTAAGAAATAATCAACCAATTATTAGGCGATTCGTCGCTAAATTGAGTGGCGCAACCTATAATAAACGTTTTCAAAGCCGTTAAAAGCATCAAAATTATGGAACATACGCTTCGTTTTATTCAGGATCAAACTAGCCTCGACAAATGGTGTCGGGCGCAATATAACACTATTTCGCTACTCGCGGTCGATACCGAGTTTATGCGGGTAAAGACCTATTTCCCGAAATTGTGTCTGATCCAATTAGCAACCGAAACGGAGCTTGTCTGCGTCGATCCGCTCGCCATTGATGATTTATCGAGTTTAAGCAATCTGTTAACGGCGCCGAATATCTTAAAAATTCTCCACGCCGCAAGCCAAGACATTGAAGCGATTGTCCACGAGCTCGACATTCTCCCCGCGCCCATTTTTGATACGCAGATCGCCATCAATGTGATGGGAGAACACGATAATTTGATGAGTTATCAAGAGATGATCGATCGTTATCAAGGCATTCATCTTGAAAAGGATCAAGCGCGCACGCAGTGGGATCATCGCCCGCTCTCGCCCCGTCAAATTGAATATGCGTACGACGATGTGCGCTATCTCATCAATTGCTATGAGATTCTTGAGTATCAAATTGCCGATAAAGGCCTTGGGTCCAATCTTAAAAATGCGCATAAAGTCTTTGAAGATCGTGCTCATTATGAACCTGATTGTGAAAATGCGTGGAAAAAGGTGAAAGGGTATAAGCGCCTCCGCCGTATTGAAAAACAGCTCTTAATGAAACTCGCAAAAGCACGGGAAATTATGGCCGTACGCCGCAATCTTCCAAAACGCTGGATTATTAAAGATCAAGAGCTCACCGAACTTTCCAAGCGGTTTTCATCACAGAATAATAATCTCGACACCGATGAGATCTTAAATAAATTTAATCCCGATATTAAAAAGACACTCGAAGAGGCGATCACCAATTTTTGGGATCTCGGTCGCGACAGCTCGACCTCACTTTAAAATGCGTGGCATAAAAAAGGATCTCTATCTATAAGAGATCCTTTTTTGTTACCGCAATCCTATATAGGAAAATTATTTTCCGGCAACGATCACACGCTCGTCGTCATCCATAAATGTTTTTTCTGCGGCGGGCGATTCAATCGAGCCAAACGGCATCTGCGCGCGAAGTGACCAAGTTTTTGGAATATCCCACGCTTTACGCACTTCTTCATCAATAAGAGGATTGTAATGCTGTAACGATGCGCCGATTCCCGCTTCACTAAAGGCCAGCCATAACGCTAATTGTGCCATACCGCTCGCCTGCTCTGACCAAATTGGGAAATTATCCGCATAGAGCGCAAACTGTTCCTGAAGCCCTTCGACCACGGCTTGATCTTCAAAAAAGAGCACTGTTCCAAAGCCTGCCGCAAAGCTATTGAGTTTCGTTTCCGTCGCCGTAAACGCTTCTGCCGGCACCATTTGACGTAAAATCTCTTTAGCAATATCCCACACGCGTTGATGCTCTTCACCAAGTAAGACTAACGCACGCGAACTTTGTGAATTAAACGCCGAAGGGGATTCCCGTAAAACCTTTTTCACCAATGCTTCAATCGCATCGGGCGCCATGGTTACATTTTTTCCTAAATGATAGATCGAGCGACGGGTTTTCAATAATTGTGTAAAGCTCATATAGCACTCCTTATATTGTCTATTTTGCAAAGGCGTTTTCATTTAACATCACGCTCTGCCTACCCGCCTATCATACAAAACTTTGCTTTTTTGATAAATAGCGACACGCCAAACGCACTGTTTCACTCATAGAACAATCGTTTTCGGCAAAAACCATCCCATAAAACAATGAGCACAAATCTTTTTATCGATTTGACTAAAATTTGCCTAATTTGGGGCTTTACATTTAACGAAAAAACCGTAGAATAGTCCTCGTTGATTCGGTTTCACCTCTCAAAATTTGAGAGCAAAACAAAATCCTAAAATGATTAAAATTTAGGTTTGACGAAACTGAAAAAGTCTGTATAATTTACAGCTTATTGCGAGTGTGGCGAAATTGGTATACGCGCTAGACTTAGGATCTAGTGGTTCATCCGTGAGAGTTCGAGTCTCTCCACTCGCACCATACAAGTTTATGGTGATGAATATTCACCTTAATAAAAGAAAAGGTGCTTATATGGCGCCTTTTTTTTTGTTTATACACAACCATAATTAAATTTCAGGTATAAAAGATATGTCAACCATTGAAACATTAGAAGGACTTAAACGTCACACCGTTATCGAGCTTGACCAAGCTGCTGTTCAAGCTGAAGTTAAAACACGTTTAAAAGATCTATCTAAACGCATTCGTTTAGACGGCTTCCGCCCTGGTAAAGTGCCAGTAAGCGTTGTGCAAAAAATGCACGGTGATCAAGTGAAATACGAAGTTATCAATGATCAAATTGGTCAGGCATACCGCGCATTCCTAGAAGAAAACAAAGATCTTAAAACTGCAGGCTATCCTGAAATTTCAGTGGTCGAAGGCGAAGAGTACAAATTCAACGTTAACTTTGAAGTAATGCCAGAATTTGAACTTCAAGGGTTAGACGGTCTTAAAGCAACGAAAATCGAAGCTGAAGTAAAAGATGAAGATCTTGACCTTATGCTTGAGCGTTTACAAAAACAACAATCTAAATGGAACGTTGTTGAGCGCGCAGCTGCAAACGATGACCGCGTTAAAATCGATTTCGTAGGCCGCGTTGATGGCGAAGAATTCGAAGGTGGTAAAGGTACAGACGTTCCTTTAGTGCTTGGTTCAGGTTCAATGATCCCAGGTTTTGAAGACCAAATCGTAGGTCTTTCAACCGGCGATACCAAAACCATCGAAGTGACCTTCCCTGAAGAGTATCATTCAGAAAACTTAAAAGGCAAAGCCGCTGAGTTTGACATCACTGTGAATGAAGTTGCTGAAATGGAACTTCCTGCCATTGATGAAGAATTCGCGAAAAACTTAGGCATCGAGGATGGTAAAGTTGAATCACTTCGTGCAGAGCTTAAGAAAAACATGGAGCGCGAGCTTAAATCAGCGCTACAAAACAGCTTCAAAAACTCAATGATGGAATCACTTGCTGCGGCAAATGAGATCGAAGTTCCAAATGCGTTAGTGAATGCTGAAGTTCAAAACATGGCACGCCAATCAAACTTCCCAGAAGCGCAAAACCAAGAGCAAGCGGCTCAATTAATGGAAATTGCTATGAGCTCATTTGGTGAAGAAGCGAAAAAACGCGCACGCCTTGGTCTTTTAATCGCGAAAGTGATCGAAGATAACAAAATTGAACTCGACGATAAATACGTTGAAGCACGCCTAAACATGCTTGCTGAAACCTATGAAGATCCTGAAGAAGTACTTGCTTACTTCCGCTCTAACGAAGAGAACATGCGCCAAATTCAAAACATCGCGCTAGAAGATCAAATCGTTGACGTTCTTGCTGAAAAAGCCGAGATCGTTACTGAAGAAAAAGCATTCCAAGACGTAATGAACGCAAGCTTCCAGTAAGCAGCAACACTTTCGCCCTACGCGAAATGTAAATTTGACAATAAAAGCCTTTTGAACTTTACAAAAGGCTTTTATTTTGTGTATAATAGTCAATTCGAGTTCTTTTAAATAAGAACATTTTTATTTAAATTATTATTAATTGAGGTGATATAGATGCCTTCCGTCAAGATTCGTGAAAATGAACCATTTGACGTCGCTATGCGTCGTTTCAGACGTTCTTGTGAAAAAGCTGGTATTGTTTCAGAAGTTCGTGCACGTGAATTCTATGAAAAACCAACGCAAGAAAGAAAGCGTAAGGCAGCGGCGGCAAAAAAACGTCATTATAAACGTATAATGCGTGAATCAAACCGTCGTATTCGTTACTACTAGTAGTTATCGAATTCAAATCAAATGATTTCAAAGCTCTAACATTGTTAGAGCTTTTTTGTTATCTAAAAGAAACCGCTTAGTCACTTGGTAAAGTACTCAGTAAATCGGGAGCATAAAAAACCTCTTAAGAGACGGGCTCACTAAGAGGTTTTGAGACTTTACTATGTTTTGCTTATTTAATTCTACTTATTTAAGTTTCTCTAAACGCGTTACATCACGTACAGCACCAAATGCCGCAGAGGTTGCAAGCGCACCATACACTTTAAGTGCAGGGCTGATTTTACGCTCACGTTTTTCCGCAGGAACAAAGCCTTTTTCACGTTGCGCTGCTAGACGCTTTTCAATCTCGCTCGCGTCAACCTTTAAGTTAATTGAACGATTCGGGATATCGATCTCAATCAGATCGCCCGTTTCAACTACGGCAATCACCCCGCCATCGGCTGCCTCGGGGGATGCATGCCCAATTGATAAACCTGAAGTACCGCCTGAGAAGCGTCCGTCTGTAAGTAGCGCACAAGCCGCACCTAACCCTTTTGATTTAAGGTATGAGGTGGGATAGAGCATCTCTTGCATTCCCGGACCGCCTTTAGGGCCTTCGTAACGAATGATCACCACTTCGCCCGCTTTCACTTCATCATTTAAAATTCCACGAACCGCTGAATCTTGGCTCTCAAATACGCGCGCTTTCCCGGTAAATTTAAGAATCGATTCATCAACCCCAGCGGTTTTTACAATGCAGCCATCTTCTGCAAGATTCCCGTAGAGAACAGCAATACCACCATCTTGACTAAAGGCGTGCTCAATATCACGAATACACCCTGAGACACGATCAGTATCGAGTGAATCAAAATATCGGTCTTGGCTAAATGCTTCAGTCGTGCGAACGCCGCCAGGAGCTGCGCGATAGAAATCACCTGAAGCATCACTTCGCATTACATCCCATTTCTCAAGCGCCTCTTTAAATGAAGCACTGTGAATGGTCGGAAGATCGCTATGGAAGAGCCCTGCACGATCGAGCTCCCCTAAAATTCCGAAGATTCCTCCGGCACGGTGCACATCTTCCATATGATATTGGCTGGTCGATGGAGAGACTTTACAGAGATGCGGAACTTTACGGGATAAACGATCGATATCCTGCATAGTAAAATCAACGCCCGCTTCCTGCGCCGCCGCTAATAAGTGAAGAACGGTGTTACTTGAGCCACCCATGGCAATATCAAGCATCATCGCATTTTCAAACGCTTTGAAACTTGCAATCGAACGTGGAAGTACTGCTTCATTGCCCTTCTCGTAATACTCTTTCGTTACCGTCACAATGCGACGTGCCGCTTCTAAAAAGAGCTCTTTACGGCGCGCATGCGTTGCTAACATCGAGCCATTTCCCGGAAGTGAAAGACCGAGCGCTTCGGTTAAACAGTTCATCGAGTTTGCGGTAAACATTCCTGAACACGAACCACAGGTTGGACACGCAGCCGATTCAATCGCATTCACCTTATCATCGCTCTCTGAATCATCGGCCGCCATCACCATCGCATCAACAAGGTCAAGACGGAGATTTTCCCCATCCCAAACGACTTTTCCGGATTCCATCGGCCCACCCGAAACAAAGATCGTCGGGATATTAAGACGCATTGACGCCATTAACATGCCCGGGGTAATTTTGTCACAGTTTGAGATACAGATCATCGCATCGGCGCAGTGCGCATTGACCATATATTCAACGGAATCGGCGATCAAATCACGGCTTGGAAGCGAATAGAGCATACCATCGTGCCCCATGGCAATTCCGTCATCTACCGCGATTGTATTAAATTCTTTCGCCACCCCGCCCGCTTTCTCAATCTCACGCGCGACCATTTGCCCGAGATCCTTCAGGTGAACGTGCCCTGGAACGAACTGAGTAAATGAGTTGACCACCGCAATAATCGGTTTTTTAAAGTCTTCATCTTTCATGCCCGTTGCGCGCCAAAGTGCACGTGCCCCAGCCATATTGCGACCTTGGGTGGATGTGTGAGAACGATATTTAGGATAGTTTGGCATTGCCGACCTCTTATTATTGTTGTGTAGATAAATGGCTATAAGATCCGCTCAAATAGCCATCGTTGACCTTTTGCTCCCCCGATCGAGTATTTCTCGACAATTAAAGAGCCCATCAACGATAATAGCCAAATTATCCCTCCTCTTTCAAGCATTCAGGCGGATAAATCTTTTATCTTGTAAAACGGATCCCAACTTATGCGTCAAAAATCTCGCCATCAACATAGCGCCACGCCCCCTCTTCGATTAAAAATCGGCTCAGTTCAATCAATTTATGGGCTTTTCCGTGAATGCTATATCGCGCTTCATAACGCACAAAAGCCTCATTTTCAGATTCTCCCAGATAATGCTCTCGCACAATCAGGCGAAGCCATTTGGTCTCCTCGTCAAAAGAAATTGACTCGGGACGGGTCGTCGAATGCCAGCTCATTTTGAGATAGGCCTCATCTTCAAGCACAAAGGCACTATAGCGGGAGCGCATTAATGCTTCAGCCGATTCTGCTTTTCCACCTTGATGGAGCACCCCGCAACAGGTTTGATAGGTTCGATTCGATCCACACGGGCAATTTTTCGCCTCGTCGATCGCCCCACTTAATCCTTCCTTTTTTCTGCTTTGCATGCGCTTTTTCCCCACGCTCAATCCTTTTTATAATCATCTACAATAAAACAGACAGACAAAAAAATACCACCTCGCTCTTATCAAACGAGATGGTTAGTATATCAAATCTGCTCTGCGCTATTTTCAGCGCTACGGCTTAATTTACGCTTTTTTAGTCGCTAAAATTACGTGCGGTGCTTTAAAGAGTGCTTTAATGTTTTCACCAACGAAAAGATCTAAATTTTTCACACTTTCGTTCGTGATGATCGCCACAAGCTCCACCTCATCATTAACGCGAATGAAGACTTCACTATTGACCGCTCCTTCTTTAAGATCGACGATTTCACCAACAAAGAGGTTGCGAGTTGAAAACTCATAATCCGCTGAGTGACGCGCGAGGATGATCCACGGCGCTTTTACAAACGCTAAAACTTCTTTACCCTCTTCGAGGCCTAAGCGTTTTGTGCTCGATTGGGTAATGCCTGCAACGACTTCTAAACCGCCGCCAATATCAACAATCACTTCGTCATTAGTCGCGCCCGAATGAATGGATTTTACTACGCCATGAAATTGGTTACGTGCTGTTGTTTTCATTTTATTTTCCTTTTCAATTGCCTAATGTATTCGCCTATCACGAGGCAAACGTCTCAGACTGAGACAAATCGCTTACAATTCTTTATCCTTATAAAATAGTCTATTTCCAGCCAACGAGACGCTAAATTTTCAGACTAAATCTGGATGAATATCAATCAAACGATAAACGATCCCAAACTCAAAAAATTCGACAATTTACATTATTAAATTAATCAAAGAGAGTTAAGTGGCTTCATTCTACCACTCTCAAAATTAAAACAAATAGTTACTAAGGACTGCCTCCCTAATCCCTCTGAATTAGGCCGATCGCCTTACAGTTCAAAAATCTTCTTAACCATTTTCTTTGTTGCACTTTTTCCTTACAATTTCCTCTATAAAGTACACCTAAATGATCTGTTTTCTGATGGGGACAATAACACCACTTTCGGCTAACAATACAAAAACTGATAGTGAATTGAGGCAAGAGACGAATCTGTGTGGGCTATCGGTGAAACCTCCCTATTTTATCCACTTCATTGCGAGGATTCATACATGACTCAAGTCAGAAAAACGGGAACTATCTCACACTTTTTCATCACAGCACTCTAGAATGAATTTGAGCTCCGAGGAAAGCTCATTGAACGACTTAACAAAAGATAACATATTATGAAAATGCAAATCACCACGCCCCAGAAGGCAGAAACCATCTATCAATATGTCGGTAAGACAAATGATTTTACCTCGCTTGAGATATTTGATTTGTCCTGCCCTGCGCTCGTCTATCCGGATAAGTTGTTGCCTGAAAGCTGTTTTACCATCTATAACGAACGCATCGACGCGCTCGATGAATACTCGATCGATGAAATTTTAGCCATGCGTCTCAGCCTTTATACCGAACAAGAAGAATATTTAACCACAACGCTTCACGACCTTTGTTTAGATGAACGCGCGGTTAATCTTTCCGATGAGATGATCTGCAATTATCTGCGCAATACACTCGATTATGTCATCTATAAAAAATCCACTGAAACCTCGAAAGATCACGTTAACAATTTTCATCATCTAAAAGAACATCTCTTTATTAATGAGGATTATCGCGATCAACTTGAGCTTTTTATGGAGATTCGTCAGCCGTATGTGATGCGCGATGATAGTTTGCAAGAAAATCTTGAAAAAGAGTATTCGTTTATCTCAAGTTACACTGAACAAATTTTAAAACTCTACGAGCTTGCACTCAATTACTTTGATAAAACACCGGAGGTGGCCAATGGTTGATCGATCAGACGACCCGTATCCCCCTTCAGGCACACCTCGTATGCTACACTAACCATCCATCAATTTTGATCCGGATGGTTTTTTATGTCTGATACCTCCAACAGCGCGGAAACACCGCACCACTACGTCTATATTGTTAAGTGCGCCGATAATAGCTATTACACCGGCTACACTAACGATCTCCTCGCTCGCGTTGCGACGCACAATGCCAAAAAAGGCGCTAAATATACCCAAGGACGCACCCCTGTCACGCTGATCTATCATGAGATCTTTCCTACCAAACAGAGCGCAATGCAACGGGAATATGCCATCAAAAAACTAAACCGAGCACAAAAAGAACGCTTGATTTATGCTAAAAAAATTGGCTCATAGCGTGCAGTTTTGTCGCTTTTTGCCAAAATTCGTTATACTATACAGATCGCTAACTGCTTTAGCAGGTTGTTTAAAGGAGCACTTGATGCGTTTTTTAGCTGTTTCCATGGTTACCATCGCTGTATTTTCACCACTTTTTTCCCCGCTCTTTGCGGATCAATCGGTGAGCCCTTCATCAAGTCCGAAACAGACTGCTAAAACACCAAGCACGCCCCAAAATTCCACCCAAATTGATCTAATCGCCACCGCCGAAGCCCCTTGGTTACTCGGATCGGTCGTTGCAAAAGGCGATTATAATGGCCCCATCTATCGTAAATTCTTAGGGATCACCACCGAAGGATTCTATCTCGTACAAGATCACTATGCCGATCACGTTGGGCAAACGCGCACTGAACCCTTTCTCTTAATGCGGAAAACCGATCTCCATGATTTTTGCTACGCCATCGATGATGAAGCGCGCTATCAGAAATATTGTCAAAAAACCGGATTTACCGGCCCGCTCATCACCTACTATCAAAATGGAAAGCTCCATGTGATGGGCGATTATCAAAATGGCACGCGCGTCAATCTTTGGCGCTCATGGTATCCTTCCGGCGAATTAAAACGTCTCGCCAATTTTGATGAAAAGGGCCATAAAGAGGGGGAATACCGCGAGTATTATCAAAATGGAAAGCTCTCCGCAAAAGGGGTTTATCGCGCTGATCAAAAAACCGGCTTTTGGGTAACTTGGTATCAAACCGGCCAACTAAAAACGGAAAAACAGTATCAAAATGGCGTACCTAATGGACAGTGGCTTGAACGCTACCCAAGTGGCGAGCTAGCAAAACGCGCGACCTATCAAAACGGTACGCTCGTTGAGCCGATCGAATATTGGAGTGAAACGGGCGAAAAGACGCTATCAGACCCAGCAGAAACGGAGCTCGATGCGCTTAAAGAGCAAGCGCCTCATACGCTTCCCCTAGCGGTTAAAACATCCTTTCGCCGCTGGTAATCAACCTAAATCCAGAGTTTATTTAACATCGCCTTACGAATTACGGCGGCTTACGGCTTAATATAAGCAAACCCATCCGCTTGATATTGAGCAATCGCCACAACGCCCGCTTGAATCGTCTTAATCCCCGTATCATGAGAAAGCTCGATATCATTGCCTTTAAGGGAATTAGCGCACGCGCAGACTAACACTTGGCTCAGTAATCCATCGAGCTTATCGATCACTTCCGGATAGACAAAGCCCTTCACCGCATCGCCATTTACCACTAATACAAGTGTTGCGCTCGGTTCGGCTTTTAGGAAATTTTGAATATTGTTGATCGCACGATTCCAACGTGGCAGATCACTTAGATGAAAAACAACTTGATACATCGCTCCTCCATTCGTTTATTTTTATATTTCCCTTATAATAATCAAATTAACGCCTCCGCGCGATCTTTTTAATTTTGAAGGAGTCACCATGGCAACATTGCATACTTTACCCTACTGGATTTTCGATATGGACGGCACGTTAACCGTGCAAAATCATAATTTCGATGAGATGAAACGCGCCCTTGAAGTCCCGGAGGAAGAGGCCCATGACATGCTCCGTTATATTCGTTCCTTACCCGAAAAAGAAGCCAAAGAGAAGCATGCGTGGCTGTTAAATTACGGGCTCACTAAAGCCGCCGACTCAAAACCCAATCGCGGCGCCATTGAGCTACTTGATTATCTCACCCACGAAAAGGGGGCAAAGCTCGGGTTATTAACCCGCAATAATCGGAACGTCGCACTTAAAACATTAGAAGCCATTGACGCGCTTAAATATTTTGAAATGGACGATATTTTAGGCCGTGATGAAGCTGCGCCAAAACCCGATCCTGATGGGATTTTACATCTCTTAAATCGCTGGAATGGAACACCTCAAAAAGCGGTGATGGTAGGCGATTTTACCTTTGATCTTAACTGTGGGCGCAATGCAGGAACGTCTACAATCTTAGTCAATCAACCGGAGAACTTCTGGCCGGAGATCACTGATTTTTACTTCGCCGATTGTGCCGCAATCTTAGAACATTTAACGAATTCATAGCCTATTTGTGCAATAAATTGTGAGTATTTTTGCAAAATCCATCTAATTAATGCTCGAAGCGCAACAATTATGCAGCCTCGTTATTGAATGCCCGTTCAAAAGAGGCTGTGTTGATTAAACCCATTGGTAATTCACACTTCTTAACACTTCCGAGCACCGAAAATACCCCCTTTTAAATGAAGGACGTGAGTAATAAATTCTATTAATAGCGCTTTTTTTACATCAAATTAATTTATTCATTGATAATATGTTTTTTATGCAAGCTTGAAGATTCTTGTAGATCTCATTACAATTATTAGAGCCTTATAAAGTCGCTAAAATTGTTCTATATCGCGACACTCACCTCTATAAGGCTTATAATTTCAATAGATTAATGTAATTAAAATTAATATATAGAATTTTCTGCAAAAGGAACGCTTTTAGTTTTGCAGACCCACTCGTTTATTTAAAGTTAAAGGCATTGTCAAATGACAGATCAAAAAGAGAAAGATGTCCAATCTCCGGAAGCTGCTCACAATCCAAGCCGCCGCGATGCATTACGCTATCTTGGGGCTGCTGGAGCAGGTTCTGTCGTACTTGGAGCTGCAGGTACGGGCGCAACCGTTCTATTAAGCAAACCTTCCGTTAAAAAAGTTAAAACCAGCGTTAATATCGTAATCGCTGGAGCCGGTGCTGCAGGATTAGCGACAGCATCACGTTTAGCTGACCGTTTAGAAGGCGCGAAAATCACCATCATTGATGCCCGTAAAGAGCATTACTATCAACCTGGTTTTACCCTCGTTGCAGCAGGCATTAAGCCCGGTGATTACCCGGTTTCAAAAACTAAAGATTACCTTCCAAAAGGCATCGATTTAATCGAAGAGCGTGTGGCTGAAATCGATCCTGATGCGAACAAAGTCGTCACTGAAAGCGGGAAAACCGTTGCCTATGACTATCTCTTTGTTGCCATGGGATTAAAACTCGATTACGCAGCGATCGAAGGAATGGATGAGTCCTTAATCGGTCAAAACGGGATGGGCAGTATCTATCACGGCCCTGAGTCGGCAAAACGCACCTGGGAACAGATGTCTAAATTTGCAGACAATGGCGGCGTGGGTATCTTCCATCGCCCCAATACTGAGATGAAGTGTGCCGGCGCACCGCTTAAATATACCTTCATCACCGAAGATTATTTAACCCGTCGCGGCAACCGCAGCAAAGCGGAAATCATCTATAACTCAAACAATAAAGCCCTCTTCAGTGTGCCGATTGTTTCTGAGAAAGTCAGAATGCTCTTTGAAGAGCGTGATATTCATATCAACCACGACCGCGATCTGATTGCGATCGACCCGGGTAAGCGCATTGCAACGTTTGCAAAGCCTGAAGGGACCGAAGAATATCAATACGATTTTATCAACGTGATTCCACCAATGCGTGCGCCTGATCCTGTGCGTTATAGCCCGCTTGCGTGGAAAGATGGCATCTGGGCCTTTGATGGCTGGATGGAAGTTGAAAAATCAACGCTTCGTCACGTTCGCTATCGCAACGTATTTGGTGTGGGTGATATCGCAGGGGTTCCGAAAGGGAAAACTGCGGCATCGGTTAAATGGCAGGTGCCCGTTGCAGTGGATCATTTAGTGGCAGAGCTTGAAGGAAAAACCTCCGACGCTCATTACGATGGTTATACCTCGTGCCCAATGATTACCCGTCTTGGTCAAGCAATGCTCGTTGAGTTCGATTATCACAACAACTTAACCCCATCATTCCCGGGCATTATCGCACCGCTCGAAGAGCTGTGGATTAGCTGGGTAATGAAAACCATGGCGCTTAAACCCACCTACATTAGTATGTTACGCGGTCGCGCATAAGGAGAACAGCATGCAAGAATTTGATCTATTAACGATTGTTTCCGTCTTCCAAGAGATGCTTGGCCCACTTTTATGGGTATTAATGGCGATCATTATTTTTGGAACCTTAGCGTTTATCGCGCTTATCATGTTTGAAAAAGGCATCGTATCAACGCGCATGGTTCGCTCACAAGCAGCAGGTCTTTTGGGCGGTGTGGTTGCCCTTATCATCATGGCAAAGGTCTCCTCATCAGGCTTTACTGACGCAGGTGGCCCGGCAGACTGGTTCTTAATCGCGCTTGTCTACGGTCTTGGCTTTATCGGCGCAACAATCGTGTTATATACACTCTTTGGCTGGATTTCAGCACTGAAAACAGCTAAATAATACAATAATTCGTTTAAAACGAACCATTAAAAAGCGAACTTAGGAATCATTTGTTCAACCTAAGTTCGCTTTTTTATTGCCTCAATGAATTCAGCAACTTTGGCTATTTACTGTTCTTGTAATAATTGCTGACAACGAAGTGGCATCGGTGGACGGGGTTTTGCTTTCCCGCTTCCTGGCTTTGGCCCATTAATTGCGTAATCGGATTGATCCCGAATCCAATTATCCAGATCGGCCGTACAACCTGAGGTTTTAGGAATCGGCGCTTGTGGCAAGCAGCTTGCCTCCCCTTTCGGACATTTTAAGCGCACGTGAAAGTGAGAATCATGCCCAAACCACGGGCGGATTTTATATTGCCACGGCGCATTGGGGTCGATTTTACAGAGCTCTTTTTTGATCACCGGATTGATAAAAATTCGGTCCACCTCAGGAAAGCTCGCCGCTTCCCCAACAAACTCAAAAATCTCATCGCGCCAATCGGAATTAACGATGCCTTTAACTTTATCTACCACAGAGGGCGATCCGATCTTTTCAATATAAGCGGGTTTAAAGGCACTTGGCTTCATCGTGTATAACCAAATATCCACATCGAGCCCAATTTGATGACTTGCATGAGAGGAATTCATCAATCCACCGCGCGGTTGGCTCATATCCCCAACAAAAAGCAGCACACCCTTTTTCTCACGAATTTTCGCGAGTTTTTCAATATAGTCAATGAGCGCCGGATGCCCAAAATGGCGATTTCGACTCTGGCGCATGGTTTGGTAGCCGGGGCCCTTATCCGCGAGCTTTTCAGCTCCTAATAGACAGCCATTTGCATAACTTCCAATCACTTCTGTCTCATGAAGCGTCGGTGTTTTAAACTCATTAAAGGCGCGCCCTTCAGCCACGCTAAGGCAAAAAATTGCACCCAGTGCAATCGCCATCGCTCGTTTCATCTGCCCCATCTCTTACTCCTCTATTTTTAATCATTAGAATCCAAGATCTAAACTTGCTATCACTCAAGATGCTCTGACCGCTCTGCCTCTTTCCGCTCCTCTTTTTTAGCCAATAATCGAATGGTAATTAACGCCATTACCAGTAATAAAAGCGCTCCCATAAACACCACAGGATCGATAAAAAATGCGAGCAATAAAATAATTAAGATGGCAAAAAACAGCATGAAGCCTCCTCTTCTAACCTGTCAACACGGTATAAACTCTCGCTATCATAGCATTTTATTGTGTAGAAAATCGCGCATTCCGTAGCATCAATTTTGCGCCACCTTCTTCTGTCAATCTACTCTTTAATAGTTAAAACAATTAAGTACTGTTTGCAACGGTTAAAAAGCTATGCTATTTGTTAAGAGGTAACTTCCTTTATATCGTTGAGAAACTTTTTTGAGACCCTCATGACAACTGCGACATTCATTCATCACCACGCCCTCTCCACCACGGTTTGCAATAAATCGATGGCGTGCTGTTGTTGTCGTTTCTCACACGCATAATTTTTTCAATCGAACAGAGTTTTTATCTTAAGCCTCTCTTTACGAGGGCTTAATGGGCATGCGCTGACAATCGATTAGATCGTCCCCGTTTAAATTCATATTTAACTTTTCATTAAACTCAAACCATTCACAACCTCTTTATTCACTGCCTAACTAGGAGATTTTCCCATGGCTATTTTTTATCGCGCGCCAAAAGGTGCGCTTCGTTTACGTCCTTTATTTAACTTAACCTCAAAAGCCATCTTTAAAGGGCTATTGTTACTCATCGCAAGCGTTGTTTTAATCAGCTGTGGCAATCAAAATTCAGCCGAATCAGAGCTCACTAAAATGACCCTTCGTGTGGGCGTATCGCCTGGGCCTTATAACGATCTATTTAATGACGCGGTAAAACCCATTTTAGAGCGTGAAGGGTATACGATAAAACTCGTTAACTTTTCCAATCTCTTGGAATCGAACATAGGCACGATCGAAAAAGGCGTTGACCTAACCGTCGCGCAACATTCCGCCTATATGAAGGTGTTTAATAAAGAGCGTAATGCTCATCTAAAGCCGGTGGTTGCCGTCCCCTCGGTGCCTGCAGCGATCTTTTCCGATAAATACAGCTCCCTTGATGCTATTACCCCTAAGATGAAAATCGCCATCCCGCAAGATCCATCAAATGCGGCGCGGGCCTATAATTTGCTTGCAAAAGCCGGTTGGATCACTTTAAAAGAGTCCGATTCGCCACTACTTGTAACCCACAATGACATCACCTCTAACCCGCTTAATTTAGAGATTATTGAGGTGGATTCCGCGACCATTCCACGCATTATGATCGATATCGATTACGCTGTGATTCCGGGGAGCATTGTCTATTCAGCGGGGATTCCTTCTGAAAGAGGATTGCTTCAAGAAAATATCATTCCAGAGCTTGAGATTTTAGTGGTCGTCAATGAGGGGATGGAACAGAGTGATTGGGCTAAGGCAATAAAACGCATCTATCAATCTGAGGAATTTTTCGCTTATATGGACGCACACAATCAAAATCATTATTGGGTGCTCGCTCAAACCGATCACGGTAGCGAAGAGTAATAAAAACTGAAAATTAAAAAACCGCACGGAACGTTCGCTCGGTGCGGTTTTAAATCGTTTTTAAGTTGTTAGCAATATTTTTTATGCTCGTGTCGAGACCTAACTATGCTGACTCAAAACGGAGTGTCTTTCTCTTCAAAGAAATATAAAACTTAAACTAAAATTCACGCTCACGCAGTGCTGGAATGCTTTTGCCTTGAACCCGTTTACGATAGAGTAAAAATCCTAAGTAAACTGCCCCAAGCGCCGCCCATGAGAGCCCCCATTTTAGGGATTCTGCACTTAAATAGTACCAGAGCACTCCGATCGAAATCGCGCCGTAGAGCGGTAATACGAGATAGAGCAAGTGATCTTTCATGGTCACGCGTCTGCCATCTTTAATGTAGTATTGGAAGATCACCGAGAGGTTTACAAAGGTAAACGCGGTGAGCGCTCCAAAGTTCACTAAATGCAGAGCAATCTCAAGATTAAAGAAGCATGCAGAGAGTGAAATAATGCCCACTAAAATAACGTTAAACGATGGCGTTCTCCATTTTGGGTGGATGTATGCAAATCCTTTTTTCGGAAATGCGCCATCACGGCCCATTACATACATTAAGCGTGAAACACCTGTGTGCGCCGCAAGTCCTGACGCAAACACCGTAATGATTGAAAAGGTGAGTGCAAAGGATTGGAACGCTTTTCCAGCAACATAGAGTAAAATCTCTGGCTGGCTTTCATCAGGTTGCTTAAAGATGCTCGCATCCGGGAAGAAAATCTGCAAGAAATAAGTCGTGATAATAAAGACAACGCCCCCAATTAATGTGGTGAGGAGAATCGCTTTTGGAATCACATTTTCAGCATCTTTCGTCTCTTCTGAGAGGGAGCTTAAGCCATCAAATCCTAAAAACGAGAAGCAGAGAATCGTCGCGCCCATTAAGATGGGAGAGATTTTCATATCTTCTGAAATAAAGGGCTGAAGACTAAACAGACTCATTGGCTCTGGACGCGGTTGTACGATACCATCGACAACGATTTGCTGATCTGCCACGATTCCTTGAATCACAAGGAAGAGGAAAACCGCCATTAAAAGCATCTGGAAAAATACAATTAACCCATTAAAATTCGCCACTAATTCCACGCCTTTTAAGTTAATCACCGTCATCATTAACGATAATCCCACTACAAAATAGGGCACCGGAATATTGGGGAACAATGCATGGAGATAAATTGTCGCCAATAAGATGTTAATCATGGGATTAAAGAGGTAGTCAAGGAGCGAACACCAGCCCACCATAAACCCAAGGTTTTTGTTAATCGAACGCTGCGTATAGGTATAAGCAGACCCCGCCGATGGATATCGACGCACCATTTTTCCGTAACTCAATGCGGTAAAAAGCATCGCAATCAATGCGACGATATACGAGGTAGGCACGTGCCCACCACTATCTTTGCTCACAATACCAAAGGTATCGTAAACGGTCATCGGTTGCATATACGCAAGGCCAATCATGACCACTTGCCATAACACCAATGTTTTTTTCAGGGTTGAAGAAGAATCAGTAGAAACTGTTGCCTGGGGGAGTCTTGCAGTATATTCCATCACGCACTCCTTTAAAGTCAGGGTTTAAAGGGAGCAATAACCATTTTTTATAATCGAATTGAATACCTACAATGGGATTATGGTATTGCCAACAACATTTTTCTTTTTCGAAGAAAGACCGGAGAATTTTAGAGCATTTTGCCCAAAAGGCTAGCTTTATTTACCCCATCTTTATATTTTTTTTAAATAATTGCGATAGATTTTATAAATAATCAGTAATGGGGCGGTTTTTCATCGACGGCGGAATATTGTGTGCCCTCTTCCGCCGGTAAATTCTTCAGTTTTTCGAGCAATAATTGATGCGCGCGCGTTAACAATTCGATCTGTTTTGCCTGTTCAATTAGCGTCTCGTTTAAGATCTCAATAGTATGCTCATGAAAGCCTTCACGACTTTCTAATTCAATGATGCGCTCTTCAAGCTCATTCACTCTGCTCTCAATACTCATCGTTTTTCCTTTTCATGTTAATTCATTGTATTCAAAAGGGATTCTTAAAATCGTAAGAAATCTCCAAACGGCAGGCATATTATAACGCGCGAAAGAGGGATTGATAGAGCTTTTTCCGTGCGTTTTTACGAGCTTTAGCGGACTTCCCATTCATTTCAGGGGCGTAATGCAGACGCTCAAATTCTTGAAAGAGATCCTCAAGCACCGCTCTTTCAGGCGCATCTAAAACGCCCTCAAGTTTCGCTAAAATCTCTTTATGGGAATCGGAACGTAAAATCTCTACCCCACCCCTTTTTTCTGTCCGCTGATTGAGTTTATCGATCAATTTCTGGTAGCTTCGCCCTTCATCAAAACGCATCATTTGCCACGGTTTTAAGATCATCAGCGTAATGCCGCCAAATAAAATCCCAAAGAATCCCGCCAAGAGTAGCAACAATTTTCGTAACGATAATACGCCAAATAGATCGCTTAATCCTTCCATCAATTGCGAAGGCTTGTAGCCTAAAATAGTTTTTGCCCAAAAATATTCAAGTTGCTCTTTAAAGGCAGTGAACGAATAAGATATCTGACCAAATAGCCCTAAATCAACGCGATTCCGATCGCCTAAATCCCCTTGCAAGCCTTCAATCCCATCTTCAATTCGGCTCGGATGAATCGCGCCGGTTGGATCAACGCGCACCCAACCCCGCCCTTCGAGCCAATACTCAACCCACGCATGGGCATGAGATCCGCGTACCTGAATGCGCCGTTTTTCCGCATCGATCAAACCGCCGTGATAGCCCATCACAATCCGCGAGGGAATATCGGCAACGCGGAGCATAAACGCAAGCGAGCTCGCATAGTGCTCACAAAACCCGCGTTTCGAATCGATAAAAAACTGATCGATCACATTCCCCGTCAATCGCCCAGGCTTTAAGGTATAGACATATTCTTCATTATGAATATGAGTCAAAATGCGATTAACGAGCGCTTCAGGGGAGGAGACTTTGAGCTTTTCACCTAAGACCCACGCCGCCGTTTCCGGATTACTCCACGCTTCCACCTCACGATACCTCTCTAAACGGGGATGATTTGGCGGAAGATCCCGATCGAGCGAGGCCATCGGGAAGGCCACAAGCTCATAACGAATTTTACTGGTGACCGGATACGGCGCCTCAAATCGATAATCAAAATGCTGGCGATAACGCTCCCCTTGAGGATTCATCGAAATATCGAGCGCCACCACATCTTTACGGTGCGTCGGTTCATACAAAATAAAATAAGCATATTGCGGCCCACGGGGAATCACTCGGGCGGGCATATTCGAATGCTCAAATTGCGGAGAACGCGACCACCCTTTTCCATCAAAATGATCGAGCGTTAAAACGCGCCAATAGAGATCTTCTCGGCGAGGCATCATGCCATCAAATTCAGCCCAAAACATCAGCTCATCATTCTCGGCAAGCTCTGAAATATCACCGGGATTGAGCCGATCGCCCACCCCCATTTTACTCGCAATCTCCGTCTTATCTTGATTGAGCGATAAAAGAGACGGAAAACGAGGAAAGACAAAAAAGAGCGCAATCATTAAGGGAAGCGCGGCAAAAAGCGCGATCGTCACCTCTTTAAACATAAACCTATTTTTAAAGGGCGCATCATCGCTCTGCTCAAACCCCAATAGTGCCATTGTCGTTGCCCAAAGAGGAATGAGGCTAAAGAGTGCCATCCACATCGAGGTATCGAAAATAAATCCCACCGCAAGGGTAAAATAGGCAAGCAACACAAGCACCCACCCATCGCGAAGCGTCCGCGCCTCGACAAACTTAAGGGAAAAGAGCGCAACTAAAAGAACGCTGCTTCCAATCGTATTAAAAAAGTTTCCATACACCCCGCCCATCACTGCTAAAAGTGCAACAACCACCAACGTTTTGACAAGGCCACTGGGATAGGTGCGGCGCATGCGATAGATCTCATAACGCCAATAAAATGCCGCAAGTGCAATGGGAAGAATCCAAAGCGGTAGATAGAGAATAAAGTGCGGAATCACTACCGCAATATAGGCCACCAAGAGCCAGGTCAGACTGCTGCGTGGAATCGGCTTTTCTGTTTTCGGGCGTTTTGAGCGTTTCGGCACTGTTTTTCCCCAAGGAAAACGTCCTATGCTGTGATTATCTCGACTCATCGTCTCCATCATTCATTCCTTATCAAGCGGTTTAATAGAGCGCGAGCGCCGTTAAAATTTGGGTTAAATGCGCCTCGCCACGACTTGGCAAAATCACCTCTTTACCGATCACCGCGCCATATTGCTCTCCTCTCTCTTCCGCCTTTAAAATGTGATAACACAATTTGGAAAGCGCCGCTTCCGTCCCGCCGGAATAATCGGCCAAATGATACCAATTTGGGGTTCCCTCTTCGGCAACAAAGGATTTCACATAGAGCCCCTGTCCTTTTGCATAAGCCTGCCAATCAATGCGGCGTAATGAATGTCCCGGCGTATAGCGCACAAGCTCGTCAAAATCATCGATGCCCTCTTTTTCGGTTGCCCGTTGCCCACTCTCTTTTTCATCGAGAAAGTTCAGCGCTCTAAGGGGCGGTTTTTCAGACTCCACTGGCATGGGATAACAGAGCACCGATTCATCGAGCCAGACATAGCTCCACACCTTAAAAAACCCAAACGGATAGTGACTCTCAATGCGTAAACGGGGCATCTCAAGCAGGCCTCGTTCCGGCGCTTCTAAGAAAAGAGATAACTCTCGGCGCTCGCCCTTTTTAAGATCCGTTTTTACGAAAATCGATCGTCCAAATCCAAGCCCAATGGCCATATGATGGCGCTCTCGCCCCTCAAGCACGACATTAAATTTAGCATTATCGCCGGCGAAAATAGCACTTGCTGCACTTGAAAAGAGTCGTAATCCTAAAATATTACGCCAACTAAAAATCATGCTCACCCCTAAAAGGCTTAAGAGCCAAAAAAGGAGCAGATGCACCAGCGGATTTTGGAAGTTAATGGCCAGAATCAGTAAAAGCAGAATAAAGCCTAAAAAGAGAAAACCTTGCCGACGCGGCACAATGTAAATTTCACGATGCCCAAGCCGTTTTTCCGTCACCCCTTTAGGCGCTCGGCGCGCATAAAACGCCTCCATTTTTTTCTGAAACCACCCGCTCATTTTGCTTTTCTCGCCTCTTTTTTCTCGGGGTTAAACCCGTCACCCACCACTATAAAATATTGACATCCGTTAAAATTCGCTCGACTAACCGATGCTCCTCACCGCTTCGATGTTGATCGCGCAAACGATGGGTACAGACCGATGGCATCACCATCTTCACATCTTCCGGAATCACATAATCGCGCCCTGAAAGATAAGCATAGGCACGGCTCGCACCCAGGAGCGCTTGCGTTCCCCTCGGGGAAAGGCCAATCGAAAACTCAGAGTGCGTACGCGTGTATTGAGCAATATTTAAAATGTAATGAATGATCTCATCGGAGGCATGAATCGTGGCAACCGCTGCTTGCGCTGTCTGTAGCGCTTCCCGAGAAAAACGCTCCGGTAAAGCACTCGAGGCGGCGCGATTTTCCCCTTTTAAGATCGATTTTTCCGCCTCAAATGAGGGATATCCGAGCGAGATGCGCATTAAAAATCGGTCAAGCTGAGAATCCGGAAGCGGATAGGTTCCCGCGGCGTACGATACGGGATTTTGCGTTGCAATCACAAAGAAACTTTCGGGCAGATCATAGCTATGATTCCCAATCGTCACTTGACGCTCTTCCATAGCCTCAAGGAGCGCACTCTGGCTTTTTGGCGTAGTACGATTAATCTCATCGGCGAGGAGCACTTCGGTAAAGATCGGCCCTTTATGGAGGGTAAATTCTTGGGTCTGCGGATTAAAGACCTCACCGCCCAAAATATCGCCCGGCAGAAGATCGGAGGTAAATTGAATGCGCTGATAGGTGAGCCCGAGCACTTTGGCAAGCGCGTGAGAGAGCGTTGTTTTCCCCATACCGGGAAGATCCTCCAGGAGCAAGTGTCCGCGGGCTAAAAGGCACGCAAGACTCAATTTAATCTCGCGCCGCTTCCCTAATAACACCTCTTCAAGGAGATCAATCACTCCTGCTAACTCCGCCTGACTCATATGTTGCCCCTCTCTCAATTTGTTTCCGATATGCTTGTAAATAATCTCTGATAGTGTAGCCTTTTCGCTCAATTTCTTCTATTAATTGTCCGTGAAAATTACGATTTGGTACATAAACTCTGGCAATCTTTATGCTGTTCTTCACGTTAAAACAGGTTACAATAGTGCCCTAATTTGACACAATTTAATGAGTCTTTCACAAGGAGAATCGAGTGAATAAGCAACAAATGTGGCTACGCGGATTGCGTATTTTCGGGCTAATTATCTTCGCCTTTGGCGGGTATTTAACCTATGAACTGCGCAACTTTATTAAAGAATCAGAAACAGCGCGCGCAACGGTCGATAGCGTTGAACTCTCCGATTCGAGCAATGCACTCTATGTCCATTTTAAAGATCAACTCGATCGCCGGCACTTTGTCAAACTCGATTACGGCAAACAGACGCCACCCTTTGAAAAAGGGGAAGAATTTATCGTTCACTACCCCATTGATGCGCCCGATAATGCGCGTATTCAATCCTTTTTAGCGACATGGCAAGGCACCATTTTCGGCGGTCTTGGACTCATTATCTTTATCGGTGGCTCGCTTCCGCTCTTTATCGAGCGCCGCAGGCAAAACCGAGCGAAAAAAGTGTCATAATTTTGGAACAGATAGGTGATCTTGATAATACTTGAATCACCTATTTTTATTCTCGTAGATGTAGCCCTTTGGCGCTTATAACGACAACAAATTGGCTACGCTGCATCTACCCGATCCATTGTTACATTAGGAACCAACCACCTATGAGAAAACAGATTCTTACGACGATTGGGACGCTCCTGATCCTCTTTTTAACCACGCTAACCGCACAGGCGCAGCTTTTTCAATCGCCAAGTAATAGTGGCTTTGGTGGGCAATCGCTCACCGGAAAAATTCGTCAAAATGATGAACTATTACCGCCCGATCGCGCTTTTGTCCCGACACTGACACGCTTTGATGATGGGCGCATTAATCTCCATTTTGAGATTCATCCCGATTACTATCTCTATCGGGATCGCATTAAAATCCGAGTATTAAATGAGGTACTCACACTCGATGAAGTGGCACTTCCTGAAGGCGTTTGGCATGAGGATGAATTTTTTGGTCGTCAAATGATCTATGATTTCCCCATTGTGATTCCTATCAATCCCAAGGGCGATTTTGCTCAGGTTAAAAATTTACATCTTTTTATTGAAGCGCAAGGGTGCGCCAAAAAAGGGCTCTGTTTTCCCCCACACCGCTGGGAAGAGACACTTTCGATCAATCCAAATTTAAAGATTGATGATGCGCTCATCTCCCTTGAAGAGACGCTCGCGCTCGATATTCCAATGGCAGAACACGATCGCCTCACCCAATATCTGCTTGATAAAAAATATATGGCGATCCCGCTCTTTTTTATCTTTGGGCTACTTCTCACCTTTACCCCTTGCGTCTTGCCGATGCTCCCTATTTTATCGGGCATTTTAACAAGTCGTGGCGTAGAAACCGCTAAAAATGGCTTTGTGGTTTCGCTCATTTATGTGCTCTCCATGGCGTCAATCTATGTACTGCTTGGCCTCCTTGCCGCCTTCTTTGGTAAAGGCTTTGCCGCCTATCTACAGCACCCTTATGTCCTAATCGGCTTTGCCGCCATCTTCGTGCTGCTCGCGCTGAGTATGTTTGGGCTTTACGAACTGCAAATGCCTGCAAAAGTGCAAAATTACCTCAATCGCATTAGCCAAAATCAAGAAGGCAAAAGTGGCTATGCGGGCGTTATTATTATGGGAATGCTCTCGGCGCTCATTGTGGGCCCTTGCGTCACTGCACCGCTCATTGGTGTGATTGGCCTTGTGGCGCAATCGCAAGATTATCTCTTAGGGGGCACGATTTTATTTAGCATGAGCATGGGAATGGGCGTACCGCTGCTGATTCTAGGGGCCTCGTCAGGCCATCTATTGCCAAAAGCTGGTGGCTGGATGACGCAGGTAAAAATCCTCTTTGGGTTTATTTTGCTCGGCATTGCGGCCTACTTTATCGGGCGCATTGTTCCCTTTAAATGGGAGCAGTGGCTCTATGCCCTTGTCGCACTGTCCGCGGCAACTTGGCTCTTTATCTATGTGAAAAAATCAAAAGCCTATCTCTCCTTTTTCTCGCTTGTTGCGATTGCGTCCCTGATCTTCGGGCTCTATTCCATTAAAGAATCGACCCGCGTCATTGAAACGATCGACTTTACCGAAATTAAAGGGATTGAAGGTTTAAATAGCGCGCTTGCAGAGAATACGCTACCGCTAACGATGCTCGAATTTAACGCTGACTGGTGCGTTGCCTGTAAAGAGATGGAGAAATATGTCTTTAGCCATGATTCGGTAAAAACACTGCTTAAACCGATTCAGCTCTTAAGCAGCGATGTGACCGCCAATGATGCGCTCGATCAGCAGCTGCAAAAGCACTTTTCAATCTATGGACCGCCGGCGATTCTCTTTTTCGATCATCAAGGCAATGAGTTAGAACCCTACCGCATTATGGGATCGGTTTCAAAAGAGAGTTTTACCGCGCACATCACCCTACTGTATGAGAACATGGGCGTGCCAGTTCCGCTTGAGCTCCTCGATGAAAATCCTGAGCTCACACCACAAGAAACGCCTTAATCGGACTTTATAAATAACGCCGATAAATAGCACGCAATAAAAAAGGAATCGTCTCATTAAAAAGCGATTCCTTTTTTTATCTCTTGTTTATCTAAATCTTAATTAGACCTCAACGGATCCAATTACCGATTAAAGAGGTGATGCCTCATCGAGGGTAATCCGTTCGATTTTCGCACCAATTCCGGTGAGCTTTCTCTCAATGCCATCATAGCCGCGATCAAGGTGATGCAGTCCATCGATAGTCGTGGTTCCATCGGCGACTAATCCCGCTAAAATAAGCGCCGCTGACGCGCGAAGGTCCGTTGCCGTCACTTCCGTTCCGGAGAGTTTTTCAACCCCTTGAATCACCGCCATGCGCTCTTCCACATGAATGTCCGCGCCCATACGCATCAATTCATTGGCATGCATAAAGCGATTTTCAAAGATCGTTTCCACAATCGTTGATGTGCCTTGTGAGATCGCTGCCATCGCCATAAATTGCGCCTGCATATCCGTTGCAAAGAGCGGATAAGGTGCTGTGCGAATATCGAGCGGTTTTAAAATGGAGGTACCGGGAAAAACGCGCACAAAATCAGCGCCCGTCTCGATCTGACACCCTGCTTCAATCAATTTATGATTGACCGCCTCAAGATGCGCGGGAATACAGCGTTCGACAGTGATGTCACCAAAGGTCATCGCACCGGCAACTAAGTACGTTCCGATCTCGATTCGGTCCGGCATAATGGTATATTCACCGCCCGAGAGTTTTTCAACCCCGGTAATGGTGAGTCGATCCGTGCCAACGCCTTCAATTTTAGCGCCAAGCGAGATCAGCATCTCCACAAGATCGGTCACTTCGGGCTCTTTCGCGCAGTTATCTAAAATGGTGACACCGTCCGCTAATACCGCCGCCATAATGACGTTTTCAACGCCCGTTACCGTGACCATATCAAACGCGTAGTGCCCCCCTTTTAGGCGAGCATTGGGCGTTTTTGCAAAGACGTAGCCATTTTTAAGGGTAATATTGGCGCCAAGCGCTTCCATCCCTTTTAGATGTTGATCCACCGGACGACTGCCAATCGCGCAGCCCCCCGGAAGCGATACTTCCGCCTCACCAAAACGGGCAAGGAGCGGCCCAAGCACTAAGATCGACGCACGCATCAATTTCACTAAATCGTGACTTGCGCGAATTTCAGTAATCCCGCGGGGATCAATCTCAATGGAGTTTTCACCCACTTCACTAACCGTTGCGCCAAAACTCTCTAGCAAACTTTCCAAAATTAGCACATCTTGCAGTTTCGGAACATTGTGAAGCGTTACCGGCTCGGAGGCTAAAATGGTTGCCGCTAAAATCGGCAATACCGCATTTTTCGCACCGCTTGCTTGAATGGTGCCCGATAATGGGCCATTTCCCACAACGAGGAGGCGTTCATTATCTGTTTTCATCATTATTTATCCCATTGGGCTGGTGTATAGGTTTTAAGCGCAAGCGCATGGATCTCTTCTGTTTCAAGGCGATCCCCTAAGGTGGCATAAACCATTTTATGCTGTTTTAACATCGAAATACCTTCAAAAGCAGGACTCACAACAATCGCTTCAAAATGCGTGCCGTCGTCGCCTTTTACTTCAATAAAAGTGCACTCTAGGCTGCTTGTAATTAATTTTTGAATGGCTTCTTTCGTCATCATAATGGGTCAACTCCTATAGTCATAAACCTAGATCAATAAAATGAATTCGTTAATGTTTGAGCGCTATTATATCGGATACCGGTGCGCTCGTATTCCAATGATTACAACTTGGACAATTCCAGTGGAGTGTCTTGCTGGTAAACCCGCAATTTTCGCACTGGAAGTTTGAATATCGGTCAATCACGCTGTTGAGCGTTTTTTTGTAAATTATGAGACTTTCATTGCTCGTTTCGGCGTAAGATAACAGCTCGTTTAACAGGAGCAAGCCTCGCAGATTATTCTCGGCACTTAAGACCGATTTAAGATAATCAATCGCCTCATGGATCGATTCGGAACGCACCAAATAGTGGGCCTTCCACAAGACTAAAATAAAATGGCGATCACTCTCAGCAAGCAGGCGATCAAGCCAATGGATAAAGAAATGCGGCCGTTCTAAACGAAAGGCTAAATCACAGATCATCGGCGCAGTTATTGGAACGAGTGCATGCTTTTGCTTTTCAATATGGAGGAGCGCTTCAAGCGCTGCGGCGTAATTTTTCTCTTTAAGGTAGATAAATGCCGTAATAAGACTGACGCGCGCGCAATTTTCATCGCATTCAAGGGCTTTGGTTAACCACACAAAAATCCGCTCACGCTCCCCTTTAAGATCTTTCGCGAGATCCTCTTCGGCGAGCTCACAATAAAGGTGCGCCATCTCTTCCAAAATAAGCGGATCTTTATCGCTGATTTTTTCAAGCATGGAGAGCGATTGCAGCCAGTCCCGCTGCTGCTTATAAAGATGGGCAAGCTTAATCAGCGCCTTATTTTTATGCTGTGCTTCAAATTCACCATCAACCACAAGGCGCAGCGTCTCTTCGGCATGATTTAAAATCCCGGCACTTAAATAATCTTTTGCAAGGGATAAGTAAGCACTTGCGCGTAAATCCGGCGTTTGGGCTTGGCGAATTAGGGTTTCATGGAGATTAATCGCTTTATCAATCTCACCACGCTTACGAAACGCATCGCCGAGCAACAATGAGAATTTAAGGGCTTCAACGTCCGAATCGAGCGGCATCTCAAGCGCAAGATTTTCATAATCTTTCTGCGTCTGATCCTCGAGCAGATAGCGCAAATTGAGATAATGCAAAATCCGCTGTTTCTTCGCAATATCTTTCTTCGCTGCAAACCACCCGATCAAAAGGCCGATCGGAAGTAAAATCCATATATATTCAAACATTGTTGATTTAATGCCTCACCTCAATTAAAGCGATTTCGATCCGGATCGAGCGCTTTAATCATCGTGCAATTAAAGACGATTGAGTTCACGCTCTAAACGTTCGTTTTCGTCCGTGAGTTCTTTAACGCGCGCTTCTAAAATCATTTTATTATAGCCTTTACGCACGTTCGTTAAAAAGAGTTGTGCCAGCGTAAAAATCGCGCCGAGGGCAAACGATAGGAAGAGGAGCGTTGTCAGTTGGATCTCGCCTTTACCCGCTAAATAATTGAAAACAATGGCGGTATCACGGTTTTGAAAAAAGAGCATTAATAATGCTAAGAGAAAGAGAAGACTTAAAACAATTTTGGCCCAAAAAGCGATCTTTTTCATAATACTGCATACTCTCCTAAAGCATCTGGTGTCGATGAAACTCATTTAATAAATAAGATATATTTTGGCATTTTACCTGCTTCATGGTAAATTATAAAGGAAATTTAGCGGAACGGATGCCCTAACCCTCATATTATCGAGCTATGCGCCTTGCAACGAAGCCGAAGTGACTCTTATTATGGTGAGCTTTGCTCCCACTTCTACATAATTAAAAAAATTAGACTCTTATACTTCGTCAATCCGCATTATTTGGGCGCTCGTTAACGATTACACCGGTCAATTGCCGGTCACTATTAGCCATATACAATGTCGAAGAAAACTTACCCATTAACTTCTATTGTGAAATTAAATATATAATCTATGAATCAATCGACTCTCTCTCACCTCCCTAAATCGTGGGAGGACCTCTCGGCTCATGTTAAAAAAATTATCGACACGAAACGAGTCCAGCAGGAAAAACTGATCGCGCTCACCATTGAGCACACCCTTCTCTTTCTCTCAAGCGCCCTAAAAACGCTGAAAGAGCACCCGGAGCAAAAAGCGCTCATGGTTACCGATTCGGTCAGCGATGCGATCACACTGCGCTATTTAATTGAAGCGATGATGCCGAGTCTTGAGATCGATTATCTGTTACCGCACCAAGAGATTGAGATTAAAAAGAGCGTTCAGCTCCTGCTCTATCCCGCCATCAATGCGCAGCTCACTACGCACGAATCCTTCGATTTAAGCGCTTTCAATTGCCTCTTCTTTAATACCTTCCCCCGCCTCTCACTCTCAACGTCTAAATTATTAAGCGATCTTCATGAAGACAAACGCCTGAGCGATTTTTGCCTCGTGCCGCTTAATTACCATACGTTAACCGAGACCGAGGAAGTGCCGGTACCAGCGAAAAAGATCTCACTCAATCGTAAAGAGACTCTTGATGCTGAACCTGTGAAAAAAGAGGTTATTGAAGAACCCGCATCCGAAAAGACAAAAATCAGCATTAAATCAAAAGCGAAGAAAACACTTGCGCCTGATGCGATCGAAAGCAAAGTAGCCGATACTGCCGTAGCGGAAGCTCCAAAAGCCTCACTCGAAGAGACTCAAAAAGAACCCTCTAAAGAAGCAACCAGCGAAAAACTCGAAGGGAAAAAACCGGCTCCGAAAGAACTTCCTGCCGATGATTCCCATGAAGTTGCCTTTGTGAAGAAGAACTTTGAGCGCCAATATATCCGCGATCTCATCCGTTCAGAATCCTTAACCCGCGTTGTGGTCATCAGCCACTCACGCCAACATTCAAAACAGCTCGGCAATTATCTCTATCGTGCGCGCATTCAATCACGCATTTTGCACGAGCGCCTCAAAGAAGATGCCCGCGAGAATTTTATCGAGCGTTTTAATCATGGCAATATCGCCGTCTTAATCCTCAATCAGCGTGATATCAATCTAATTGAAGGGAAAGTGGAAGGCGTTAACAAAGTTATTTTCTATCAGCTTCCGGTGGCGTATGTGGAATTTACCGATCGATTAAGCGATGCCATGGATCGCCTTACCCCAAAAACAACGCTATCTCTTGCGAGCGAAAATGAAGAGGTTTGGGTCACCTCTTTAAAAGAGGAATGTCCTGATCTCAAGCTCACGATCACCCCACTTTCCGCTCGTAAAGAACGTGAACCACGGGAAAATCGTGAGCGCCGTGAACGCCCCGAGCAAAATCGCTCGCAACAACGCCGTCAATCCGCTGATAATCAAGCACGAACAGAGAGTCAATCAGAGAATGCGCAAGATGCGGATGCTCAGACACCAACAAGGGAACGCGAACAGCGCGATAACCGCCGTAGACCGCAACAAAATCGAGGCCGTCGCCAAGATCGAAATGATCGTAACGACCAACAACAAGATCGTCGGGAGAGCCGAGATAATAGAGACAATCGAGATAATCGCGACAATAAACGCACCTCGCGCAATCAAACTCGTAGACCACGCCGTGAGCAACACGATTATCAAGATGAACCGAACTTCAACCGCATTGATGAAGGCAATGAGCAACTCAATATCGTGAATAAAAATCGCCTCCCCTTTGAGAGCGGTTCGTTTGAAGCGAACATTGCAAAAGTGAATAAAAATCGCATGCGTCAAGTATTTTCAAATCAGCAGCGCAATATTCAAAATCATGGCAATCTCTTTACTCAAGAGAGTAGCCCAAATCATAATCCCAATAGCCATCACAATTCGAACTCAAATAATCAGCGCCGCCGCAATCAACGCAACCCGCGCCGAAATAATAATCCCAACAATAATAAAGGGAATCATTAATCGCGCAACGATCGCGCGCAACTGCTGCATGAAAGGACGACGATGAATTACATTACGAAACACGGATTTCAGAAACTTTCGGATGAACTCAATTATCTCTGGAAAGATAAACGCCCTAAAGTAACACAAGCGGTGAGTGAAGCCGCAGCGCTAGGCGATCGCTCGGAGAACGCTGAGTATATCTACGGAAAAAAGATGCTCCGCGAGATCGATCGTCGCGTGCGTTTTTTAAGTAAGCGTTTAGATGAACTCACCATTGTTGATGCCCTTCCCGCAAACCAAGATAAGATCTTCTTTGGGGCTTATATCACCCTCGAAGATGAGGTAGGAAAAGAGCGCGTAGTGCGCATTGTGGGAAGTGATGAGTTTGATAATGATCCGTGCTATATTTCCATCAATTCGCCCTTAGCGAGAGCGCTAATTGGAAAGACGTTCGATGATGAGATTTTGCTAAAACTCGAAATGGGGCCGGTACGCTATTTTGTGATTGATATTGAATATAAACCGCTCTAAATTTCTAACCGTATCCGCTTACAGCAATCTGTAATTAAATTAATAATGGTTAATAACGCCCGTACAGTCGCGCCTCACGCTCTTGCTTGAGGTAGCGATAATAGTACGCCATCACCCGCGGGACATAGTTTTGCGTCTCTTTAAAGGGCGGAATTTTATTGCCATAGCGCATCACCGCGCCCTCACCTGCGTTATAGCCCGCAAGCGCAAGTTCCACATCTTCAAATTTCTCTAATAAAAACTTCAAGTAAGTGGTGCCCCCGCGAATATTTTGGAGCGGATCATACGCATCGACGACGCCAAACCGTTTTGCCGTCATCGGCATCAATTGCATGAGCCCTTGCGCCCCAACGTGTGAACGAGCTTTGGGATTATAAGCGGACTCAACGGAGATCACCGCATGCACAAGCGCCGGCGGAACCCCAATCTCTTTGGCGATCTGATCAATAAAAGGCGTATAGATGGAGCGATTGGCAAAGTTCGCACTCACAAGCTCACTTTTCGCTTTATGATTTTGAGTGAAGTTCTCTAAATAAGCTGGTTTACGCTCGGGCCCTAAGAGATAACGATTGGGGAAATTTCCTTGAAAACTGCTCACCTGCTGATCTTGCACCGACGGCGTGCGATTAAAACGGGGCATCTCTAACAGCGTCTGCGTATCAGAACCATGCTGATCGTCACTTGCGATAATGGGCGACACTTTTTTAACGAGCTCCGCATTTTGCACATAGTGATTCACAAAATGTTTACCGCCTTCATCGTCGATATACATATAGATATCCGCAAACGCAAAAAGCGCTGACGAAAGCGTAATAACCCCCGTAGCGACCCATCGTTTACGTCTCTTTTGTGACTGCGTTTTATCCATAGATTTAAATGTATAACCGATCAAACAAAAATATGCAATGTGTGCTCCCATCATACGGGATTTTACCGAGATTATTTTGACGGGCGTCCGAGAATGAGCTCTTTATAGCGTTTATTGAGTTTATCGTAGGCAGAAACGGCTTTCGTCAGTTTAAGCGTAAGATCCACATTCTCTTCCTCTTTTTGATTGATTTTTACGCTGATCTTTTCATTCTCAATCATCAGTTCTTTAATGCGCTTTAAGAGATCCGAATCGGTATTTTCTTGGATCGACATCAGGCTGATTTTAGTCTCAAGCTCGATCACTTTATCCTGCCATTCAGCCACTGCATCGGCGATCCTTTTTGAGGTGACCACATCATTAGGGCGATAACTTAAATTATCGACATCGCCCACAACATTTTCTTCTAAAAAGTGCACACGCGCTGAAAGATCACGATTTTCGTCAATGTACTTCTCATTTTCAATGAGGGCAATATTAAGACGATCCCGCAGTTTTTCACTCTCAGCCTTAAGCTCATCAATCCGTTTTTTCGATTTGATCACCAGCACTTTAATGCGATCAATCTGTAGCTCGTCGGGTGCTGCATTGGGCACAACTTCGACTTTAGGGGCTTTTCCGCGGGAGACCAATAATAAAACAATCACAAGAATGAGGAGCACGATGATCCCACTCCCTGCAATTAATACCCAATTACCCATCTCTTTACCTTTCTTTAACTACATTAACACTTATTTAAGACTGCCTAAGATTAGCGCGTTTTTTTGGATTTATTGTATCTTTTTAAAAATCAGATCCCAGACACCATGCCCAAGACGAATGCCACGACGCTCAAATTTAGTGGTCGGGCGATGATTACTATCGGGCGCAAATCCGTTACCAAACGTATTTTCAAGCGCATCGATCTCATTCATCACTTCCATCATATGCTCCGCATAGGGCTCCCAGTCGGTTGCCATGCAGATTCGGCCATTGTGTTGCAAGACGCGCAATAATTTATTCACAAAGGGCACTTGCACTAAACGGCGCTTATTATGACGCTTTTTATGCCAAGGATCGGGAAAGAAAATTTGCACACATTCAAGCGATTCCACTGGCAGACATTTGTCGATAATATGAACAGCATCATAATCGATTGCGCGAAGATTTGTCAGTCCTTTTTCTTCCACGGCGAGCAAAAGATGACCAACACCCGGGCGATGCACTTCCACGCCTAAAAAGTCCCGCTCAGGATGCATTTCTGCCATTTCAACGAGCGACGCACCATTACCAAAGCCAATCTCTAAGGTACGCTCACGATTTTCACGCCCAAAGAGCGCATCAAGATCCCACTCGTTTTCCACCATTTCATGGGGAATTAAGTAAGGACTCTCTTCCAAAATTCGCTCTTGGCCTTTCGTTAGGCGCCCTTCACGTTTAACGAACGAACGGATCGTCCGGAGGTGCTTCTTTTCCTCTTCCATGCTCACTTCTTTACTGTTTTCCATAACGTTTAATGACATACTCTTCTACAATCGTTTTAAATTCATCGGCAAGCCCATCCCCTTTCAAGGTAACAAGGCGCTCACCATCAACATAAACTGGCGCAACCGGACGCTCACCACTTCCCGGGAGACTGATACCGATATCGGCCAATTTCGATTCACCCGGCCCGTTTACAACGCACCCCATAACGGCAACCACCATGGTTTCAACGCCGGGATATTGTTCTTTCCAGATCGGCATATTATCGTCCAAATACCCCTGCACTTCTTGCGCAAGATGTTGGAAATAATCACTGCTCGTTCGCCCACATCCTGGGCATGCCACCACTTTCGGGGAGAAATTGCGAATCTGCAAACTCTGGAGAATCTCTTTTCCAACGAGCACCTCTTCAATGCGCGATGCGCCCGGCTCTGGCGTTAAGGAGATGCGAATGGTATCGCCAAGCCCTTGCTGAAGCAGCACCGAAAGTGCCGCCGTTGAAGCAACCGCCCCCTTCATTCCCATACCTGCTTCGGTAAGCCCTAAGTGCAGCGGGAGATTGGTTTGCGTTGCGATATCTTGGTAGACCTTAATCAGCTGTTGTGATTGACTCACTTTGACGGAAAGGATCATCTTTTCATCAGTCATTCCAAGGCTTTTCGCAAATTTCACGCTCTCAAGAGCCGAGACAATCATCGCCTCACACATAAGTTCATCATTGGTTAGCGGATTGGTACGGGTTAAATTCTCATCCATCAAACGTTTTAAAACGCTCTGGTCAAGCGAGCCCCAATTGACGCCAATTCGTACCGGCTTATCATATTTTAACGCCTCATTAATGATCGCGCTAAACTGCTCATCTTTACGCTCACCACGACCGACGTTACCGGGATTAATCCGAAGTTTTGCCAGCATTTTCGCACATTCCGGTTCCGCCGCTAATAGACGGTGTCCATTAAAGTGAAAATCGCCCACAACCGGTGTTTGGTAGCCCCGTTTATCGAGCCCCTCAACAATATGGGGAACCGCTTTCGCCGCTTTTTCCGTATTGACCGTCACGCGCACAAGCTCAGAGCCCGCATCGGCAAGCTCGATAATCTGCTCAATGGTCGCATCGATCTCTTCGGTATTGGTATTGGTCATCGATTGGACGCGAATGGGATGATCAGAGCCGATTCCCACATTGCCCACCATGACTTGACTGGTTTCTCTACGTTTTATGGAGTACACCATGAATAAATCCTTTCCCTATTCATTCGTCATAATAAAGTTAACGTGTCATTATAGCATTAAGCGATCTAATAAGAAGCGTTATCACCGAAGCCCGTTGCTGTGCATATCATTTAGCCGTTCTTTGTGGTAAATTAAGGGAATATTCATTTTATATAATCCGATAAGGAGCGGTGTCATGATATACGAAATTGAAATTTACAAAGCGTTTCATATCATCTTTATGGTGACCTGGTTTGCAGGTCTTTTCTATCTCCCGCGCATCTATGTCTATCATGCGATGAATAGAGATACTAAAACCATCGAAACCTTTAAGGTGATGGAGCGAAAATTGATGATTATGACTCATATCGGTGGCACACTGACGCTGATTTTCGGGCTGTTGACGCTGATGAAAACCCCGCTTTTGCTTAAAATGCCATGGATGCACATTAAATTAACGCTCGTCTTTTTACTCTTTGTCTACCACGGATTTTGCTATCACTATATGATGGTATTCCGCGTCGATGGCAACAAAAAAACGCATAAATTCTATCGCTTCTTCAATGAAATCCCCTCCATTATTATCGTTGCAGTGGTGTTACTTGTTATCCTAAAACGCCCAACGATTGGGGTGTAGCAATAAAAATAAAAAATTAATCAAAAGCCCCGACGTGTAGCGATGACAGGTCGGGGCTTTTATTATTGCTGATTAATTGAGTCTTACAGATTGTCAGAGGCGTAGAGCGCTAAGCGTGAACGTTCGCCTTGCTGTAAAGTGATGTGCGCGCTATATTTCCAGCCTTGGAATTTTTCGACCACATAAGTTAAACCAGACGTGGTTTCGGTTAAGTACGGCGTATCGATCTGACCAATATTTCCTAGACAGATCACTTTAGTATTTTCACCGGCGCGCGTGATGAGTGTTTTCATCTGTTTTGAGGTGAGGTTTTGCGCTTCATCGATAATCACCCATTTATTTTGGAACGTCCGTCCGCGCATAAAGTTGAGCGATTTAATTTTGATGCGATGCGCTAATAGATCATTCGTTGCGCCTTTGCTCCAATCATCTTTTTGATGATCGCCCATCAATACCTCAAGGTTATCCATGAGTGCGCCCATCCACGGTGCCATTTTTTCCTCTTCCGTACCGGGTAGAAATCCAATGTCTTCACCCACCGATACCGTTGCTCGAGTCATGATGATTTGATCATATTTTTTCGTCTCTAAAACTTCATGCAGCCCCGCCGCAAGCGCTAGAAGGGTTTTCCCCGTTCCCGCTGCCCCAAGGAGCGTGACGAAATCAATATCGGGATCAAGCAAGATATTAAGTGCAAAGTTTTGCCCTTTATTGCGTGCTTTAATGCCCCACACGCCATTATCGTGATAATCGTGTAATGGCTCAATAATCGCGGTATCGCCCTCTTTATCGCGGACGATGTAATCCATATTATCGCTGCCAACAAAGAGCCCTTGTCCAACGATCCAGTTTTTCACTTCATCGGCCTGCACTTTGTAAAAACTACGGCCCTCTTCTTCGGTCCACGACTCTAAATTGGTATCAAACTGCTCCCAAAAATGAGTGTCATATTCGGAAAATCCTTTGTACAAAAGATTGGCATCATCGAGGATTTGGTCGTTAAAATAATCTTCCGCCTCAATGCCAACAATCGTCGCTTTAATGCGAAGGTTAATATCTTTTGAGACTAAAATCACCCGCTCAGGATATTGCTCTTCAAGCGATAACGCCACTTGCAGAATAATATTATCGTTCACCCCTTTCACAAGGCGCGAACCCTCTGCCGTCTCTTCAAGCGGACGAGTTTGGAAAAAAAGGCGACCGGTACAGAGTTTGCAATCATCGTTTTGAATTTGCGGCACAATCGGTACACCATCATTGAGATCGCCATCAAAATCCTCGAGCATATCGTTGATAAAACGGCTCGCTTGACGGGCATTTCGCGATGGCTCCGAGCGCCCCCCTTTATTGCGGTCAAGCTCCTCTAACACAATCATGGGCAAGTAGATATCATGCTCATGGAAACGGAAAATCGATGTGGAATCATGCATTAAAACGTTAGTATCTAAAACAAAAATCTTTTTAGAACGATGGGGTTTTAGCGTTGTCATACTCTTGGTTTCTCCTCGTGTGAGTCGCTTGTTGATCACAATAAGCGGGAATAAATATCAATCTATTAGACAAATCGTAGATGCGTTTAAGGTAATTAAAGGGCTTTTACCGCTTCCAATACCTCATTTGCATGGCCCGGGACTTTCACCTTGCGCCACTCGTTTACAATCTCTCCCTCTGCCGTCAAAATAAAGGTGCTACGCTCAATTCCAAAGCCAATTTTACCGAACATATTTTTCTCTTTGATGACATCAAGCGCTCGGCATAAAGTCTCATCGGGATCGGAAATGAGGGGGAAATGAAGGGAGAACTTCTCCGCAAATTTTTGATGCGATTTAACGCTATCGCGCGAGACACCAATCACCTCAACCCCGTGCATTGAAAACTCATTTAACAGCCCATTAAAATCCTGCACCTCGTTACTGCAACCAGGCGTATTATCTTTTGGGTAGAAAAAGAGCACAATGTGCTTTGCGTCGAGCGCGGAGAGGGTAAGAGAGTCGGTTTGTGTGGAGAACGATTGGCTCCAAACAGCAGAATCAATTTTGCTCATAATATTTAACTCTTTGATTTTATTTAAATTTATATCTATCCTAATAATCTATTTATTTGATTGGATCGATAATGTACGAAATTCTTCTCTTACCTATAGTTATAGCAGGTATTCTCTTATGATTAAAGATTGGCTCACTCTCTATTTTACCCCGCAGATCGGGATTCGCCGATTTCACCATCTTTTACAATCCTTTACGGATATTCATGAAATTTTAAGCGCCGACAATCGAGCATGGCAAGCGGTCGGGATTCCCCAAAGTGCGCAATCTCGTCGTGATGACCCTAAAATTGGACGCGAAGTAGAGACAAGTCTTACATGGCTAAACGCCTCACCCCTCCATCATATTATTACGCTCGATCATGCGCTCTATCCGCCGCTGTTAAAAACGCTCCCCGATGCGCCGCCGCTGCTCTTCATTAAAGGCAATCCCACAATGTTAAGTGAACCACAGCTTGCAATTGTCGGAACGCGGCATCCAACGGAAGAGGGGAAACGTCACAGCCACGCCTTTGCAAGAGAACTCTCCATGCGCGGATTTGTCATCACAAGCGGCCTTGCCATGGGTGTTGATGGTGAGGCGCACCGAGCGGTGGTTGAGGCGAATAATCGTACGATCGGCGTATTGGGAACGGGACTTGAATCGATCTATCCTAAACGTCATCAATCGCTTAGTGAATCGATAATTGATCGAGGGGGCGCCCTTGTAAGTGAATTTCCCCTTGGAACACCGCCAAAAGCGACCAATTTCCCCCGTCGAAATCGCATTATTGCAGGATTAAGCTTGGGAACACTCGTCGTTGAAGCGGCAAAGCGCTCCGGATCGCTGATCACTGCACGGCTTGCCCTTGAGTATAATCGCGAAGTATTTGCCATTCCCGGATCGATTCATAATCCGCACGCCAAAGGCACCCATCAACTCATACGGGACGGCGCAACGCTTACAGAATCGGTCGCGGATATTTTACGCGAACTGAGCGGTTGGTATGATTCTACGCTTGAATCGAAATCTGAAACCAGCTCTGAACCTAAAGCTAAATCCATACCTAGCATCGAGCCTAATTCGCGACAAAAACCAGTACCATCGCCGATCAATAGTTCGATTAGCGCGCCTCCAAATGCACCCCTAAATGCACCAAGCGATCCTACCGAGCGAAAACTCTTTGAGGCACTGCAAACCCCGCTGACCATCGATGAACTTGTCGAACGTTTAGAGCTCGAGACCTCTACCTTGATGACCACTCTCCTCACCTTAGAGCTTGAAGGGTTTGTGGCCAATATCGGTTCAGGCCGTTATCAACAAACACTCGGCTAGATGCTAGATGATTGCCTATTGAGTTTTGCCATTTAACTCATAAAATTGAGCCTGCTCACCGGTTTTTGATCCGGCTCATTTTTTAAGCGAAGCGCCATCGGAAGGGTTAATTTGGCCGTGAGCGAAATGAGATAGATAAGCGCCCGCGTTTCGGATGTGGCAACTTCATGCCGATAGATTTCATCAAACCATGTACTCAACTGGTTGCGATTAGCGAGATTGAGTGTACTAAAAAAAGAGATCATCTCCGAAAACGTCTTCAATGCTTCTTGATTGGGTGATTCAAGCGGCGTTGCAGGATGATTTTCAAGCGAAAGACTTTCTGCAAGCTCCATTAAAAATCGTGTACTAAAGGTGTGGGGCTTCCCACTTCCGAGTAACATTTCAAAAAAGAAAAGCACTGCCGATTTTTCATCAAAGAGCGTCTTTTCATTCAGCTCAAAGACAAGCCCATCTTCATGGCGATCCACATCGATTCTGTGCAGCATTTCATCGAGATAACACGCCATCGCAACGGAAAGGCGGGAGTGCCTGCGATTGAGCCGACGTAATACCTTAAGTTTCGCGTCAAATGCCTCACGATCGGCCTCATGAAGCTCACGAATCGGATCGACGCTTTTAATTAACAGCACCGCCTTATCAAATGCCGAAAGCGCCATAACTTCATCGAGAGTCTGACTCAATTCATCAAATAATGTCGCCGGAAGCGCACCTTTTAGATACTCAAGTTGCGCTTTAACAATGAGACGCTGATCGCTTAAAAAGAGCTGGTAAACCGCGATCACGCCGCCTTGCAAACGATCATATTCAATGGGCTTACCTAAAAGCGCATCAAACCCACGCGAACGTTTCCGCCCATGCAGTTTCGTATTAGCATACCGCCCATGAGCGCTCACAAGCTCGTCACTCTCTTCGGAAAAATCATGATAATAGTATCGATTCATCGCAATGAGCTCCGCATCCGTTGGGAGCTCAAACTCGGGATCAATCGCTCGAATCCGCGCAATAATGGGCGGATGGGTATCAAAGCGCCCAGGCGTTTCAAGATCTTGATAATCAGTTAAATAAAAGTGGGAAAATTCGTGATAGACCGATTCCGAGCGCATCGCAAGACTCTCATCATCCACCTCTAAAAAAGCGATTTTTTTTAACACATCCACAATGGCGTCGCTTCGTGTCAATCGCACCGATTCTGCATCGGCTAAAAACTCTCTCTTACGCGAAATTGCCGATTTTAACAGACGCGCAATAATCGCCCCCATCGAACCGATCCACAGCACAATCATCGAGATAAAAAAGAGCGGGAAATACCCAATACTGAGCGAGCCGGCACTCTTCCCTTTTTGAAATTCCGGCGCATAGCCAAGACAGAGGCGATCAAGACGAAAGGGGTAAATATCGGTAATGGAATGAAAGAGATCGCGCCCATAAAGATAGACGCATTGAAGCCCATAGAGCCAGATCACAAGTTTAAAATTAAGCAGGCAATCTTTATGGAGAATATGACTCATTTCGTGCCCAACCAGCGCCCGCAATTCCTCGCGAGACAGCCGTGTAATCGCCCCTTCGGTTACCGCGATCCCCACATCTTCCTCACTTGAGGCCACTGCAAGCGCATTAATATCCATCGAATTAATGAGATAGGTTTTCGGCGTTTTGAGATTGGCAGCGAGTGCCACCTCTTCGGCCACTTGATGAAAACGGCGCAACAATTCATTGTGTTGAAGCCCGTGTACACGTACCGCGCCAAGCATCTCCATCACTGACGGAACGCCCACTTTAAGCGCATGATATTTTGAATAGACCATGCCAAAAACAAAGAACATCGAAGCGGTGAAAATCAATAAAAAGTAGCCAAAATAATGAGGATTGGCCTGTTTAGGGGAAAAGAAAAAGATCCCCGCCGTCACCGTGACCGATAATAATAGCGAGATAAAAGCATACGAAAGTACAAAGAGCGCAATCAGGCGAAATGATGTCGCTTTTAGCTGAAATATCCGTTCAAATTGCCCCATATTGCCCTCTTTATGTTTCTATACAAAGGTTTAAAGCCCTAATCTAATCGAGCTCATTATCGCATAAATTGTATGATTTTATATGGTAAGCTCGCGTTTTCGCGTTAAGAAACGCTCCACTTCTTCAGCAAAGATCGTGGCGCGCCAAGTATTTGTCGCCGTGACATGGCTTGCATGAGGAAGCACCCACAGCGATGAGGTGGGAATCGCTTGATACATCGCAATAATATCCTCCATCGGCACCAAAGGATCGCGATCACCGGAGACAATCATTACCGGACACTCAATCGCTTCAAGCGCTGAGAGACGATAATCATGATCGGTAGTATCAGGATTGAGCGCATCACTCACCCGCGTAATCACCGTTTTCCACGCCTCATCCCCGCCTTGCCCGCGATGAAGACGCGACAGATAGCGATCCACGCCCAAACTGATCCAATAATCGGGGTCGCTCATTGAGGTGGTACTGCGAAACGTTGCCATATTTTTACGATAATTACAGCGATAGAGCACAAGTTTTTTAACGCGCTCCGGGCGATTCATCGTCACCCAAAGCGCCGTCGCTCCGCCCATGCTCGATCCGCAAAAATAAGCGCTCGTCACACCCTCTTTTTCCATCACCTCTAATACCGCGTGCCCGCATTCAGAAATCGAAAGTTTCTCCCCTTTTAACGCACTGCACCCATGACCTGGCTGATCGATGGCGATCACTTTAAAGCGCTTTTCCCACACCTTAATCTGCGGCAACCACTCTTCGTGACTCATACCCCCTGAATGCAAGACGATAAGTGGCTCACCCTCGCCAAATACTTCATAATAGATCATTCCTTACTCTCCTCTTCGGTAAACAGTGCCGTTAATTGTTTTTGTAAATCTAAACGCGTTAGACCCGCATGATAGCGCCCTTTTGGATCCACGACGAGAATTTGCGAGCCCCCTCTAAAGAGCGAGGCAAAGGATTTTGAATGCCCAAATCCGCTCTCCCCTTGAATGGCCGGCAGATACTTTGGCTCGATCCAATAGAGCTGATCCCGTAGCGCCTCAAAATGGGCCAAAATCGTCGATGATAATCCCATCGGCATCTTACCCACCACCAAAATTCGCCCAGTAAAGAGCCGTTTGTCATCTTCAAGTAGCTCAAAAATAGTACTGAGATTGGCCATCTGCTCTTTTCGCTCAAGCACAATGAGCTGCCAATCGCCCAAACCTTGGGTTAGCGTGTATTGCTCGCCCTGATTAATCCACTCAAAATAGGGAAAGGATTCGCCGAGCTCAAGCGGACTATCGCCACTAAAGGGGTAATGCCCATTTTCAAGATAATCAGCAATGAGCGAGAGCCGCTCAAAGGCCTCCTCTTTTGAGATGCCAGACAGTTCCGCTTTAGTCTCAAGATGGCGCCATGAAAAGGGATCATTTACCTGAATCGTTAGCGGACGGATCCCCAAAAGATGTTCAAACGCCTCAATCTCGGTATACACTTTCGAAAGTGGCGAGATATAATGCCGGCGCACTCGCGTAAGAAGCGCATTTATCCGCTCTTTGGTGATCGGTTTTTTCTCAAGTTCTGTCAATTCATCCAACACAGCGCGCTCCTAAATCCTGCCCAAATCCAATTTGTCTCGCCTATTATATAAATTTCCTGCAAAAGTTCCTATTTTCAGACGATATTTCCTCAAATGATCGGATCACCTCTCCTGCTTAAAAATTAATCACTTTTTGGTAAAACCGTTGCAAAATATGCCGATCGCCATGAGACCTGTTATAATCGCACTGATATTATTGAAGCTAAATTATAATCACGTTAACGCCCACGGGCCCCTGTATAGATAGATCAATTCGTGCGTAGAAAACCCCTAGTCCTCCATACATTAATTGCACTCTCTATTGCGTCTGCGATGAGTCTTTCGCCGCTTTATGCTGCGCCAAAAAGTTGTAAAATCTCCCCCCTTGCAGATTATCTTCTCGATTCGCCCAATAATCTGCCAAAAGATGAGATGATTTTACTCTCCGATGATGGGGCGATTACCCCAACGGAAGGGGCTCTTTTTGGGAATGTCATTGTTCAGGAAAAAGAGGGAAATTTCTACTCCGATTCGCTCTTTTTAGATCGCGTCAATAATGTAATTTTTTCAAAAGATGACCCGATCTATTATGGGTCTGATGCTGTTGCGGTTCGCGGGGAAACCTTCAAACATTATCTTAATGATGAAATCACCGATCTCATCGGCGGTGAATATTATTTAAGCGGTGATCGTCCGGCTCAAGGGCGTGCTAAAACCATGCATCATGAGGCGCTCGAGGAACGCTCGGATCTTGAGGAGGCCACTTATTCTGCCTGTGAGGTCGATAACGAAACATGGACCATTAAGAGTAAAAACCTCCGCATCAATCACGCCACGGGACGCGCCGTTGCCAAACATGCGTTTTTTGCGGTGCGCGGGCAATCGGTTCTCTATTTCCCCTATCTCTCCTTTCCCATTGATGGACAGCGTCATAGCGGATTTTTATCGCCGAAAGTACAATTTGATCGCAATAATGGGTTTACCTTTCGTCTCCCCTACTATTTCAATCTAGCGCCGAATATGGATGCAACGCTTGGCGTTGGGGTGATGAGTAAGCGTGGTTTTATTTTTGATGGAGAACTACGCTATCTAAATGAGTGGCAAAACTCGATTTTAAACCTTGAATACATTCCTGAAGATCGCCAAAAAAATGATGAAAAACGCTGGTCACTCTTCTTTAATCAAAATCTAACTTTTAGCGATCGATTAAGCGGTGCGATTCTCTATCAAAAGATCTCTGATGATGATTACCTTAAAGATCTCGATGACACCATCGGCCTTTTATCGAAAACGAATCTAGAGCGCTACGCTTCTCTTACCTATAACGATGAATATGTGAGTGCATCGATTCGCTTCCAAGATTTCCAAATTATCGATAAAGAGGCGATTCGCCTAAAACCCTATTCACGCCTACCACAAATTTCGGTAGCGAGCCATCAAACCTATGGCCTACTTGAATATGGGGTGAGTGCTGAATTTACACGCTTTATCACCGAGCTTGGCAAAAATGATACGCGCGCAAAGGGGGGCGATCGATTTGATGTTAAACCCTATATGCGCCTTAATTTAGAGAATTCGTGGGGCTTTTTTAGACCTGAAATTGCCTTCCGCTATACCGATTATTCGATCGATCATCGAAAAAATCCTCGCAATGATCCTGAACGTTTCCATCGCTCGATGCCCATTTTTAGCGTCGATACTGGACTCTTTTTTGAGCGTGATTTAGAGCTGAAATCACTCTTTGGCGGTGGAGAATATGTACAAACGTTAGAGCCTCGCCTCTTTTATCTCTATGTGCCCTACCGCACGCAATCACATATCCCGATGTTTGATACCTCGCTCTATAGCCCGAGCTATTCAGCGCTCTTCAACACCACCAATTTTACCGGCGCTGACCGTCAAAATGATGCAAACCAAGTAACGACCGCGCTCACCACCCGCTTTATTAATGCCAATAGCGGCGTGGAAAAGCTTCGTCTATCTGCCGGACAAATTCAATATTTTGAGAAAAATCGCATCCGCTTAGGCGATGATTTAAGTGAAGAAGAGGCCAATAAAAACCGCTCAGAATGGTTCATGGAGGGGGAATTTGAAGTGATTCCAAAACTCTATACCAATCTCACTTGGCAATGGTCTCCGAAAAAGAGTAAAACCACTAAAACCACCTTTGATCTGCGTTATCAACCTGAGCAAGATAAAATCCTCAATCTTGGCTATCGCTATACCCGAAATGATGGCAATCCCGACAACACCATCAATCAAATTGATCTCTCTGGATTTTGGGAGCTCGATGAAAAATGGAGCCTTATTGGCCGATATAATCATTCGCTCAATAATAATCAGATGATCGATACCATGGCTGGTTTCCAATATGATACCTGTTGCGTGCGCGTCCAAGCGATTACCCGTTATTATCGAGATACGCCTCAAGCGAAAGAGACACAATGGCGTTTTTATCTGATGTTTGATCTTAAAAATATGGGCAGTTTTGGCCAAAGTACCGAAGCTCTACTTCAAGATCATATTACCGGATATCGTTACCGCGGGTTTTAATCCAGCATCTCATCTCACACAATTAGATTCAACTTTCAAAGGGATAGATCGAATAATCTATCCTTTTTTTGCCATTAATCCTACTGTTTTTAGCAAAAGTACTTGAATTATTCCTTAGAGTGATCTATATCTAAGTAAGACGCTAGCAACAATTAAATCAATAATCAATGCGTCATTATTTGAATAATAATAAATAAAAAACGATTGTATCTGGAGGAAGCATGAAAAAGTCACTGTTAGCCCTAACTGTGTGTGGATTAATGAGCATGCCTGGTTTAACCATGGCGGAAGAATTAACTGGAACCCTTAAAAAGATTGATGAAACCGGCACGATCACCCTCGGTCACCGCGAATCATCAATTCCCTACTCTTACTACGACAATCAGCAAAACGTCATTGGTTATTCCCATGATGTGAGCTTAAAAATTGTGGAAGGCGTTGAGAAAAAATTGGGTAAAAAAGTCAATGTAAAACTCACGCCAATCACCTCGCAAAACCGCATTCCGTTAATGAAAAATGGCACGATTGACCTTGAGTGTGGCTCAACCACGCACAATACCTCGCGCGCTGAAGAGGCCGGTTTCAGTAATACGATTTTCATCATCAATATTCGCATGATTACCGATAAAGCCTCTGGCATTCAAAGCTTCGATGATCTTGCTAAAAAAGTTGTCATTACCACCGCCGGCACCACCTCAGAGCGTATTTTACGCAATATGGAAGCCGAGAAAAAAATGGGCATGCGCATTCAAGCGGCGAAAGACCATGGTGATGCATTTATGATGCTCGCCGATAAACGTGGCGTGGCATTTGTGATGGATGACTCCCTTCTCTATGGAGAGCGCGCAAAATCGCCTCAACCGGATCGCTGGGTTGTGGTTGGTGAATCCCAAGGAAAAGAGGCGTATGCCTGTATGATGCGTAAAGGCGATGCTCAGTTTAAAGCGGTTGCCGATGAAGTCATTGCGGAGATGTCAAAATCCGGTGAAATGGAAGCACTCTACAACAAATGGTTTATGAATCCGATTCCACCACGCAATGTCAATTTAGATTTCCCGCTATCGGATAGCATGCGCGAGCTCTTTGAAAACCCAAGCGACGTACCTTTCCAATAAAACGGATCAATCCGTCAACTCTCTAATCACAACGGGTGAGGGCCTATAATCAGCCCTCGCCTCTTTGTGGTCATGTCATAAATTTTCAGGTTAGAAAGGATCGACCTATGTTTGGATTAGATTTTTCAATTCTGCTCCAAGAAGCGGTAATCAACGAGACCTACCTCGACTGGCTGTTTGAAGGGGCAAAATGGACCATTATCACTTCAAGCGCGAGCTGGTTTCTCGCCCTAACGCTCGGGATTATCGTGGGCACGATGCGTACCCTACCGAGTCGTTTTTTTCGTTTCATCGGTGCAACCTATGTGGAATGTCTGCGTAACGTACCGCTGATTGTTCAGCTCTTTTTCTGGTATTACGTTTGGCCCAATATGCTTCCAGAACCCCTTGAGATCTGGATTAAGATGCAAGATCCAATCGTGCAGATGATGACTGCGGGGATTCTCTGCTTAGGGCTTTTCACCTCGGCGCGAGTTGCCGAACAGGTGCGCTCAAGCATTGAATCACTTGCAGGAGGACAGATGCGGGCAGCGCTTGCAACCGGGCTCACCCTTCCTCAAGCGTATCGCTATGTGATCTTACCGCAGGCGCTGCGGATTATTATTCCGCCCATGACCTCCGAGTTACTCAATATCTTTAAAAACTCCTCGGTCTTACAGACCATTGGGCTTGCAGAATTAACCCGTCAAGCGGCGCAAATTAATGACTATACCGCAAAAGCCTATGAGTCGTTTATCGTGGTCACAATCGCCTACATCATCATCAATCTAGCCTTAATGCTGATTATGAAAGCAGTTGAGCACTATTCCCAAATTCCCTCATTAAAACAAGGAGCGTAATATGGATCTTCTTCCTTTTTCTGATCTGTTCACCCTCCTCAATGAGAACCGCGCGTTTTTATGGCAAGGGATGGCGGTGAGCTTGCAAATTACCGTGATCGCGATTATTGTCGGCATCGTTTGGGGAACGATTTTAACCATCATTCGTCTCTATGCGCCAAAACCGATCGCGCTACTTGCCACCGGCTATGTCAATCTCTTCCGCTCCATTCCGCTGATTATGGTGTTGATGTGGTTCTATATCGCCATTGGCCCAAGCATTCAGCATCTTTTTGGGCTTGATAATAGCGCAAGCGTTCGCTTAATCTGGGCGATTGTGGCCTTTTCACTCTTTGAAGCGGCTTACTACTCAGAGATCATTCGCGCAGGCTTTTTAAGTGTACGCAAACAGCAAATGAACGCCGCACTTGCGCTCGGCATGACCCGTTTACAAGCGATTTTTAACGTCATTTTACCGCAAGCGCTTCGTAACATGGTGCCCCTTTTGTTAACCCAAGCGATTATTCTCTTTCAAGATACCTCGCTTGTTTACATCATGAGTTTAAATGATTTCTTCCGCGCAACTGACATTATCGGCTACAACAATAATGCCAAAATGGAGCTGATTCTCTTTGCCGGATTTATCTATTTTATCATCTGTTTTACCCTCTCAAGTGGTGTGAGATATCTGCAAACAAGGAAAAAACGTATATGATTACCTTCAAAAACGTGAGTAAATATTATGGAGATTTTAAGGTTCTCAACAACTGCTCCACTGAGATTGCTGAGAAAGAGGTAGTGGTGGTCTGTGGCCCTTCCGGTTCAGGAAAATCCACTCTGATTCAATGCGCTAATGGTCTCGAACCCTATCAAGAAGGCGACATCATCATCAATGGCCATTCGCTCTCAAACCCAAAGGTGAATCTCTCGAAAGTTCGCTCTGAGGTGGGTATGGTCTTCCAACACTTTGAGCTTTTCCCGCATATGTCGATCGAAAATAACCTGATGCTTGCACAACAAAAAGTGCTCAAACGTGGCAAAGATGAAGCCTATGAAAAGGCGATTAGCCTATTAGATCGCGTGGGGCTTAAAAACCATCTTGGAAAATACCCCACCCAGCTCTCAGGTGGGCAACAACAGCGGGTTGCGATTGCTCGTGCGCTTGCGATGGATCCTGTTGTTATGCTCTTTGATGAACCAACTTCTGCCCTTGACCCCGAGATGATTCATGAGGTGTTAGCGGTGATGGTCGAGCTGGCACAAAGCGGAATGACAATGATGTGCGTTACCCACGAAATGGGATTTGCTCGACAAGTGGCGGATCGGGTGATCTTTATTGATGGCGGTGAAATTCATGATGATCTCTCAAAAGAAGCCTTTTTTGAAGGGGATCCGAGCGATCGAGCCAAAGCCTTTTTGAAAAACATCTTTCAATATGATTAAGGATCTTGTTACACTTAAACGATTAACGCATTAATCTATTCACACCAATCTGCATTTTCACCTTAATAAAAGGAGTCAAGATGAAGCAATCGTTTACCCTTCTTGTTGCGGGGCTCATGCTCGGATTACTCACCGCTTGCAGTGCCACCACAAGCGCTTCTACCGATGGTGATATTGGCGTTTCAGCGAGCCAGAAAGTCAGCAGTGACCGCGATTCGAGCCCAAAAGTCTATGGCAGTATTCGTTACGGCTATAACTTTGGCAATTAACGCCTCGCGCTCAATAGTTAAATATTTGCTACTTAAAACAGAGCCTCAAAAATAAATCCCCATAAAAAACTCCAGTCAGTGATTGATACCGACTGGAGTTTTTAATTAACTGATTATAAACAATTATTATTGCCTATAATCATTGTTTGATCGTCTTATGATCAGTGACGTAATACCATTAATTTCTTAATCTCTGCAATTGCTTTTGCAGGGTTTAAGCCTTTCGGACAGGTATTAGTACAGTTCATAATGGTGTGACAACGATAGAGTTTGAACGGATCTTCTAACTCATCTAAACGCTCACCCGTATGCTCATCACGAGTATCAACGATGAAACGATACGCTTGAAGTAATACCGCTGGACCTAAGTATTTCTCAGAGTTCCACCAGTAGCTTGGGCATGAAGTTGAACAACATGCACAGAGAATACACTCATAGTATCCGTCGACTTTTCTACGCTCTTCAATCGATTGTAGACGCTCGCGCGGAGGATTCGGTGTATCGGTTTTAAGCCAAGGTTGTACCGATGCGTGTTGTGCATAGAAGTGCGTTAAATCAGGCACTAAGTCTTTTACAACGTGCATATGGGGAAGCGGATTAATCACCACCTCACCTTGACGATTTTTTGGCACATCCGCTGTCGCTTTAGTACAAGCAAGCGTGTTTGTTCCGCCGATATTCATCGCACATGAACCACACACCCCTTCACGGCATGAACGGCGAAGCGTCAAGGTTGGGTCGATTTTGTTTTTGATGTATAAAAGCGCATCAAGCACCATCGGACCACACGCGTCTAAGTTCACATCGTAGGTATCGTAACGGGGGTTTTCACCACTATCGGGATCCCAACGATACACTTTAAATACGCATTTATTCGTTGCGTTATCGTCCGCAAAGTGTTGACCTTTTTGAACGATTGAATTTTCTGGTAATTTAAATTCAGCCATAATATTTTTCCTCTATCTCAAATATGATGATTCCTAAAGTTCCATACCACCACAATTAGTAGGTACGCTCTTTAGGCGGAAAATACTCGACTTCATCAGTTAAGGTGTAGTTATGCACCGGACGATAATCAAGCTCCACGTCACCCTCTTCGCTTACCCAAGCAAGAGTGTGTTTCATCCAATTTTCATCATCACGTTTCGGGAAATCTTCGTGTGCGTGCGCACCGCGTGATTCGTGACGTGCTTCTGCTGAAACAATCGTCGCTAACGCTGAGATGAGAAGGTTTGACAATTCTAATGTTTCAACTAAGTCTGAGTTCCAGATTAAGCTGCGGTCATGCACTTTAACGTCTTTAAAGAGTTTAAACGCTTCTGTGATCGCCACAACCCCTTCTTTAAGGGTCTCTTTAGTACGGAATACGGCTGCATCACGTTGCATTGCGCGCTGCATTTTATCACGTAGATCCGCCGTTGAGATGGTTCCATCAGCGTAACGAATGCGATCGAAACGATCTAAGATACGGATAATTTCAGACTCTGGAAGATCTTTTTGCGAGGCATTAGGCTCTAAAATTTCAGCACAACGATTTGCCGCCGCACGACCAAATACCACTAAGTCTAACAGCGAGTTTGAACCTAAACGGTTTGCCCCGTGTACAGATACACACGCCGCTTCACCAATTGCCATTAAACCTGGAATCACATAGTCAGGATCACCATCTTTAAGCGTTACCACTTCTGCGTGATAGTTCGTTGGAACCCCACCCATGTTGTAGTGAACCGTTGGGATAACAGGAATTGGCTCTTTACGAACGTCAACGCCTGCGAAAATACGCGCACTTTCAGCGATACTCGGTAAACGCTCTTCGATCACTTCAGGACCTAAGTGCATTAAGTTGAGATATACATGGTCTTTATGTTCGCCCACACCGCGTCCGTCACGAACTTCTAGAAGAATTGAGCGTGAAACAACGTCGCGCGATGCTAAGTCTTTTGCGTTAGGCGCGTAGCGCTCCATAAAGCGTTCGCCGCTGGCGTTGGTTAAGTAACCGCCTTCTCCACGAACCCCTTCAGTGATCAAACAGCCTGCGCCGTAGATACCGGTTGGGTGGAATTGTACGAATTCCATATCTTGAAGAGCAATTCCCGCACGTGCTGCCATTCCGTTACCGTCACCAGTACAGGTATGCGCGCTCGTTGCTGAGAAGTATGCACGGCCATAACCGCCCGTCGCTAATACCACCATTTGTGAACGGAATACATGAATGGTACCGTCCGCTAAGTTCCATGCGATCACCCCACGGCACTCGCCCTCTTCCATAATTAGGTCGATTGCGAAGTACTCAATGTAGAATTCTGCATTGTGTTTTAAAGATTGTTGATAGAGCGTATGAAGCATTGCGTGACCGGTTCTGTCCGCTGCTGCACACGTTCTTTGTGCTTGCGCTTCACCGTAGTGCGTCGTCATACCACCAAATGGACGTTGGTAGATTTTACCTTCTTCGGTTCTTGAGAAAGGAAGACCGTAGTGCTCAAGCTCTAAAATTGAAGGAATCGCTTCACGACACATATATTCGATGGCGTCTTGGTCACCTAACCAGTCTGACCCTTTAACGGTGTCATACATGTGCCAGCGCCAATCATCTTCACCCATATTTCCAAGAGCCGCCGATACGCCCCCTTGAGCCGCAACAGTATGTGAACGAGTTGGGAACACTTTTGTTACACAAGCGGTTTTAAAGCCTTTTTCCGCCATACCGAGCGTTGCACGAAGTCCTGAACCACCTGCACCGACAACTACCACGTCATACACGTGTTCGGTAATTTTATAATCTTTATATTCTTTTAAATTCATTTGTTAACCTCAAAATCCTGTATCGATTCTTTTATCCCAATGACTAACCTAAAACGCTCGCAACAGATGAAATACGCACAACCGCGTATACTGCTGAAAGGCCGATAATCATCATGATTACACGCATTGCGTTAACTACCATTAGGCGAACGCACGCTTTCCCAATATAGTCCTCAAGGAAAACTTGTAATCCTAAAATGGCGTGATAAAACGCAGTCACGATAAAAGTGATGACGAGAACTGTGGTGGTCGGTTTTGCTAACCACGTTACAACGTCTCTGTAGCTTGCGGTGAGGTTTGTTGCAAAACTAAATGCAAACCATAAAAAAAGAACGGCTAACACCACTGCGCTCACTTTCTGTGCAACCCATTGGCGCGAACCGCTACGAGCAGATCCTAAGCCTTTTACACGGCCTAATGCTGTTTGATGTCTCATTATTCGCTCTCCTTATGCCATAAAACCAGCAACAATGATGATAAGTCCAAGTACGATTGCACCGATTTGAACTAAACGCGCTGATTTACGTGCTGAATCCATATCAATTCCTTTACCCGCATCCCAAAATAGGTGACGGATACCATTACAGAAGTGATAGCATGCCGCAAACGTACCAATGAACACGAAAATCAACACAAACCAGTTGGTTAAAAATCCTTGTACCGCGTGATACGCATCAGGCCCAGCTGCGATACCCGCAAACCAAGCTGCAATGACGAACATGATGAAAACGAGCGCGATCCCTGAAAGACGATGTAAAAAGCTCATCACCGAAGTGATTTGGAACTTATACGCATCCCCTAACATAAAAGGCGATAATGGTCGTTTATTTTGACTCATAAAGTGTCCCCCTTAAAGTTAATAAAATTTTAATACAACACAACTACTACAACATACAAGTTTGCCAAGTTATCCGTAAACTTGCAATACAATTATCATATTTTAACCATTTTAATCAATTCTCGACCTAGGATCGCTCAAGCGCCTCTATTGGTGCGAGTTCTGACGCTCTTTTTGCTGGGAAATATCCGAAGATAATGCCGATTAAAAAGGAGGCGAAAAATGCAAGGATAATTGAACTCATGGAGAATCGAAGGGGGAAATCTGTGTTGACTTGTCCCATAATAAATCCAAGGCCAAGCGCTAAGCTTAATCCGAGCACTCCGCCTAAAAGACAGACCAGTACCGCCTCGATTAAAAATTGTTGAGAGACATCGCTTTGACGCGCCCCAACCGCCATTCGCATGCCGATCTCACGCGTACGTTCAGCCACCGACACCAGCATAATATTCATCACTCCAATCCCGCCGACAAGAAGTGAAATGAGCGCAATGGAAGTGACTAAAATCCGCATCGTCATCGTCGTCTCTTCAATGGTTTCGCGAATGGTATCAGCGTTAAAGATAAAGAAGTCTTTTTTGCCATGAAGAACCGTTAAGATGTCAGTAATGCTCTTTTCGGCAAGTTTAAGATTCACATCTTCATCGACGCGAATAGTGATATTGCGTAAAAAGTTCTGCCCGAGCATCCGCTTCATCAAGGTTGAATATGGTACCCAGACATTCATATTATTGCTTCCGCGCATCCCCGTCGATTTCGAGGTGGCAACGCCAATCACCTGTACCGGAAGATGATCGAGCATAATCACCTCGCCAATGGGGTTTTCGCCATTCGGAAAGAGTGTTTCCACCGTATTTTCATCAATCACCGCTTCAAGTTTTAACTCATCTTCACTCTCACGATCAAAGCCAACGCCTTGGGTGATATCGTAGCCTTCCACATCAAAATATTGAAAACCCACCCCCTGAAGGCTCACATTGACCGCGGTAATATTGTGATAGCGCACGCTTACCGAATGGGAGACCACCGGCGTCACACTGTGAATAAAGCTCTGCTTTTCGAGCACTGCTACATCACTTGGACGAAGACTCTGGATCCGCCCTGAACGCCGATCCCCAAAGCCTGACCCAGGGAAAACCGTAAGCGTACTCGTTCCCATGGCGTTAATATTTTCTAAAATTCGATCGGTCGTTCCCCGCCCGAGCGCAATCACCAGCACCACCGAAGCGATCCCGATAATAATCCCGAGCATCGTCAAAAAAGTGCGCATCCTCTGCATCGCCATGGAGATTACCGCCATTTTAAAGGCATTGCTGATCCGCTGTAGAAGTTGCCCATAGAGCCCGACTTTTTTTGGCTCCGCCTCTTCATGTAGATCGATATGATTTGACGAGACCGGTGGCGGCGCTTGTTTGGTATCGCGAATCACAAGCCCATCTTTTAATTCAATCACCCGTTTTGCGTGGGCGGCAACGTCTGGATCATGGGTCACCATAATCACCGTATGCCCCTTCGCATTGAGCTCTTTGAGAATCTCTAACACCGCTTTTCCGCTCGCACTATCGAGCGCCCCGGTCGGCTCATCGGCAAGAATAATCTCGCCCCCGTTCATGAGCGCCCGCGCAATACTCACCCGTTGTTGCTGTCCGCCCGAGAGTTGCGTTGGGTAATAATCCACCCGATCCCCAAGTCCAAGCGCTTTTAGAAGATCTCGCGCACGACGATCACGATCCCCGGCACTGACGCCCGAATAGATTGCCGGCATCTCAACATTGCCTTTCGCGGTTAATGTATTCAGAAGATGATAGCGCTGGAAGATAAAGCCAAAATGTTCACGGCGCAGTTTCGCGAGCTCCTCTTGGGAGTAATTGGCAATCTCACGCCCTTTAAAATAGTAGCTCCCGCCGGAAGGATAATCGAGCCCGCCGATCAGATTCATCAGCGTTGATTTCCCCGAACCGGACGCGCCCATAATCGCTAAAAATTCGCCCTCTTCTACGGTAAGTGAAATCCCTTTTAGAACGCGAACTTCAACCTCGCCCGTCTGAAACGAGCGCTCTAGATGATCGAGCTGAATGAGTGGTGCCGTCATGATTAAAACCCTCGACGAATCCCACGGGGATGACTAATCACCGCTTTTGATTTTTTCACTTCTGTTTCAGATAAAACCACCAGCTCGCCAGCGTTTAAGCCCTCTTTCACCTCAGTAACAACATTATTGGAGAGGCCGGTTTTAATGTATCGTGGTTCGATTTTTTGGTTCGCTTTATCAGTTAATACCCATACGATTTGATAGCCCGGACGTTTCTCAGGCTTATCAATACTCGTTGGTTTATAGCGCGTTGCCATCGTTGGAATAGTGAGCACATCGTTTGCCTCATCGATCACCAGATAGATCTGGCTTGTCATATCGATATAAAATGTTTGATCGACGTTATCAACGTAAAAAAGCCCGTTATAATAGATCGCCTCATTCACATCAGTCAGCGTGTTGCCGGTGCTATTTTGGAATTTTTCCGTCGCCGGTTCGATCTGTTTTAAGATCGCTTCATATTTTTCATTCGGCTCACCTAAAATGGTGAAATAGGCCCGCATCCCGAGATCCACTTTGGGAATATCCGCCTCGGAAATTTGCGCTTTAATGGTCATTTTGGAAAGATTTGCTACCTTAACAATGGTCGGCGCTGTCTGCACCGCGTTCACCGTTTGCCCCTCTTTGACCACAATCGCCACAACCGTCCCATCAATGGGCGCGACGATTTTAGTATAGGTTAAATCAAGCTCTGCGGTATCTAAGGCGATCTGTGCTTGCGCAACTTGCGCCTCGAGCGCTTCAAGTTCCGCCTCGTAAACTTTAAGATTCGCTTCCGCCACATCTAAATCTGATTGGGTGGTCGCCCCGCTTTTAATCAGACGAGTTTGACGCTCATAATTGATTCGAGCATTGACTAACTGCGCCTCTTTCGCGACTTTCGAAGCGATCACATTTTTAAGACGCGCGTCACTATCTTTCACCGCATTTTGCTGGGGAAGGTCATCAATTTCTGCAATGAGATCGCCCTTTTTCACCATTTGCCCAAGCTTAACGTGCATCTTTTTGATCTGGCCTGAAACCTGCGCGCCTACTTCAATCTGCTCAAAGGCCTCCATCTTGCCATCTGCGAGAATATTGACTTCAATATCCCCTTTCGTTGCCGGCTCACTTAGATAGGTGGTGACCATGTTATCGCGAAACAGAAAAAACGCACCTAGCGCAATAAGGGCGATTCCGCCAAGGAGGATCCATCGATTTTTTAGTAATTTCATCGTTAAGCTACTTCTAAGTTGGTAGAATTAAATGTTCCTAGGATTACAGATTTTTTGTAAATAAACGTATACACTAGAGGCGATTATACCCCATTTTTACGCGCCTGTGACCTAAAAGGAGGTTCTCATGTTTTATGCTTTTATTATCGCGGTGGCAACGCTTGTGGTCTTTTTAATTGTTAAACCGCGCAAAGAGCTCGATCACACCAAAGAGAAACTTTCCTATCAAAACAATCTGATGAGCCGGCAATTGCTTTTAAGTGATATCCGCCATCATACTAAGGTCAATAGCCTTGAGGTGATCGAGCTGTGCGACGATATGGTTGCCTCTCTCACCTCGTTACTTGATTTTGAGGAGAGTGAAAAGAAACGTAATTATATTCTGCTTGAGATCGAAAAACTGAAAGCGAAAAAGCGCCATAAAGAGAGTGAGATGAGTGAATCGCTTAAAAAGATCGACCAAGAGATTGCTGAGATTGATCAAGAAGTCAAACGGCTTGCCCCGCTCCAAGGTCGGGATTCGGATTCATAGACAATAGTCAATAAACAGAAAATAATAAACAATGGGCCATAAAAAAGCCTGAGTATTCGTAATCAAACAGTCTCAGGCTTTTCTCGTATTTCTACTTATATTTCTCTTTGTATGCCTCTTAATCGGCGTAAGAGACTAAGCGTTGGGTTTTATATTCGCTTAAAAACTCAGGATCGTGCAGATATTCTAAATCTGCTAAAAAGCTGATGCCTTCAATGGTTGCGCCCTGCATCTCAATCAATTTAATGATCGCTTCCATAGTGCCACCGGTGGCTAAAATATCATCGATAATCACCACTTTATCGCCAGGATTTAAATCATCTTTATGCATCTGCTGCTCATCGGTGCCATATTCAAGCGCATACTCAACGGAATGGACTTCTCGTGGAAGTTTACCTGGTTTACGCACAAGAACAAAGCGTGTTTTAGTATTAAACGCCACCGCCGGCCCAAAGAGAAACCCACGCGCTTCCGGTGCTACGATCACATTCGCGCCACAGGATTTCACAAATTCCGACATCGCATTGATCGTATGTTGCAGCGCATCCACATTATTAAAAAGCGGAGTAATATCCTTAAAATCCACCCCATCTTTTGGGTAGTCGAGCACGCTTTTGATATGTTTTTTTAAATCCATTTCCTTCTTGATCGCCACCGCGACCATCCTTCAAAATGAGTCAAGCAAAAGAGTAATTATACTAAACATTCCCCCATTTGAGTATGCAAGCCGAAGAATCTTTACCCATTCTTGACCGATCTTAACCCTTTAGCGCACCCTGCTTGATCTTAAGCGCGATTTTCTCCAATCCCGCGCGCCACCCCTTGTGCTTTTACGATAAAAAGACGTACAATCGAACCTATTCGTTTTATTTTGTACCCTATCCATGTCGGGCGATTCGATCGGTTTTGCCCTAAAGAGAGAGCTATTCATGACAACCACCAATCTACTTCCGTTAGAGTTTTGCCTTGTAATTCAATATAAGGAATCGAGCCAAACTGATGCCCCGCGTTATTTAGATAAGGATCAGACCAATGCGCTCCTCCAAGAGATCGGACAAAATATCGCAACGCAATTCCCTAAAATGCAGGAAACAGGCCTCATCGGCATCGGATCGATCTATCATTTAAACCAGATCATTCGCCCCAATTTCCCCATCTATACGCAACTCTTTGAGCTTGCTAAAGTTCGTTTCCGCGCGAAAAACTTTAAGCCTCTAATCGTGGGAATCGGCACAGAAGCTGAGAAATTTGATATCGATATCTTCAATAAAGAGACGAGCGACTTTAAAGAAGTGCTCCAAGTGCTTCCCTTTTTAACAGTGATGCCCGATAACGATGAAGCGCGCGCCTTTTTCGATGAGCTCAATGAATCACTTACCACCAATACCCCACTTTCAAACGCGATGACCGAGCGCCTAGAAAACCTCTTTGGTCTTGAGATCGACAATATCAGTATCGCAACGCTCGCCGATATTAACGGGCTTTTTGCGGCGCAACTGATCCAAATCGGGCTTGAAGAGCTGTGGCATATTATTAAAGCAGTAATCTTTAATTTAAGTGAAGAATTACAAACCCTCGGCAGTGGCCATGTGCTCTACTGGAAACTCGATGAGGTGGTAATTTTAACCGCGCACGAGAAGATCTTTGATGAGGCGATGCGTGACTATCAACAAAACTTTGAGACCTATCGCACCACAACGCTCCGCCTAGAGCATCTCTTTAAATCGCACCGCATTCCTTTTACCCGTCAAGAAGTGATGGATCTGGAGTTCTTTAAAGCGCCCGCCACGGTTGAACGCGTTCGTGAACAGATTGGATCGCACATTAAAGCGCTCTAAACCACGCTCGGATCAATATACTCAGAGCAATCAGAATCAATTTTAGATTGAGCAGACACAAAAAAGCCCTTTCAGAAGATTTTACAAAACTGAAAGGGCTTTTTTTATGGATCGATTCTAATTTTTTCTAATTTTTTTCTAAATCTGCGATGAATCAATCCGCTTGAATATTGAGCCTAACCGCGATCACCGCTGCTTGGACACGGCTATTAACGCCCAGTTTCTTTAAGATGTTTTGCACATGAACTTTGACGGTATTTTCGGCGACATCCAAAATCCGTGCGATCTGCTTATTGCTCTCGCCGGTGGCGATATAGCCCAAAATTTGGCGCTCGCGACTGGTTAATTCAGCCACTTTCGCTTCATCTTCATCGTGCGTTTCCGCCTCATCCGTGCTCTCACCTGGCTTTGCGGTTTTTGAAATCAGCTGATTGACAAGTTTTTGCGTCATCTCTGGTGAAAAAACCGTATCGCCGCTTAACGCTTTATTAATCGATTCAAGGAGAAAATCGGAGTCCACATTTTTGAGCAAAAATCCGCGTGCCCCAAGTTGCATGCATTCAGTCAGATCGCTTGCATCTTCAGAGACCGTGAGCATCAAGACCACCTGTTCAGGATTGATATTCATCACCTGCGCGAGCGTCTCTTTTCCGTTCATAATCGGCATATTTAGATCGAGCAGAACGATGTCCGGATTGTGTTTGGCCATCTGCTTGATCCCCTCGAGACCATCGGCGGCTTCGGCGACAATTTCATACTCAGATTCACGCTGAATGAGCGACTTTAATCCGCTTCTAAAAAGGGTGTGATCATCGATAATTAAAATCTTAATCTTCTGATTATTACTCATGCTCTGCCTTTGCCTCTTTTCTTGGAATAATTAAACGAAGTTCGGTGCCCTCACCGGGTTCAGAAAGAACGGCCAACTGCCCGCCAATCTTCTGCGCCCGCTCTTCCATAATCAAGATTCCAACGTGTTCCAAGGATTTCTCCGTTAAAATCTCTTCTGCAAACCCTTGCCCATTATCAGTGACGCGGATGATGTAATTTTTCTCATCGGTGTAGATCTGGAGCGAGACTTTCGTCGCGTTGGCGTGCTTGCGAATATTTGAAAGCGCCTCTTGAATAATGAAGACTACCTCCAATTTTTCCTTATCGGAAAGATGAATATTGGACGCATCCACCATCGCATTGACTTCTATCTCAGTTTGCGTTTTAAAGCGTTTAATCAGCTCTTCTAAATGGTATGAAAAGGATTCAAGACGAAGGGGCGTTCTAAAATTTAACAACAATTGACGCACATTTTCGTAACTCTCTTTCACCCCATCTTTAATAAAAGCAAGATTTTCCCGCGCTTCCTCTTTATGACCATTTTTAAGCGCTTTTTCAAGCATTTGCACCTGCCAATTGAGGAAGTTTAAAATCTGTGCAATGGAATCATGCAGGTCTTGCGCGAAGATATTACGCTCTTCTAATACCGCCATTTTACGCGATCTTTCCATCAAGCGCACGCCACCAATGGCAACGCCTAACTGATTGCTCAGTGAATTGAGCAGGTTTTTCTTCGCCTCTGAAAAGGCTTTACCATCATGACTAAAGAGCGTCACAATCCCAATCTTCTCCTGATCGTAAAAAATCGGGAAGATATTGAGCGCTTTAAATGCACCCTCTTGACATGGTGGTGTCTTTTCAAGCAGATCCTGGATCGCCATCTCTTCTGAAATCGATTCTGTCTGTGCAAATTTCCCGCAGTAGCAATGATCAAAATGTTGACAGCGCACCGAATTTTGCAGATCTTCCGAGAGATTGACCTCTGCAATGAGCTTCATCTTTTGATCATTATAATCATGCAGACGAATCGCACCGGCATCGGCATGAACGATCGGCATAATGCTCGCTAAAAAGCCTTCACAGATGATCTTAATATCGTGCTGATTGTGCAAATAAGAGGTGATCGTGTAGAGCGATTCAAGCTCGGAATTGCGCTGTTTTAGATCTTGGGTTTGCTCCTCGATCGTCTCTTCCATCCCGCGATAAAGCGCCTCTAAACGAGTGGCCATTTTATTATAACCAATGCTTAAAAGCCCAAACTCATCCTCACGATTATTTAAGGTTTCACGATAGGAGAAATCCCCTTTTTCCGCCAATGAGAGCGCATAATTGAGACGCTGAAGCGGGCGAATAATAAGGTGAAACAGAATATAGAGCATCGTCAGCGAACCGGCAACCACTAACACAATTAAGAGATCTTGGTAAAAGTGAAGCCGCTTTAACGTTGATGCATTACTCGTTTCCACCATTTTCACAAGCGCATCAATCTCACTGATAAAGGCATTGGCCTCAGTGTAGGTAAACGGGGTGCCATCATTTTCAATAAGATTGGGTAGGATTTGATCTTTCCATGCTCGCAATACCGATTCTGCCTGCCAATAGATGGGATCTTCTTGGGGCAGCATCAGCGGCCGTTTCGGATCGCCTTCGACAATCCCGGTTAATACATTGGTAAAATCCTCGACCGCATCGAGTACAGGTACTTTATCGTCCGATTGATCTAAAATGACGAGCCGATAGACTCGCATTCGCAAGCTACCGGCATCGTTGATCGCTCCTCCTGCCCCCTCAAGCTGCCAAAGCAGAGAGAGGGTGAAGAAGATCGCCAATAAAGCACCGAGCCACCAAATTGTGGTGAGGATAAAAAGTTTGGTTGAAACCTTTTTCCGGAGGGGTAGCTCAGTAAACGCCATATTATCTATCCTTTAACATTTGTAACGCGCATTTTTACGTGCATAGTACCAATAATTTAATACGATACAGCTGATGTAGAAAATTATAAAGCCAATTAATGCAGTACTAATACTTCCGGTTAATTCTAGTGCAATTCCGTAGCTTTTCGGGATAAAGAATCCGCCATACGCTGCAATCGCCGCACTAAATCCAACTACTGTTGCGCCCTCTTTGGCTGCGGTTTTTTCCGCTTCTGCTTGTGTTACTAATCCCGCTTCCGCGCGATAGCCGTGCACTTTTGAGAAGATAATTGGAATTTGCATAAAGGTTGAACCGTTACCAATTCCAGTCAGTGCAAAGAGCGCCATAAAGGAAGCGAAGAAGCCGACGAAGTTACCGGCAGCGCCCGCGGTTGGGAGCGATGCAATGACGCCGCATACCGCAAAGACCATTAAAATAAAGACCCAATGCGTGACTCGCGCGCCGCCTAATTTATCGGAGATCCAGCCGCCCATCGGACGGGTAATCGCCCCGATCAGTGGTCCTAAAAAGGCTAAATGAAGCGCATTTTGATCGGCAAATTGATTTTTAAGTAAGAAAGGAAACGCTGCCGAAAATCCGATAAAAGATCCAAAAGTACCGAGATAGAGCCAGCACATAAACCAGTTATGTTTGCTTTTGAGAATCGAGAGCTGATCTTTCACGCTCGCTTTCATGAGGCTCAGATCATTCATGCCAAACCAAGCTAAAATGCCCGAGGCCACAATAAAGGGGGCCCAAATAAAACCGGCATTTTGTAACCAAATGGTGTGCGTTTCGCCGTTTGTGACAATTTCTTGCCCGCTTCCGCCAAGCGCGCCAAAGATACTAAAGCCGACCGCAATGGGGATTAAGAACTGCATGATTGAGATCCCTAAATTCCCAAGCCCTGCGTTCAGACCGAGTGCGGTACCTTTTTTCGCTTTGGGGAAGAAGTAGCTGATATTGCCCATGCTTGAGCTAAAGTTACCGCTACCAAATCCACAGAAAAGCGCGAGAATTAAGAGCGTGCTGTAGCTTGTTTCAGGGTTTTGCACCGCCATTCCTAAGCCCACGGCAGGAATTAAGAGTAGCAACGTCGAAAAGGCTGTCCAGCGACGTCCACCAAAGATTGGCACCACAAATGAGTAGAGAATTCGAAGTGTTGCCCCAGAGAGTGCCGGTGCACCGATGAGCCACGCCTGCTGGTTGGCTGTGAGATCAAAGCCGATCTGCGGGAGATAGACCACGGTCACACTCCAAAGTTGCCACACAATAAACGCCAGTGCGAGTGCAAAGATTGAAATCCAGAGATTGCGACGGGCCACTTTTTTACCGGTGGTTTCCCAAAATTCGGGGTCTTCCACGCGCCAATCAGTTAATAGATATTTCATGGTAAATGTCCTCATAATTGAGTCTAAAAATTAGGGCTTGAAACGTTGTATTGAAAAAGCCTGAGGAATGATCCGTTTGAGCGCCCTATCTCAAAATCGGCATCATTCCTCGTCGAGTGTTTAATTGTGTTGTTTAAGTTTAATCATGCTTTTAACCGTGCTGGGCTACTCTTCATTGAGCGTTTTGCGTGACCAAGCAAGATAGATGAGCGCCACACAGGTTGTGCCAAAAAGAAGCATAAAGCACGATGAGCGAATGCCTGTTAAATCTAACGCAAAGCCAAATAAGATGGGGAGTAAGAAGCCGCCTAAACCGCCTGCTAAGCCCACAATACCCGATACTGCACCGATATTTTCATCGTAGTTGTCCGAGATAAATTTAAAAACGGACGCTTTCCCCACTGCCATCGCAACGCCGACCACAAATAAGATTGTGGTAAAGACGTAGATGTTGAGTGAGATATGGAAGCCCACATCCCCGCGAGTGGTTTCCACAATAAAGTCAGTTTTTGGATAAGAGAGAATAAAGAAGCTGATAAAGCAGATCCAAAGCACCGCAGCAGTTACGCGATAGGCCCCAAATTTATCGGAAAGCCATCCACCAAAGGCGCGAAGCACCCCGCCCGGCATTGAAAAGCACGCTGCTAAGAAACCCGCGGTGGTTAAAGGAAGTGCAAACTCCGCGCGATAATAGCTTGTTAACCAGAGCGCAAGCCCCACATATCCGCCAAATACCACACTATAGAGCTGGCTATAGCAGAGCACTTTGGGGTCTTTTAAGAGTTTAAATTGATCTTTAAGCGATGAATTTGCGTGCGAAATATGTTTTTCATCGTGGAAGCTAAAGAGGAAGAAAAAGACAAAGGTAAAGGCGATCATACCGGCATAGACTTTCGGGACTAAATGCCATGTACCCAGTGCAACTAACGTCGGTGCAATGAGCGTATTGATCGATGATCCCATGTTTCCAGCGCCAAAGATTCCCATCGCTAAGCCTTTACGGTGTGGCGGGAACCATTTTGCCACATACGGCGTTCCAACGGAGAATGATCCGCCGGCAAGCCCCATCACTAAGCCGATCCCAAGAAGTGCGTAGAAATTACTCACCGATTGAATCATATAGATCGGCACAATTGAGAGCGCTAAGAGCCAAAGAAAGACTTTACGCCCGCCGAAACGGTCGGTCATCATACCAAGGGGGATACGGATAAGTGACCCCGATAACACCGGCATTGCGGTTAAAAGTCCAAATTGAAATTCGTTAAGGCCAAGCTCTTCACTAATGGGAATCGCAATGACCGAAAACATGGTCCACACCATGAAACACATGGTAAATGCAAAGGTACTGCTCGTAAGGACAGAATACCGTTTAAAGTTGTCTGAGAGTTGATTACGATTCAATAACATAATTGGGTTCCTTTTCTTGTCTATCAGAACGTATCCTCAATTGTTAATGAGGGGTGCGGCACCTTAAGCCGATGAGAACCTAAGATGCCGCATAAGGCCCGGTGCGTAACAGGCCTATTCGAGGGTTATGGTTTGTGTTTATCGAGCGAGCAATCCTTTTTCGCTTGATGGGGTTACTGTAACAACCCTTGTCAATCTAAGATATTGACCTCATTAGCTAATGGGCGAATCTTTATGATTAGTCCCACTAATTACTTCGGATTAGCTCTTCTGCAGCGTCTAAGGATCTCCATACCCTAATCGATATCCGCCACATAAAAAAAGGACTAATCCGGGTGAGATTAATCCTTTCATTGCATCTAATGGCATTTGATTAACGGCGGCGAACGATTTGGCGTTTACGGCCAAGGTAGCCCACCGATGCAAAGCCACTCCAAATGTGGACTAAGCGGGTAAATGGGAAGATAACAAAGAGCGACATTCCCATAAAGATATGGCATTTAAAGATGATGGAAGTGCCTTCAATAAAGCCCGCCGCACCGCCTCTAAAGGTGACGATATGTTGCGCCCAGTTCATCAGTTTCACCATCTCTTCCCCGTCCATGTGGCCCGCGCTCACAAAGATTGTGCTCAATCCAAGGAGAAGCGTTACTAAAAGCCAGATTAGAACGAGTTTATCGCGCCAAGTGCTGTTGATGTTTAACCGATCGTTACTAAAACGGCGATGGATCAAGATACCGAGCCCAATTAAGGTCATTAAACCGAAGATGCCGCCGGCGGTCATGGCAACGATCTGTTTAAGACCGTGGCTCACACCGAGAAAATCCCAAACCGCAACCGGGGTTAATAATCCCACTAAATGCCCAAAGAAGATACAGAGAATCCCCACGTGAAAGAGGTTATTTCCAAGACGGAGATTGCCCTCATATAAGAGTTGGCTACTCTCGGATTTCCATGAATATTGCTCACGCTCGAATCGAACTAAACTGCCAAAGAGGAAGATCGCGAGCGCTATATATGGATAAATTCCAAAAACGAATTGATGTAGTGTGTTCATGCTAAGCTCCTACTAATTTAAGCGAACATTTAATGGCGTTGGATACAAGGCGGAAGCCCTGGCGTTAAGAGCGGTTCAACCCCCTCATTACTCACGCCGAACATATCCATTGCCTCATCCATATCGCGCACCGGCGGATCAATGAGCGGACGGGGTTCACACGGACTCATATCGACAATCACATCAAAGAGTGGTGCGTACGGATTGCCATTCTCTTTGAGCTTACCGCCCACATGATTAATCACGCTCACCGCATCGGCTAAAATTCGGCTCGCCACCTCATTATCCACCTCAGAGAGAAACTCTAAAACAAGGGGGAGATAATCGGGAAGCTCGTTCGCTTCAAGGATTAATCCATGCGCTTCATAGGCGGCTACAAGATCCACCATCGCCCCGCCACGGTCACGGTTTTCACCATGAATGTGCTCAAAGAGATAGAGCGCTTGCGAGCGATTTAAATCAAACGCATTCACATACTCCATCTGCAGTGCTAAAAGATCGGTCTCTTCAAGATGCGTTAACACCTTATCAAGCTCCGCCTCATAAGCTTTGAGCACAGGCAGCTCTAAGACTGCCTGGCGGATTTGAGGAAGGCTCGTTTTGAGCTCATCACTTGGGTAGCGCAGTAAAATCGACACTAATTTAAACAGTAGATGCATGATTTACTCCTTATTAGCTTCCGCTTTTTGGGCTTTCAGCTCTTTAATTTGTGCACGAAGATCGTGGAAAATGATCGGTGAACTTTTACGTTTGCCAAAGAGCGATGCTTCAGAACGGCCATCTGAACAGCCATTACCAAAACTAAAGCCGCAGCTTGCTTGATCGTCAAAAGCATATTCTGCCTGCTCTTTATGATTGGTTGGAATAACGAAACGATCTTCATAGTTCGCAATCGCCATCACTTGATACATCTCTTCGATCTGCTCAGCGTTTAATCCAGTCCCGGTCAAAATTTCCGGATTTTTACGATTAAAGACCGACTCTTCACGCTTAAATTGACGCATCGCAATCATGGTGTTGAGCGCTTTTTCGATCGGCTCGATCTTACCCGCGGTTAACAGGTTTGCAAGATAGCGAAGTGGGATACGAAGCTCGTCAACATTGGGTAAAATGCCATCTTTATCGCGTTTGATATCGCCTTTATTCATCGCGCCTTGGATCGGAGATAGAGGCGGAATGTACCAAACCATCGGCAATGTACGATATTCAGGGTGAAGCGGGAACGCCACTTTCCATTCCATCGCCATTTTATAGACCGGTGATTTTTGCGCCGCTTTAATCCACTCCTCATCAATGCCCTGCTCACGTGCCGCTTTAATTACTTTCGGATCGTTTGGATCTAAGAAGAGATCGAGTTGCGATTGGTAGAGATCTTTCGGATCTTCAACGCTCGCCGCTGCTTCTATCTTATCGGCATCGTAGAGCATTACGCCTAAGTAGCGAATCCGCCCAACGCAGGATTCTGAACAAGCAGTTGGCATACCGGCTTCAATACGGGGATAACAAAACGTACATTTTTCCGCTTTGCCGCTCGTCCAGTTGTAGTAGATTTTTTTGTACGGACAGCCCGATACACACATTCTCCAACCGCGACATTTGTCTTGGTCAATGAGCACCACACCATCTTCTTCCCGTTTGTAGATCGAGCCCGATGGACACGACGCCACACACGCAGGATTTAAACAGTGCTCACAAAGACGTGGCAGATACATCATAAAGGTGCGTTCAAACTCGCCGTAGATCTCTTTTTGAATGCCTTCAAAGAGCTGATCTTTCGAGCGTTTTTCAAATTCACCACCAAGATCATCTTCCCAGTTAGGGCCGTGATGGATTTTCTCCATTTTTTGACCGGTCAATACCGATACGGGGCGCGCAACCGGTGAGGTTTTCATCGATGGCGCGTTTTGAAGATGCTCGTAGTCATACGTAAATGGCTCGTAGTAATCATCAATTTCCGGCATATTGGGGTTTGAAAAGATGTTCGCTAAAACTTTAAAGCGCACCCCTTGTTTGAGTTCGATTTTGCCATTGCGTTTACGAACCCAACCGCCTTTCCATTTCTCTTGGTTTTCCCACTCTTTCGGAAAACCGATGCCTGGCTTGGTTTCTACGTTGTTAAACCAGGCATACTCAACGCCATCACGGCTTGTCCAGATATTTTTACAGGTGACCGAACAGGTGTGGCAACCGATACATTTGTCTAGGTTTAGGACCATGCCTATTTGAGCTCTAATTCTCATTTTTATACCTCATTCATACTATCTATAGATTCGTGGGTGGGAAGCGGATTACTTCGAATCCGCTGGCTCATCAAGCCAATCCACACGATTCATCTTGCGAACGACGACAAACTCATCGCGATTTGCCCCAACCGTTCCGTAGTAGTTAAACCCATAAGAGAGCTGTGCATATCCCCCAATCATATGGGTCGGTTTGGTCACCGCACGGGTCACTGAGTTGTGAATTCCGCCGCGATTTCCGGTAATTTCAGAACCGGGTACGTTAATAATTTTCTCTTGTGCGTGATACATCATGGTCATTCCTTCAGGAATCCGCTGACTCACCACCGCACGCGCCGTTAAGGTTCCGTTGACGTTGAAGACTTCGATCCAATCGTTATCGACAATGCCTGCCGCTTTCGCGTCCGATTCACTGATCCAAACGTGTGGGCCACCGCGTGAAAGGGTTAACATGCGAATGTTGTCAGAGTAGGTACTGTGAATGCCCCATTTTTGGTGCGGCGTTAAGAAGTTCAGCACAATCTCTTTATTGCCATTGTCATATTGACCAATCACTTTCTGCGTTGTTTTCAGATCGATCGGCGGTTTGTACACACAGAGCTGTTCTCCAAAGCCACGCATCCATAAGTGGTCTTGATAGAACTGCTGACGACCGGTAATGGTGCGCCATGGAATCAGCTCATGAACGTTGGTATACCCTGCGTTATAACATACTTCGTCGCTCTCAATCCCAGACCAAATTGGCGAGGTGAGAATCTTACGCGGCTGCGCTTGAATGTCTCTAAAGCGGATTTTAGTATGCTCGTTCGGGTGAGAAAGGTGCGAGTGATCACGTCCTGTGGTTTTAGAGAGCGCATCCCACGCCTTCACCGCCACTTCCCCATTTGTTTCGGGTGCCAGTGTTAAGATCATCTCAGCTGCATCAATGGCAGTATCTAAGCGAGGCTGATCTTTGGCAACACTGTCGCCCCCTTTGACTTTATTGAGTTTACGGAGGAAATCGACTTCCTTATCGGTTTTCCAATTCATCCCTTTACCGCCGTTGCCCACCTTCTCAAGAAGCGGTCCAACGCTGGTAAATTTGTCATAAATCGCGCCGTAATCCCGCTCAACCACGGTAATTTTCGGCATAGTTTTCCCTGGAATCGGATCACATTCACCTTTTTTCCAATCTTTTGGATCAAAGGGTTGACCAAGCTCTTCGGGAGTATCGTGCATCAGCGGGGTTAAGAGCACATCTTCACGAACGCCTAAGTAATCTTTCGACAACTCAGAGAATTTCTTCGCAAGACCTTTATAGATCTCCCAGTCGGTACGGCTCTCCCAAAGAGGATTGACCGCTTCCGATAAGGGGTGAATAAAGGGGTGCATGTCCGAGGTATTCATGTCGTCTTTTTCATACCACGTCGCCGTTGGAAGGACCACATCTGAATATAGGCAGGTAGTGGACATTCTAAAGTCGAGTGTCACGAGAAGATCAAGTTTCCCTTCAACCGCCGGGCGCACTTTAATCTCTTTTGGTTCAATGCAGCCGTCCGCGTGGCTCTCATCGAGCGCATTTTGCGTTCCTAAGAGATATTTAAGGAAATACTCATGCCCTTTTGCTGATGACCCTAAGAGGTTCGAGCGCCATACAAAGAGGTTGCGTGGAAAGTTTTTCGGATTATCCGGGTCATTACATGACATATCTAATCCGCCAGATTTTAACTGCTCCGCCACAAAGCTCGAGGCATCTTTACCGGCGTCTTTCGCCATTTTCGCCACATCAAGTGGGTTTGTGGTCAATTGAGGCGCCGTTGGTAACCAGCCCATTCGTTCCGCTTTCGCGTTGTAATCAATTAGGCTCATGTTTTCCATTTTGCCCATCTGATTCGGTGCCATAATTTCGTCAACCCCTAAGGTTTCATGACGCCATTGGCCCGTATGGTTATAGTAGAACGATGTCCCGTTCATTTGACGTGACGGACGGTTCCAGTCAAGCCCAAATGCAAGCGGTGCCCAACCGGTTTGCGGACGAAGTTTCTCTTGCCCAACATAGTGACACCAGCCACCACCACTTTTACCGATACAACCACACATCATCAGCATATTGATAATACTGCGATAGGACATATCCATGTGATACCAGTGATTTAGACCCGCACCAACGATCACCATACTACGTCCTTTAGTATCATGAGCGTTTTGCGCAAATTCACGCGCCACTTGAATCACATCTTCCGGTTTAACGCCGGTAATTTTCTCTTGCCATTTTGGCGTATACGCCGCGTCATCAAAGTAATCTTTCGCAGCATTTTGATCCTTGAGACCGCGATCGATGCCATAGTTGGCTACGGTTAAATCAAACACTGTAGTCACAAAGCATTCATTGCCTTCATGATCAGTAATGCGTTTCACGGGCACTTTATGAATTAAGATCTCATCTTGGTCTTTCTCAAAGTAAGGAAATGCCACATCTAACACATCATCATGGTGATCCATCACCGATAATTGCGCTTGATACTCACGCTCGCCGGCACGTTCTTCTAAGTTCCAGCGCTGACTGCCATCCCAACGGAATCCAACGGAGCCATTTGGTACCACAAGTTCGCCCGTTTTTTCATCAATCACAAGCGTTTTCCATTCGCTATTTTGTTGCTCGCTCACCTCGCCCGCTAAATGCGATGCGCGTAAGAAATATTCTGGCTCATAAGTATCGCCATTTTTAACTAAACGAACTAACACCGGCATATCGGTATAACGGCGGCAATAATCTTGGAAATACGGAGAGGGATTGTCGATGTGGAATTCTTTTAAAATCACATGACCCATCGCCATACCCAGCGCAGCATCGGTCCCTTGTTTTGGTGCAAGCCAGATATCCCCGAATTTTGCCATCTCACCAAAGTCACTGGAGATCGCAACGGTTTTGGTCCCTTTATAACGCACTTCAGTATAGAAGTGAGCATCGGGCGTACGGGTCATCGGAACGTTTGAGCCCCAGACTAAAAGATAGTTTGAGTTGTACCAATCGGCACTTTCAGCAACGTCAGTTTGCTCACCAAATACCTGCGGACTTGCAGGTGGTAAGTCACAATACCAGTCATAAAACGAGAGCGGCACCCCACCAAGAAGCGACAGATAGCGCGTTCCGGCAGCATAGCTCACCATACTCATAGCAGGGATAGGAGAAAACCCAATAACACGATCAGGGCCGTACTGCTTAACAGTATATGCGTTTGCTGCTGCAATAAGTTCATAAACCTCTTCCCAGTTTGAGCGAACCATACCGCCTAAACCCCGTTGAGATTTATAGGCCTTGAGTTTTTCCGGATCGTTACAGATCGCCGTCCATGCGCTGATCGGATCTTTAGTTTGACGCTCTTCACGCCAAATTTCAGCCAATGCCCCACGCAGCATCGGATATTTTACCCGTTGTGCTGAATAGACATACCAACTGTACGATGCCCCACGAGGACAGCCGCGCGGTTCATGATTGGGAAGATCGGGACGGGTGCGCGGATAATCGGTCTGCTGCATCTCCCACGTGATCAATCCATTTTTCACGAAAATTTTCCAGCTACACGAACCGGTACAGTTCACTCCGTGAGTTGAACGCACTACTTTGTCGTGTTGCCAACGACCGCGATAACCTTTTTCCCAATCACGGCTTTCGTTACTGACCGTACCGTGACCGTCGGAGTAACTCTCTTCTTTCTTAATAAAGAAGTTTAAACGATCTAAAAAGTGACTCATATTCGTTTTCCTTACTCATTACATTAATGATGGTCTTACTCTACCAACCTGCGTCAATCTAAGATATTGACCGCATTAGCTAATCATCGAATCTTTATAATTAGTCCATCTAATTATTTGTGATTAGTCCTTTTAGCATGAGTGTAAAACGCCAATGTCACCGCTTTGCAACGTGCGACTTTCACCTCTTTATTAACATCACGATTTTAGGCACAAAAAAGAGACATAAAAAAAGAGCGCTCTTGGCACTCTTCCTGTTTTTATAAGGGTTTTCGTAACGCCCGTTATTCAAGGCACTACTCCATTCCCGCCTCGACCTTTGCCCAATACGCTTCAATCGCCGGAAACAGTTCACGCTCTTCAAAGCGCGTGTGTGAATTTAACCGCTTCCCAAGCTCGACATAGGTTGCCGGATCATTTTCCGTTAAGAGATGACGGAGATCGCGGTGATCATTTAAAAATTGCAACAACAGCGCACCGCTTGAGGACATACTATTGAGGATCGGAATAATCAGCTGTTCCTCTTCAAAAAAATGAGTGAGTAGCCCCTCTCGCTCAGCAAGTAACAATTCTGCGGTCGCTTCGTCAGTGGGGGCATTTTGCAGTTTTAGCGACAATTTTAATGCGCCGTGATGTTCCTGTGAAAAAGGGATTAGACGTGGATCACGTTTCATAATTGGCCTCCTCTAATGAGTTATGTGTAAGGAATGAATCCATC